>CAZYSY010000180.1:0-11612 GCA_964650295.1 uncultured Caldilineales bacterium | reverse complement strand
CTAACGTACCCGACTTCAATCACCACAAAGGCGCAAAGACACTAAGAACACCAAGAATTTCAAAGCTTTTTCTTTTCTTCGTGCCTTTGTGGCTTCGTGTCTTCGTGGTTTCTAGCCGGGCTACCTTAGTAGTAACCATTTATCACTCTAAAGGAGAACCAAAAATGTCTCGACAGCACAAATTTTTCCTGCATGAAAGTGAACTACCCACAGCCTGGTACAACATCCTGGCCGACTTTCCTGAACCTCTGCCCCCAGTGATTCATCCGGGCACACTGCAACCCATCGGTCCCGAAGACCTGGCGCCACTCTTCCCGATGTCACTCATCGAACAAGAAGTCTCCACCGACCGTTGGATTGATATTCCTAAACCGGTGTTGGATGTGTATCGTATGTGGCGGCCAACGCCATTGATTCGAGCGCTGCGCCTGGAAGAGGCCCTGGAAACGCCCGCCCATATCTACTTCAAATATGAGGGCGTTTCACCTTCGGGCTCACACAAACCCAACACTTCGGTGGCTCAAGCCTACTACAACAAAATCGAAGGTACAAAAGCGCTGACCACCGAAACCGGCGCCGGGCAGTGGGGTAGCGCCCTGGCCATGGCTGGCAGTATGTTTGATCTGCCTGTGGAAGTGTACATGGTGAAAATTTCTTATCAGCAAAAGCCATATCGACGCAGTCTGATGAAGATTTTCGGCGCCGAAGTCTACGCCAGCCCCACCGACCGCACCAATGCAGGCCGCGCCATCCTGGAAAAAGACCCAGACTCTCCCGGATCCCTGGGGGTAGCCATCTCCGAAGCAGTAGAAGTGGCCGCCACCAGCGGCGGCGCCAAGAAATATGCGCTGGGTTCCGTGCTGAATCATGTCATGTTACATCAGACCATCATCGGCCAAGAGGTGCAGAAACAGATGCAGATGGCGGGCGAAGACCCCGATGTGCTCATCGGTTGCATTGGCGGCGGATCCAACTTTGCGGGCTTTGTTTCTCCCTTTGTACGAGAGAAAATCGTCGATGGAAAAGATACAAAAATCATTGCTGTGGAGCCCGCAGCTGCACCCAGCCTAACCAAAGGAAAATATGTTTACGATTTCGGCGACACAGGCGAGATGACGCCGCTGATGAAGATGTACACTTTGGGCCATTCCTTCATTCCTGCGCCCATCCATGCCGGCGGTCTGCGCTACCACGGCATGGCCCCCATTGTCTGTCACATGTATGATTTGGGCTTGATCGAGGCCCGGGCCGTGCATCAGAATCCGGTCTTCGAAGCTGCTGTCACTTTTGCCAAGGCGGAAGGCATTGTGCCTGCGCCCGAAAGCGCACACGCGGTACGCGTGGCCATCGATGAGGCGCTGGCCGCCAAGGAGGCGGGTGAGAAGAAAGTCATCGTCTTCAACCTCAGCGGTCATGGTCATTTCGACATGAGCGCCTACGACGCTTATCTCGCTGGTCAACTGGTCGATTATGATCTGCCGGAAGAGGAAGTGGCTAAGGCCTTGGCCAATCTCCCGCAGATTGCCTGATTGCAGAAAAAGGTGTTTGGGGGTAGGATTGGCGTCAGTGACTCATTTCCGACGTCAATCCCATCCCTTCACCGGGTGCGGTTCAAAATTGGGGCAGACATTGCAAAACCCGCCGGATTGCGAATCCGGCTCCGAAGCAGGGCTCCCCAGGGTGGATTCGTAATCCGCCCGGCCCCAAAATAACGGCGCCCCAAATTGAAACGCACCCCCTTCACCTTTGACCTATGCCCGACAACACACACTGGCGCGTAGAACTGCACTGTCATACTCGCGCATCCTTCGACTCACTTTCCAAACCAGAAGACATCGTTCGGGTCTGTCGCGAAAAGGGCATCGACCGTATTGCCATCACCGATCACAATACCATGGCGGGCGTAGCCGCAGTGCAGGCGTTGGCGCCCGAACTCATCATTCCCGGTGAGGAGATAAAAACTGCAGAGGGAGAGCTCATCGGCTGGTTCATGACCGAGGAGATTCCGCGCGGTTTACCGTTGCAAACGACCATCGACAGGCTGAAAGCGCAGGGGGCGGTCATTGGCGCGCCCCATCCACTTGATAGCCTGCGCATGGGCTCGGCCCTGGGGCGGGAATCATTAATCAAGATTATCGATCAGGTGGATGCGCTGGAAGTACTCAATGCTCGCTGTCTGCGTCAGGGGGATAATGATGGCGCTCGGGCCATCGCCAAAGCGCATGGCAAGCTCATGACTGCGGGTAGCGACGCTCACACCGCCCGGGAAATCGGCTCGGCCATCGTGCTCATGCCCCCATTTCACGACGCCGAAAGCTTTCGAGCCAGTCTGGCTCATGCGATAATTGAAGGGCATCTAAGCGGCGGGCATGTACGTTTATATTCCACCTGGGCGAAACTCCTCAAAAAAATAACGAGAAGAACAAAATGATGATCTTCTTCTCCCTTGTAGTTGCAATCCTGCCGACCCTCTTTCTGGTCTGGATGATTTGGTGGGCCGATCGATATGAACGAGAACCCACCCACCTGTTGATTTTGGCATTTGCCTGGGGAGCGCTCCCAGCCATCTTCATTGCGCTGGCGGCTGAGTTGGTAGCTGGGGCGCCTTTCAACGGCAATGGATTAGGAAACGCACTCGTGCAAAGTGCGCTCATTGCCCCAGTCGTCGAAGAAATCATAAAAGGGCTGGCACTGCTGGGCCTAATTCGGTTCTCCCGTCCAGAAATTGATGGCGTCCTGGATGGAATCGTATATGGGGCGCTGGTGGGAGCAGGTTTTGCCATGTCGGAAAACTTTTTCTATTTCCTCTCCGCCATTCCATCTGGCGACTGGATGTTGACCGTATTCCTGAGAGCCATTCTATTTGGATTGAATCACATCTTCTATACTGCGATCTTTGGCGCAGCAGTTGGTTACGCCATACGCTTCTCAAATCGAAAAATCTATAGCGCCATCATGCTCTTGGGACTGCTTCTGGCGATATCTGCTCATGGATTCCATAACTTTGCTGTCACGCTAACCGAAACTTATCCCCCACTCTTTTTAGCTACGCTCCTCATGAATTGGGGTGGGGTGCTGGTGATGTTGTTGATTGTATTGGCCTCTTTACAACAAGAACGTAATGCCATCAAAAACTATCTCGACAGCAACGAAGCCCCAGCCCTTTCATCAGCAACGCAAAAAAAACTATTAGCACTCCTGCCACCAAAAGAGCGACTTCTCCCCAACTGGCCCTGGCTGACCAAAAAACAAAGGCAAGAAAACCAACTATATCAAGCCATTGCCGAGCTATCTCTTCGCCGTCAACGAATCGACACAGCGCCGCCAGAGCAACGTCAGCGCCTACAGCAAGAAATGGACGCTTTACAGCAACTTGTCCATGCCCTGCTCGCCGCTCCAAAACTCGACTACCAATCCAAATTCTCCCACCCCACCATTGACGACGGTCAAAAAGATAAAACAAAAACGGCAACCTAATGGCTGCCGCTTAGAAGAAAACAATCACGCCACACGAGAGTATGGGCCAAATTTTGGGGTTGGGTTACATTTGGGCGGAAGCAAAACGTAGGCGCACAGGATAGCGTTGCGCCATCAACTTGCGCTGGCGATGCGCGCGCTCATAACTGGCGCTGACCGAAGAGCCATTAGTACTCTCCCCTGCGTAATATTGAGCCAGAGACATTACCGTGGGATGACGACACAAATCGACCAATGAGATTTCCATGCGGAGAGATGTTTGCAGACGGTTGAGCATCTGCTCTAACAGGCGAGGATTCCCTCCTAAATCATAGAAATGATCGTGCAGTCCAACTTCATCCACAAGTAAGACTTCTTGCCAAATGCGAGAGATGATTTGAGCAGTTTCGAAAATTGTCATCATGACCTCCTGAGCACAGTAACATGATTCATACTGCCAGGAGACCTTTTCCTCAATATCGAACCTGTATGGCGGCAAGGCAGGGTGAGAGAAAAGGCTTAGTGGCGAGAGGAAGGTTAGGTGAGAAGACGAGAGTCGCTAATAGAGTGGAGCGGGACAACGGTGTGGCGTGTTTCTTACTTGTTACGACGCTGACGAAAACTATTTCAATACGCCTTGGTGGCCAAATTCCCAAAATTCGACGCCATCCAATACCCACCGCAGCTCACGAGTTTCATTGAAAATAGATCTCAGTAGATCACGATTGCGAGCGCATGTATCCAGCCGGATTCGCAATCCGGCGGGTTTGACGAGCGCATCACCGCCAGATCCACGGATCCGGCTTTGCGCATCATGGCAAATCGTGATCTACTGGATCTAGTTACCTGACACCAATTGGCTTTGTTTGCTGTCACTGGCCGAATGAATTCGGTTCTTGGGGCGCAGCCCCCTCCTTTGCTTCTTTCCCCGCTCCGAGACGGGCGGGGGGAGGAGATATGGAAAGGAATGGCCCGCGCCGCTCGTCCCCCCGCGGGGACGCTTTTTCCGCCCGATTTGTGTCGCCATCTGGCCTCCAAGACGCTGTCGACGCCGATCGGCAGGCGGCATTTCAATCGGCAGGGAGCATGAAAATGAAATTTGTATCAGGTTAGATTAATGACAGCACGAATGCATGTAGATACTCGCAGATCGACCTTGCGCCCTCTACAAAGATTCGCTTTTCCGCCTCACCGACATTCGCAAGTTATTTTCAGAACAGATAGCCACAAGCATCGACAGCTTGCCACCCGAAGACAGCTTGCGATAGAATGTAGTCACATCAATTTCTGCTATTTCAAATCATGTCTGATTCCATTGCAAAAATTCGCGTTGGCCATGTCATCACACGCTTTCATGGCGCTGGTGGAGCCAAAAATACCATTCTAACTTGTGCGGGATTGGACAAAACAAAATACGACGTCGACCTCATCGTTGGCGCAAGCGCAGATCGTTGGCGGGCGCAGGGTTATGGCGTCAACTGGATTCAGGCGCCAAACCTTGTCAGACGGGCGCATCCGCTCAAAGATTGGCGCGCTGCACAAACACTAAAACGACTGTTCTTAAAACGACAATATCACATTGTGCACACGCACTTGGGCAAAGCTGGAATATTGGGACGATGGGCGGCTCATCAAGCCCGCGTCCCCATCGTCATCCACGGTCTTCATGGCGGCACCTTCAATCCAACACAAAATGCTCTGGAAAACGCCTTCTACCGTTGGATCGAGAAAAAAGCCATGCTGTGGACCGACAAAGTCATCAGCGTCGGAGAAGATCTGATGCAACGCTATCTGGACGCTGGTGTAGGCGCCCCAAAGGATTATGTCATCATCCACAGCGGCATGGACCTATCGGCATTTCGACAGGCGGCAATCCGGCGTGACTTCATACGCATCGCCAAAAGACATGAACTGGGCCTTCCTGCAAATGCGTTCATCGCCGGCTACATCGCTGCGCTAGAATGGCGCAAGGGGCACCGCCACCTCATCAACATGATGCAACAACTTGCTCCCCACCATCCTAATCTGCACATGATATTTGCAGGAGAAGGTTTCTCGGCTCAACGCCTGAAAGCGCTTGTCGCCCGCACAGGACAAACTGAACGCATCCACTTTCTGGGTTATCGCAATGACGTGCCCGAGATCATGGCCATGCTCGACGTCAAACTGTTTGTGAGTGAACGTGAGGGCTTGCCTCAAGTCCTTGTCCAGGCGAACACGGTGGGCATTCCCATCCTGGCCTTCGAAGCAGAAGGTATTCGCGAAGTCGTACATGATGGCTTCAACGGATACGTCTTTCGCCAGGGCGATATTCATGGTCTCAGTCAAGCCCTCATACAATTCATCGAAAACCCATCACTGGCCCGACAAATGGGGCAACGAGGCCAACGCCTGGTGGATGACCGCTGGGATATCGCGACGATGCAACGCAAAACCGAAGCGCTATACGAGCAGCTCCTGAAAGAAAAATTGGGACTACCTACCTGACACAAATTGGCTTTGTTTGCTGTCACTGGCCGAATGAATTCGGTTCTTGGGGCGCAGCCCCCTCCTTTGCTTCCTCCCCCGCTCCGAGACGGGCGGGGAAAGGAGAATTAGAAGGGAATTGCCTGCGCCGCTCGTCCCTTTCGGAGACGCTTTTTCCGCCCGATTCATGTCGCCATCTGGCATCCAAGACGCTGTCGATGCAGGTCGTCAGGTGGCCGCAGGCCCTTAGCCCTGATTTCAATCGGCAGGGAGCATGAACATGAACTTTGCGCCAGGTTGTCAGATCTACGTGCGATTATTGCCATAGACGCGCCAGAAAAAACTGCACGTGGGGTCATGTTAGTTGCCCGGAACGTTTCGTGGTCGGGCATCAGTGAGCGATTGTCACACTGTTGCTTGTAGCATGGGCAACGGTTTTTCTATTGTGATACAATGCAAAGCATCTCACAGTGACATTTGCTCCACGCTTCCATGAACATTGTCAAGCGCTTCACCTCCCCTTTCCGACAAGACACCCATCGCACGACAAAGCGAACCAGGCTGTTTGGCACGTTCGAGGGCGTTTTCTTGCCCACGCTGCTCACCATTATGGGTGCGGTCATGTATCTACGCACAGGATGGGTGGTGGGCAATGCTGGTTTACTCGGAGCTTTTTTGGTCATCATCATGGCCAACATCATCACGTTTGCCACCGGACTTTCGATTTCTACCGTGGCTACGAATATCAGGGTGGGGGCCGGGGGCTCTTTCTCCATCATCTCCCAATCGCTGGGGTTGGAGGTGGGCGGCAGCGTCAATGTGCCGCTTTATCTGGCGCTGGCGATTTCGGTGGCGTTTTACATCTTCGCCTTTGCTGAGGGGTGGAATAGCATCTTCCCCACGCATCCCACAGCGCTAGTTGTTTTCGTCGCCTTCACGGTCATCGCTATCATTGCCTTCATAAGTGTGGGATTAGCGACTCGCATTCGTTATCTCATTCTCTTTCTGATTACCTTCTCGCTGTTCAGCGTGTTGTTGGGAGCCACGCGTAAATTTGGGCATCCTGGTGCGGTTTATCATCCACAAGTGTGGGGAAGTTTTCGCAGCGGTGATTTTTGGACGATTTTTGCGGTATTCTTTCCCGCAGTGACGGGCATTCTCACAGGGGTTAGCCTTTCGGGAACGCTCAAAAATCCCCGTCAAAGTATTCCAACGGGCACAATTGCCGCCATTCTTGTTTCGCTCGCCGTCTATCTGGCGCTGGCCTATTGGCTATCTCTGGTAGCGACGCCGGATGAGCTGCTCTCGAATATGACCATCATGGTGGAGAAGGCTGCCTGGGGATGGGCGGTGCAGGCGGGCATTCTGGCCGCCACGTTCTCCGCCGCACTCAACTCAATTATCAGCGCTCCGCAGGTGTTGCAAGCCATGGCCGAACATGGCGTTGTGCCTTTTTCTGAAACACTGGCCCGCAAGAATGATAAGGATGAACCACGTCCCGCCATGCTTCTCACCATTGGCATGGGCATTGCGACCCTGCTTTTTGGTCTTTCAGGCAGTGGGCTGAATCAAATTGCACCGTTAATGACCATGTTCTTTCTCATCACGTACGCGGTGTTGAACGCCGTCGTTTTGTTGGAGCAGTCGTTGGGCCTGACCAGTTTTCGGCCATTGCTGAAAATTCCACGTGTTGTGCCCCTCATCGGATTGGTCGGTTCATTGATTGCGATGTTCCTGATCAGCCCTTTATTCAGTCTGATTGCGCTCATTGCCATCTTCATTTTGTATGAGGGTTTGCAGTTGCGACAGCTAAAATCTCCCTGGAGTGATGTGCGCAGCGGCATGTTCATTACGGTGGCGGAATGGGCGGCCAAGCGGGTGTTGGCCATGCCTTCAGGCCAAGAACGGGCCTGGAAGCCTAGCTTGCTGGTTCCGGTCAACTCGCCAGAGGCGCTGCGCCGCAGTTATCGCTTTCTTACAGCCATTACACGCCCCAACGGCTCAGTGCACATTATGGTCATTTACCATCCCAAAAACAAAGAAGCTGTTGTAGGGCTCAAGGCGTATGAAGAGATCTTTGCCCACGAAGGCATTTTCGCCCGAGTGGCGCTCATTGAATCGCACAAATTCACACCCACCTTGCAGACGGCAATGGAAGTGACCAGTAGCGCCTTTTTCCGGCCGAACATCCTTTTTCTCACCGTGGGTGAGCAGGCCAATCAGAAGAAATTGCAGCAATTGGCCGACAAGGCATTGAAAAATGAGCTAGGCTTATTGTTGTATGTCGATAATCCTCAAACCTTGTTGGGGCGGGAGCAGGTCATCAATGTCTGGATCCGGGAGCAGAGTCCGGAATGGCAGATCGGGCTACGACTGAGCAACCTGGACCTTGCCTTGCTGCTGGCCTACAAGCTGGCGCAAAACTGGCGCGGACACATCAATCTCATCACCGTTGTGAAGGATGAAGCCGACGTAAAAGATGCCCGTCATTTTTTGGCGCAGCTCATCGATTTGGGGCGAATGCCAAAGGGAACCGGGGCCATCGTCGCCACGGGTGCGCTTAATGATTTCATCGCCCATGCTCCCCAGGGTGATCTCAACATCTTCGGCATCTTTGGCTTGCAACCCCAGGTGGATGTAGCGCAAATGGTGGCGCTCACAAAGGAAACCCGCTCCACCTGTATTTTCGTTCATGATTCTGGTAATGAAAGCGCCCTGGCCTAGGGTGTGTTTCAAAATGGGGACAATCATTGCCAACCCGCCAGATTGATAAATCCGGCTCCGAAGTGGAACTCCCCAGGGCGGATTCGCAATCCGCCCGGCCAAAAAGAAAAGCGTCCCAATTTTGAACCGCGCGCCCTGGCTTAAAGTCATTTTGCCAGCGGTTTCAAATCATGATAAACTTGAAATCTATACCCGCCGGAGACAGCGTCGTCGCCCCTCCAGCGGGTTTTCTATGGCCTGATTCCGACAAAATTCACATCAAAATCAAAAAGTGAGGCGAAAAAATGAGTGCAAAACAAAAAACACTGGCGGTTCTTACAGGCGGCGGAGATGTCCCCGGCCTGAATCCCACCATCAAAATGGTAGTGCGGCGCGCTGTTGATGAAGGCTGGCGCGTGATCGGATTCCGTCGTGGTTGGGCGGGTCCACTGCGCTACAACCATGACGATCCTAACAGCTGGGGACAGTGGGTGGTGGAATTGAACAAGCAAATGGTGCGTAAAATCGATCGAACCGGGGGCACATTTCTGCACACCTCGCGCACCAAACCTAGCAAGGTCCGACCTGACCACCTGCCCGAATTTCTCAGCCCCGACGATTACCCTGTCAACGAAGACGGCACCCTGGACACCACAAAGAAAGTATTAGAGACTCTGGAGCAATTGGACATTGATGTACTCATTCCCATCGGCGGCGACGACACGCTCAGCTATGGAGCGCGAATCCATCGTGAAGGCTTTCCGGTGGTGTCAATTCCCAAAACCATGGATAACGATGTCTATGGCACCGATTACTGCATCGGATTTAGCACCGCGGTCACCCGCTCGGTGGAACTGATCACCAACTTGCGTACTGCAGTGGGTTCACACGAACGCATCGGCGTGGTGGAGCTGTTCGGACGCAATTCAGGTGAGACATCGCTCATCTCCGCCTTCTGCGCGGACGTCGATCGAGCCATCATCTCGGAAGTTCCCTTTGACATCGAAAAACTCGCACATCTTCTGCTCGAAGACAAAAAACGCAACCCTAGCAATTATGCCATGATGACCATTTCTGAAGGCGCTTATCCCATTGGCGGCGAAGTGCTGGAATCGGGCGAGGCCGACGCATACGGACATAAAAAATTAGGTGGCGTCGGTTATTTGGTGGCCCAACAGATCAAAGAGATCACTGGACAAAATATCATTTACCAACAACTCGCGTATCTCATGCGTTCAGGTGCGCCCGACGCCCTAGATCGAATCGTGGCGGCGAACTTCGGCGCGCTCGCCGTCGACCTGGCCACCCGGGGCATCACGGGCCGCATGGTGTCGTTGCGCGAAGGACGATACACCCACGTGGCGGCAGATTATAGCACGCGCGGACTCAAACGCGTGGACGTGCCCGAGTTCTACGATATCGACGAATATCGCCCCAAGATATCCCATGTCCAGGGCAAGCCCATGTTCCTATATTAGACGCTATTAGAACTAACATTTCACCACGGAGCGCACAGAGAAAATTGATAGGTCCACGAAGAAAAAATCACCGAAACGCCTGAGTTTTTCTTCTCCGTGATTCTTATATCTCCGTGGTAAGATTTTTCGTCATCAGGAAGACAATTATCGTTTTGTTTCCGATCATTCTCTTGAAAACCAATGAGGGACTGGGGAACGAAGACCGATTGGGCATACCCTGCCCCGGCTCCCGTTCTCCAGTCCCTTGTTCATTTGAGCCTATTGGTAAGTCCCTATTCACGTCTCTTTCATCTGCCACGAAGAACTCGACGGATGCACTCGATCGCAAAGATATTCATCTCCCCGTCACCTCCGAGCCGCCGTGGCAACGGAACGACCCCCGATGATATGCCAATGCTCAGAACAAGTCCCGAAATCGAACGTCAAGCTTCCTAACGCCCCACCACGTGAGCGCCAGCCACACAATAGCTTGAATGGCATAAAGCCACAGCGAATAAGGAAGCAACTGCTCAAATGTTCCCAAATGCAAAATCAAATTGGGGCCAATTTGCGAAACTTGGTATATGCCCAACATGGCCGGAGCCGAGGGAGGCGTCAACGCCAACGTGCCTAGGGCAATAATGACACAGGCATGAACATCAAATCCCAACGGCATGGCCAAGATAACCAACAGATGAAACAAAAAGAAGAGCCCCCACATAACCAGACTCATCCCCAAGGCAAACAACATCTCTTTTATCCCCACATTTACACTGAGCGCGTCACTGACAAAACCAACGACCTTATTGCGCATCCGGTCTGAAAGATGCAGGACGATCGACATCTGTTCAATAGTGAGAGTGACCTGCTGAGCAAATCGAATCGCCAACACATATCCCACCAGCACGACTACAGACATCCCCACGCTACGCAACATGGAGTTCGGGGTCAAAGAAGACTGCACCCCCAACGAGATGGCCAACACGATGGCGCTGATGCGCAAAATCTGAGCGATCATCCGCTCCACCATCATTGCGGTGCTGGCCTGCGCCAAGCTGGCCTCGGTGACCAGACCTGTGACCATCACGCGGCTAATGTAGTTGGGGATAGGCGTGAGGATAGGAACGATGAAACTGGTATGAGTGGCGTGGGCAAGACGCCAAAAATCTTGATTGCGCCCAAGCAGCCACCACCAGCGAAGATCGATAAGTGCGACGCCCCCAAGAAAGAAACCAACGCCAGCCAACGCCAGCCACAAATTGGTGTGCATCGCCACCGCTGCCATATGTCGCACATCCACGAATATCACCATGGCGACAACCAGCCCCGCAATCACCAGGGTGGATATCCACTTCCCCCAATTCGGACGATTCTTGGGAAGATCTGGAGATGGGGGCGTGATGGAAACTTCAGAAGTGTGCCGGGGCATTAGATTTCAAATTCAAAAAGTCGAGCATGCTTAGGGTGAATGGCTAGATTAAACGGGACGATTTCTTGAAAGCGCCAGAAAAAACTGCGCATTGGGGATGT
>CAZYSY010000179.1:0-43477 GCA_964650295.1 uncultured Caldilineales bacterium | reverse complement strand
TTCTGGTGGAGCAGAACGTGCGCATGGCCCTCAAGGTCAGCGATTACGCCTATGTGTTTAGCGAGGGCAAGGTCGATTTGCACGGCCCATCGAAAGAAGTCGAGAACAACGAGGATGTGCGTCGGGCCTACCTGGGCATCTGATTGGATCTGAGGTGCGACGCACTGCGAACTGTGCGTCGCACCTCAGGCAAGGTGTGTGACGGGGGGGCTTTTGCGTGGGACAACGCTTTAACTCCTGGTTGACAGGTCGGTTATAATAAATTGAAAATCTTACTTGGCGCATGAAACGCGTCGTTTTCGGAGCAATATGTTTCTGAAATGGCGCTGAAGATTCATGCCATTCAATCTAAATCATGACTCAAATTTGTTCCCGTTGTGGCTCTCACATCCCCGAAGGACATGCCATCTGTCCTACTTGCGGCGCTCCCGCGCCTAGCGCCGCAAAGTATGTGCGATGCCAACATTGTCTGCATCGAGCGCCTGCAGGTCTCACGGTTTGTCCGCATTGCGGGCGAGAATTAAAGCCCTGGCGTATGGACAAATGGGTGATTGCTTTTAGCATCCTTGTCCTGCTTGGACTGTGGCTTTTCTTCGGGGATGGCATTCACACTTTTGGCAAAGCCAAAGATGTATTTGTGCAGCTTTTACCTTCTCGAATGACGCCCGTCGCCCAGAACATCGCACTTGCGCCGACGCCAACTTTGCAAACCATAGAACCTACGATTGTCATTCCCACACCGACATCGGTGTCTGCTGTTGCTGCTCCAACAGTCATGGCGACATCCACGTTGTCTTCGACCGCAACGCCAACAGCGACCCCAGAAATCATCCCTACGCCTACGGTTACTGAAACCGCTACAGAAGCGCCAACTCTAACCTCAACCCCGACGGAGACCGCCACGCCCAAGCCACAACCTGGCGTTTATGTGGTCAAGGCGGGTGACACATTGATCACGATTGCTCAGCAAGTGGATAGAGATGTCGATGCATTGGCGGCATATAACAAAATATCTGATCCAACGACTATTTATGTCGGTCAAAAGTTACAGATTCCACCAGCAAACTATACGCCGCCTACACCAACTCCCAAACGGCCTACCAAAACCCCAACGCCAACCCATACCCCCACTCCTAGTATCACGTTACCTGCGCCAACATTGCTCAATCCTGGAGATCGCGCTTCTTATGGCGGCGCGGATGCCTTTATTGAATTGGTTTGGCAACCGCTGACAACCGGGATACCCGAGGGGGCGGAGTATGTCGTTCATATCGGCGTCCAAGTGGGCCCCAACAATCAAGTCGATTGGCGTTTGACAGAGGCGGTTGGTAATAACACGAGTTTTGTTGTGCCTGGCTGGCTTTTCGGTCAGGCTCCACAAACGTATGGTCGCGCCTATTTTTGGTATATCCAGGTGGCGAACGTGACACGAGTCGGCGATCAAATAAAGATGAGCCCGATTTCGGAACCAAGTTATTTACGTAGATTTTTCTGGAATTGACGGATCATGTCACGAGATATTCACAAGGTTATCCTGGCCTTGAGTGATGAATCCAGGCCGATAAGTTATCAGTTGCTACGCAATCTTTCGGAGTTGAATACGGAGGAATTGAGACAGCTTCAGACAGCCTGGCTTTCGCTTTCAGGTCAACGCAGCCATGAATTGCTCAGGGCGTTGGTATCTTTGGCAGAGGAGCACGTCGAGTATAACTATTATGCCATTTTTGATTGGTTGATGGGGGATGATGATCCGCGGAATCGCGTCCTCGCGATTGAAGGATTGTGGGAGGATATGAATCCCAGACATCTAGAACGTTTGCGAGAGATTGTGATGCAAGATGAGGATGTTGAGGTGCGGGCTGCTGCGGCCATGGCATTGGGACGTTTTGTGCATTGGGGAGAAATGGGAGAAATTGCTGCTCGCTATGGCGAAGATGCCGTCGCAGTACTGTGGGATGTTTATCATGATCCTCGTGAACATGTGCATGTGCGGCGTCGGGCGTTGGAAGGCATAGCTGCTTCCAGTCATGCTGGCGCTGCCCGTCTCATTGAAAACGCACATTACGATGAAGATTTGTTCATGCGTGTTAGTGCACTTTATGCGATGGGGCGCACCGCTGATGTACGTTGGATTCCTTATTTACTGCCTGAGTTGAGCAGTCAATCTCCTGAGCTTCGAATGGAAGCAGCTCGCGCTTTGGGCGAATTGGAAGCAATTGTAGCCATCGATCCCTTGATTCGCATGCTGGATACGGAGAAGGATTCTGAGGTTCGCTTTGCTATTCTTGAGGCGTTGGGGCAGATCGGTGGCGATAAGGCCAAACGCGCGTTGCAGTTGGCCGCAGATTCGGAAGATGAGGCTGAAGCTGAAATTGCAGAAATGGCGCTTGAGCAGCTTTATGCAGGCATCAATAATTTGTATGAATTGATCGATGAAGTTGTGCTTGGCGCAGAGCCTATGGATGAAGATGTCTATGAGGGTGACGCTTCGTGGGAGGCGTTCTATGAGGACCCTCTGGATGCCGAAATTCGACGTCTTCTCGACGATGAGGGTGATCGATTCTGATGTCTGTTGGAGCGTTTCAATCCCTGGGAGATATTCTCGCTCAGGTGCTGGCTCCCATCATTTTGATGGCTGGAGCGGGTTTCCTGTTGCAGCGCAAGCTCAATGTCGATCCTCGTTCTATCAATCGCATCATTTACTTTGTGCTTTCCCCTTGTCTTGTCTATCACTCTATCTTGACTCTGCCATTTGACTCTGCCACGACCTGGCGTAGTGTATTGTTTGCGGGTGCGCTTTTGTTGTCGATGGGCGCTATTGCGTTTTTGTTGGTCAGACGTTGGGGATATCAGGGGGGACTTGCCAGCGCCTTTGTTATTGCTGCGATTTTGATGAATAACGGCAATTATGGTCTGCCGTTGAATCTGTTCGCCTTTGGCGAGACAGGTTTTGCTTATGCGTTGGTGTTTTTTATGTTTAACGCCATGTTCGGCGGCGCCCTAAGTATTTATCTAGCCATTCGGGGACAGGATAATGGTGTTGCTGCGTTGCGTCGTACTCTGGTGCAACCCATCATCCTGGCGATGCTTTTGGGCGCTATCAGTCGTTTCACCCATATTGCTCCTTCAGGCTCTTTGCTCGATATGGTGAAAATGGCGGGTAATGCCGCTATTCCGGTTTTTCTGCTTGTGTTGGGCATGTCGCTTGCCCAAACTGATATCAAGGCCAATCTAAAACCTGTACTGCAGTTGACAGGGGTGCGCATGCTTGTGGGGCCATTGGTTGGTTTGTTGTTAGCGACTCTGATCGGTCTTACAGGCACAGCCTATGCAGTGGCTGTTTTGCAGGCGTCAATGCCCACCGCTGTCAATTCCATCGTCATTACGAATGAGTTTGATGCTGCGCCTGATTTCACTGCTGGCGCAGTGTTGATGACAACTCTGGTTAGCCTGATTACTTTGCCTGTTTTGCTTTTCTTTCTGAGATGATTATGTCTGACATTGATCCATCCTCTTCATTTGACGGCGATGTGCGTCGCGATGCTTACCGTTTGCTGGAAGATGGCGTGCGTCTGCTCAGCGCAGGTCGCTATGGCGAAGCCATCGAGGCGTTAACTGAGGCCAACAAGTTGTTTCCAGATGATCCTGATATCATGATTACGCTTGGCGGGGCTTTGATTTTGTCCGGCAAGTGGAATTCTGCAGAGAAGTTTTTGGAAGCTGCAGTGAAGAAGCATCCCCAAAACCCTCGTCTGTGGCTAAATTTGGCGGCTGCAATTTTAGGACGTCTCGAACTTTCCCCTCGAGATCGACAAGATCGCGCCATCGCAGCCTATAAGCGAGCCATCGAGCTTGACCCGATAGCGCCTAGCGCCCACTACAACGTGGGGCTGATTCATGCCGAACGTGGTGACTGGGATCAAGCCGTCGATTGGTTCGAGGCTGCGGTGAGGGCGAATCCCCGAGATGAAGATGCTCGCTATTGGTTGGAAAAGGCTCGCAAGGCTTATTCTCAACATCGTGTTGATTCGGAATAATGGGAGAATTGTGATGATGGATTCAAAACAGCGTCTGACAGCCAAAATTTACGGTCGAGTGCAAGGCGTTGGTTTTCGTGTCTATATCCAGGAAAAAGCTCGCTTTCTGGGATTGACTGGTTATGCTCGTAACCGATACGTCTCTCAGCGTTATGTTGAAGTCGTTGCCGAGGGGCGGAAATCGAACCTCGAGATTTTTCTGGATCATTTGAAGCAAGGGCCGTCATTGGCTCGCGTTGAGCATGTCGATGTACAATGGGGGACTGCTACTAATGAATTCAACAAATTTGGTGTGAGCTGACCTCTCCCTGTTTGGTTGCCGCGTTCTATTTCCTACGATGTCTACTTCCTCCACCATTCAATCCTTACCGCCCGAAACTTATGAACGGGTGGGAAGGCAGGCCTGGATTATCCTCTGGATAGCTTTTGCGATTTTTGTTATCCTGATTACCGGGGTGCCTTTGGCTATTCATTGGTATGTGACGACGGCAACGCGTCCTATGGTGGTGAGGGTGGAAGCGGTGAAGGGCACTGCTTTGGTAATGCAAGGGAAAGAACAAGAGCCGGTGGCTGTCCTGGAAACCATGTTTATCCGAGAAGGTGATCGGGTTCGAACGGATGAAAGTTCGCGGGCGAATCTTTCTATTCTTGATGCGTCGGAGGATGATGACAGCATGGCGTCAATACAGCTGCGCGCAAATAGTGAGGTGGAAGTTTTGCGTGTGCAGCGTCCTAGATTTGAGCGTAGCCATCAGCCCAGGCAAGCTTCATTTAAGTTGTTGTCTGGACGCGCCCGCATTACCAGCGGCATGGTGGATGGGGATCCCTTGGTGGTTAAGGTGTATACTCCTCAGGGAATCGTTCGCGTCTCGAACGGGAGCGCTGCTATTGCAGTTAATAATGAGGTAACCGAGGTGACAGCCCGCAGTGGGGATGTATCGGCAATTGCCCGAGGGCGAGAAGTTGTTTTATTCAAGGGAAGGCGAACGACTATTGCCTTGGGGGAGATGCCGGCTGATCCACAGCCTGCAGATAAGAATCTAATCGAAAATGGCGATTTCACCCAACCTCTGGAAAGTGCGTGGCGCGTGGAGAATCTGGTGGATGCTCGGGACTTGAGTAATGTAACGTTCGGTTCAGTGAGTGTGATCTCTGCTGGTGGGCGCAATGCCGCTTATTTTCAGCGTGAAGCCACGGGCGAGGATGCGAACTTGCATAGCGAAACATCCATTGTTCAGGATATTAATGCCGATGTGTTGGATACAGAGAGCTTGGTTTTTCGGTTTGACGTGCGTTTGATTTCGCAGAGTCTCCCCGGAGGAGGCATCCAGTCGTCTGAATTTCCGATGATGGTTCGCATCGATTTCATCGATATTGATGGTAAACCACAATTCTGGACGCATGGGTTTTATATGGTCGATCCTGTGGAAAATTGGCCTTTGCGCGATGGTGAAAAAATACCCGGCTTGGTTTGGTATGCGTATGAATCGCCCGATTTTATGAAGAGCGAGAGTTTCCCGCATCCGGCCAAAGTGACGAGTGTGCGCATCTATGCCAGTGGCCACAATTACCGAAGTCAGGCTGCCGATATCGAACTCATTGCGAAATGATTTTGGAAGATTCGATGCGTCGCTGGCAAATCCGATCCTGGTTGTGGTTGATCGCGTTGGCGCTATTTTTGGCGTTAAGTCTTTATCAACTTGCGCTTCCTGGGCCCAATTATGATGAAGCGGTGGAGGCCAAACCTGCTGTGCAACTGTTGCAGCACATGCCCATAGAAGCGCATCGTAACGCAGTCATTCACCTTTTTGGAAGCACCCTACCCTTGATGGTGGTGGATTATGTGGGGGCGTTAAATACTTACGCACTTTTGCTTTATTTCAAGCTGGGGGGAATTAGTGTTGTGACCATGCGACTTTGGCCTATTACTGTTGCGGCAATGGTTCTCTGGCTCACTTGGAAACTTGGGCGTGAACTTTTTGGCTTGCGGACGGGATTCTTGGCGGCCATATTGTTGGCGGTTCAACCTTCTTTTGTATTTTTTGCGCGGCAAGGAATTTATGTGACGAATACAACCATCGCATTGATGTTGGCAATCTGGTTAGCGTTGTTGCGACTCATGATAACTGGGCGGGCGCGGTGGTTTTGGTTCGCTGCGTTTATGGCAGGCTTGGGGCTCTGGGCGAAGTTCATTATGTTATGGCCATTATTGGCGACAACATGTTTGCTGCCGATTATTTGGCTGAAACGGAAGGAGCTAGGCCTCAATCCAGATTCTGAGTTCACCCCACGTATGTTGTTGCGCCTTCACTTTTCTGTGGGGGCAATTCTCGCTTTTTTGATGGGGATGGCTCCATTTTTACTTTTCAATGTTAAGACCGGCGCTACGTTTCGACATTTCATGGGGACGTTGAATCAGTCTTACTACGGAGTCGAGAATGCCGCCTATTTGCAAAATCTTGTCGTGCGTTGGGGGCAAATGAAGGACTTTACGCGTGGGGATCATTTTTGGTATTTGGGGGGCAATTTTGCCGATGTTTTTGCCTGGCCCGCGTTTCTGATTGCGTTCGTTTTCATCATCGTTATTTTGGTCTGGCGCTGGCAGCAGAAGAAAATCAGGTCGCTGGCCTTGCGGGCGCTACTGGTCTATGCTTTTTTCTTGCTTCTACTCATACAGACGCCTCTAACCCCGACTGCGCTCTGGTATACTCATCTGGCCATGTTTTCACCGGTCATTGCCTTGGGAATAGCCGCAGGTTGGGACCTGTTCTTTTGGCAACTTCCAGCCCGGACGGGGTTGGCGTTGGCGGGCGTGTTTTTGGCGGTGATGTTGCTCAGCGGGTTACGAGCTGACATCGGTTATCACAAGACTCTGACCGCGACGGGCGGTTATGCCGATCATTCCGATGCTGTATATCGTCTAAGCGACGCCTTGTCTCTTCGTGGCATATATAACCCCTATGCATTGGATTGGGGTTTTGATGCACCCATTTTTCTTGTATCAAAAGGGCAGGTGAATCCCATTGAGATTTTCAGCTACGAGTCTTTTGATAAGCCGGATGCTGGCTTTGCTGATCGAGTCGCCCCTCTTTTACAGTCATCAGACACATATTTCTTGTTGCACGCCCCTGATCGCACCAATTTCCCTGGACGCCGTGAGGCATTACTGGCTTTAGCGGACACATTCAATATTCAGCTCGAGACCGTTGCTGTGATCCGAGAACGTTCTGGAGCGCCCCACACCGAGATTGTACATCCTGTTCAAAACGGTCAGGATTGACCGGGATACTTTTGTACTTCGTCTCGATTAAGTAGGTGATGATATGAATTTGAAATAAACTTTGGAGATGCTTCCAACTCATCAGACGAAGATCGACGAAAAGACGAAAG
Organism: uncultured Caldilineales bacterium; assembly: GCA_964650295.1. GTDB lineage: Bacteria > Chloroflexota > Anaerolineae > J102 > J102 > M2005. The sequence continues at coordinate 36,050 of CAZYSY010000179.1, read as the reverse complement.
TAGACGAAGCGAACCATCGTCCAAATTCGTCAATCATCGTCATGTTCGTCAAAATGCACAGCGCTTTTCAAACATTTCAAATGTCCATCTACTGAATAACTGATGTCATACAACCAGATCGCACTGTTATCTGGGAGGCGTGCGTTTTCGATGCGCCTAGAGATGAATGGGCGGAAACGGGTGATGAAGAGCGCCCCTTTATCGCCCCAATCCGTCGTTCTCTCTTGCGCAGATGCTCCTGCAGAAAGATTCTTGACGTAACACATGCGAATCATTGCCAATTTATGTAACAGTAGATCGATGAAAACAGTTATGAAAAAATTACTCATCTATTTCGGTTTTTCAGGAGTGTTGACACTTATACTGTATGGAAAGGCGTTGACCTACCCTTTCTTCTTTGATGACGCCGTCCATTTTCGGCTACTCGAAAGTTATTCCCTGTCAAAGATTTGGATTGCCGCGGAAGGATTCCCATATTTCAGGCCGTTTCCTTTCGCTGTGTGGAAATTAATAACTTTGCTTTGGGGACGATATCCCCCACTAATTTTGCATGGTATGCTATTGTTGCTTCATGCCATCAATGGTGGGCTAATTGGTTGGTTACTGCATCGGGATGTCGAGGAGGGGCATTTTCGTTTTTTGCCTTTTGCAGGAATCGCCTTATTTATCGTCTTTCCTTTTAGCTATCAGGCAGTCGTTTGGGTCGCGTCATTATTCCATCCTTTGGTCGTATTCTTAATCTTGATCACGATTGTTGGTTGGATGATTTATCGCCGGGGGAGGCGTTTAGGGGCGGTTATTGCACTGTTTGCGGGATTTTTAGCTCCATTTACTCACGAAAGTGGCATTTTGGTAGGCCCTTTGCTTACCACGTATCTCTGGTTTGCCGAGAGAAAAATAGATCGAAAAACGTTTTATCTCTGGTTGTCTGGGCTAATATTTCTGTTTTTTTGGCTACTCGTTCCAAAGACTCGCGAAGGGACAGGGATTCAAGGAATTACATCTATTTTGATGAACATCATCTACTTTTTGCAGGGATTGTCATTTCCTTTGTTGCAAGCGGTTGGTTTTTTGGGGGTAGATACTGGAAATTGGTTTTATATCCTGGCAATTGAACTGATTGGAGTAATCATATTGGGTGTGTTTTTATGGCGTGGAAGCCAGAAACGTTTGGCCGGGAGGGGGATAAGTTGGTTCGTTTTGGCTGCAATTCCTGTTGTGATGTTACTTCCCTTTTCGTACGTCATCGACGGGCCACGCCTTCTTTATCTAGCCAGCGTTGGCATTGCAATCGTTTGGGGAGCCATATTCGCTGGTAATACATGGCCATCCTATCGCATAAAGCGATTTGGCGTTTATGGAGCCTTCTTATTGACGATTTTGCTTTCCATGCGCGTTGTGCGGCAGGAAATCCGTTTTTTTGACTGGGGTTCGGATTTGATATGGTCAATGGTTTCAGCTATGAACGATACGCCAGACTCAGGACCTGTTTTGTTTGTGAATGTGCCGGCATGGTTTTCATCCCATCAATATCCTTTCAAAGTAGGTCACGATGGCGCAACGATAATTGCAAACTATGCGCCTTTAGAGGACTTGCTGTCACTTCATGGCGTGCCGAACCGAGGTGTCATTGCTGTGACATATCCAGACATTCTGCAAAAAATGGATTATGATTTTGGGAGTTATGGACCTATGGTGGATCAGACACAACTGGGAAAAAGCATTGAGTCTGTTGATGGCGTATGGCGAACAGTGTATACAAGCAATGGCCCGAAGTTGTTATGGGCGGGGCGAGTAAAGCCAACCCCAACAACAAACCGTGAAGACCTTCTTGCTTTATTCGAGAATGATTGGGAATTGCTTGAAAGCGAACGGCTAAAGAGTGAGTATCGAGATAGGATTGTTTTTAAGCTGTTGTGGCGGTGCGGTCAGCCGTTGTCTCCAAATTGGACAATCTTTCTGCACGTTTACGATGCGAATGGTCAGGTATTGGTTCAGGGAGATGGTGATTTCTTGATGAACACCTATGCCTTATCAGATTGTCCTGCCGCCGCCATGGTAGAAGATATGAGATATATTCCCATTTCGACTAGCGATTTTGATACAGCAACTCATATCGGTATTGGTTTATATAATCGCCAGACAGCCGAACGAATGAATGCTTATCAAGCGGATGGCGCTCCATGGTATAATGATGCTGCGATTATCTGGACGAGCGTTGAGACCAACACCGAATAAGCGGCTGGAAATTACGCCGATAGGGGGAGGACTTCAGAATTATTGCAGCGGGGCGTTTTTTGAGTTGATGAGATTGGTGTAATCTCTGTTGGCGACCTGTTTTTGTGCGGTTTGCGTACATGTCATATAATGAATTTGTTATGCATTCAATGATTGTTTTTTCAAACAATCTTGTTGTCAAGGAGATTATTCATGTCCCCCATGTCACTTTCAGATTATCCTCGTCCCCCACACGATAATGGGCGCGGTATACATTGGTCGACGAATGCATACCCCCTCGATGACGATGATCTGGCGTTTTGGATCGATGAATTAAAGGCAATGCAGATCAAGTGGGTGAAACTGCTGGACGATAGTGGCGGCTCCTCACTTCCTCTTTGTCGAACGTTGATTGAGAATGATATTATGCCCATCGTTCGATTGTATCGCGAACGTCCGAATCCCGGTACTATTGGCGGTAGAGCTGTCGAAGCCATCCCTCGTCTTATTGACGTAGGTGTTCGATATTTTGAAACGAACAATGAGCCAGATCTTCCGGCAGAATGGCAAAATGGTTTTGTCCCCGACGATTGGATAGATATCGTCGTTGATAATTTCATCTATGATGCGGATATTATTCAGGGCTTTGGGGGACTGCCCGCGTATCCTGCTATGTCGCCATGGCACCCTCCTGGACTTGGACTGGAAAAGGTCGTTGAGCGGGGGCGAAAGGATATTTTCGAGAAAGGCGCCTGGCTTGCAATCCATAACTATACCACGAATCACCCTTTGGACTATCCTTATGATCCTGTCAACCAGGAGGGAAAACCCCTCACCAAGGAGGAGTATGACCGTCTGGCGGCATGGCAATATAGCCACTTGTCGTGGGAGGAAATTGAGGCGCTAGGTATTGAGATCAGTCGCGAGAATTATGAACGGTTCAATCGTTGGGCGTGGGATGGACGTTCCATGAAAGCTGTAAATGCTGTCAGGAGAAAACATAAGAACCCAAGATCGACAATTTTCGATGATCCCAATTGTTTTCGAGGTTGGGAATTGGCCGGGCACAAGATATTTGAGGCATTGGGGTTTTATATTCCCGTCATAACAACAGAGGGAGGACCGGTTGTCGGTTGGGGTGATGATGACAGGTATGCAAAAGTGAATCCTACAACGCATGCACAATGGCAGATGGGGATTGTACGTTTTATGCAGGATGAGGCTCCTTCATGGTATTTTACTGTTTGTTCATGGCTTTTGGGCTCCGTTCCATTTGGGGATTTGAATCCAACCGGCGACCAAATGTCCTGGTACACGCATGCCTGGGACTTGCAATTTGGATTGAATGGACAATTGCCCGTTGTCCAGCTGATGAAAGATACACCTGCTCGGATTCGTCATGAGATGCGTCTAGATAGCCAGATGGCTGCCGTCACTGGGGTTGTTACCGATACCGCCGGCAATCCGGCAGCGGGAGTGCATTTATTACTTCGAACAAAGGATGGAGAAAATGTAGCTGCGGCCCTGAGTGATGAGTATGGCCGATATGAGTTGTCTGCTTCGCCTGGGACTTATGACATTTTTATCGAATGGTACGGTTTCGCTGTTCGGGATGTTACGTTAACAGCTTTTGACATCGACACGATCAATATTGAGAATGTCGGGCCGGTCGGACACTATGAGATATGGGGATATGTGGAGGAAGAGGGGGGGCTAAATCTAGGCGGACTTGAAGTTCATCTCCACCGTGATGGAATTCTGTTTGCACAAACGATTTCGGACGAAAGTGGTAAATTTATCTTTCGCCCTACACTTGCTGGAGAGTATTTGGTGGAGTCTTTCGATGTCGCCGTGGCTGTGGATGTTATGCCTTCGGCCCCAGTGGTGCGGGAGGACATCATTTTGCCAGCTGTCTCCCAATTACATTATACATTGACCGAGACGCGTCTTTTATCGCAAGATGAGGCGGATAGCCGTGATATCTTTTATGGCACTGTGCGCGATAGGTATGGGCGTGGCATCAACGGAATCGAACTGGAAATGCGTTGGATCGGCGCAGCGCCGGATACGAAGTTTCCTCGTGTAACAACGGGGCCCGGGGTGGCAAAATGGGATGGTTATTATGAATTTTGGCATAGTAAGGGGACGTTTTTGATTGAGGTGGTGCAGGGAGATTTCGAAAGCGATATCGCCCAACTCGATACAGCAAATGTGCTTGGAGAACATATTACCTTTGAAGTAAATTTTCAGTTGCTGCCTGTTGAACCACCTGCGGCAGAGAGCGTTATTCAAGGCAGCATCCCTGGGGGGCGTCTGGGGCAGACCGTCATGTTATGGAAGCATGGAGAAGTATTTGCTGAAACATCACTAAACAACGCTCGCACATTTCGCTTTGAGCAACTGCCATCTGGCGTTTACGATCTTGAATTGGCGGGCATAGGCGTATTCGAAACCGATGTCTCACTCGATGGTAAAAATAAAGTTGATGTGCAATTCCCTTTGATGGGAGCAATTGAAGGTTCTGTGGAGGGAGGAGGAGAAAACCAAAATACAATCAAACTCATTTCGGAAACCTATGGTTTCATCCGGCATGGCGAATTGAGTTCAGATGGGCAATATCGTTTTACACATTTACCAAAAGGAGATTACCGCATCGAATTTGGCGATGATATTCTATCTCCACTCCAATGCGATGGAGAGAGTACGGTAACCGCTTCATTATTACGCGTCGGCGTGAACAGTGCGACGCGTAAAAGCGAGATTGTTGGGAGGGTGCATGATACTGCCAATCGCCCGGCCCGTGGGGTAAAAGTGACACTGATGTTATCGAACGAGACCTTGGCAACCACGCATACTGACTCGGATGGCGGATTTCGTTTTACGAAACTTTTGCCAGGCATGTATGATGTGATTATCAATCGCTATGTTGGCGTCTCGGGCTTGATATTGGATGGTGAGAATAAAGTGGAGGTTGACATGCTCTATACCCCGATCGCGGGGGCGCCTGTCAAAAAAATAAACCGATACTATCTTTTACAGATGGCTAATGAAGCATTATTGCCAACATTGACACGGTTGGCAATCCCGTGGCTTCAGGCCCAGCCATCCGGATCGGTTGGTTTTAATATCTCCGAAGCCCAGACCGCTAATGTTGTTGTGCTTCTAGGTGATGGCATCCCGGATCATGTTGTTGGTTTGTTGCAAAATGCCGGTTGTGAAATTGTTGATCTTCGAGGAGATTTGTTGTCGATGGCTACAAAACTTGCTGTAGTCGATGCAGATCACAAAGGAGAATCTCATGAGTGATGTGATCAATGACGCCGAGGCCTATGGCGTAGAGATCGTCCCAGCGAAAGTTGAGCCGGGCCAACCGTACTGGAAAGTTGTGAGCGTTCATCATTTAACGCCTGAAGAGAACTACTATCGTCATTACATCTTCCTCGATGCCGTCAATGAAGCAGGAGAACGTTTGTATGGCACGATCTTCACCGTGACCTGGGATGGTGGTAGTGATACAGTGATTGTGGATAAACGCCCCCCTGATGCCGGCACCGATTTTCCTATCTGGAAATGGCAGGTATGTAGTGTAGAGGCTATGGGCGCGCCTTCTGATCGCGTAGTCAACCTGCGTACCGATCATCCTACAGAAGGCAATGGAAATGACATGTTCCGCCATTCGTTCGCCATTACATATTTGCGAACGACGGCAGAGGAAGCCCTTCGCCCTGCTGTTGGATCACTGATGGGGGGCGTGCCTGGAGGTGGTGGGCACACTATTGAGTTGACTGGTCCCGAAAATCAATCCCGCACAATGGTTGTTGGTATAGATGAGCAGTATCGTTTTACAAACCTGGAAGCAGGTAGTTACATCTTGCGAGATTTAAGCGATCATCGTGTGGTTGGACCACTGGCGCTCAACGGCGAAGAGGTCAAGAAGGTCGATTTCCCACTTCCCCTCCCTTCTGGACGTACTGCCGCCCGTTATTTCCTGTTTGAACATCTTTCAAAACCTAACACGCGGTTATATCTTTCGTTGCTTTCCGATTATTTGGCAACGCACGGGATTTCTTTTGGATTTGACATCTCGGAGGCTTCATTTGCGGTTGAGGTGTGTCTGGTCGGCGAACACACGCAAGAGACCATCGATGCGCTGAATGCCGCTGGTTGCCAGGTTGTGCAGCTTCCCCTGACGCCGCGCGAATTGCTCAATTCGCTCACATCATCCTGATGAAGCATCCTCAACCGCTCGTGCCAGCGTTATTTGTGCGGCGCGATAATCGTTTTCGGGCGACAGTTTTGGTGGATGGCAAAGCAGTGGGGGCGCATGTGCCCAATTCGGGAAGATTGCAGGCGCTTTTTATCCCTCAGCGTCCGCTTTTCGTATATCCAGCCCCTCCTAACCCCGCCCGCAAAACACCTTACGATCTGAAACTGGTGCAATTGCCTCAGGCGTTCGTCTCCATAGACGCCCGTCTACCAAATCCCCTCTTCGCCGAAGCTGTAGCGGCCCGCACACTTCCTGAATTTAATTGTAACGTCATTCAATCAGAAGTGCGCTATGGTGAGAGTCGTCTGGATTTTCGATTGATGGGTCCGGAGGGCGTGTGCTGGGTGGAGACCAAATCGATCACATTGGTGAAAAATGGCGTGGCATATTTTCCCGATGCCCCCACGGCCAGGGGGAGTCGGCATTTGCGTGAGCTCATCCGTATTGCCAACCGAGGCGAGCGGGCGGCTGTCGTGTTTATCGTACAGCGAGAGGATGCGACTTCCTTTGCGCCAGCTGTTCATGTGGACCCTCTATTTACAGAAACACTGCAGCAAGCAGCTAAAGCTGGCGTTGAGGTTCGGGCTTATATTTGCAAAGTGAACATGGATGAAATCGTATTGACGCGCGCCATTCCGGTGCATCTGGAAGAGGTGGGAATTTATTCCTCTGTAAAATAGCGAGACTCCTCCAACTTTCTCCGCAACGCATCTTCTTGCTTCTCTGGCCCGACGCCCGTGCGCTCCTGAGGCGGCGTGACCAGCCCACAGGCGATGGCTGCGGCCTTCAGCTCCTCTTCGCTGGCCCGTCCCACCAAGCTCCACTTGTGGCAATGGGGGCAGCGGTCATATTTCTTGCTGCCGAAATTCAGCCCCCACCAGTGCCGGGGAAAGGGGCAACCGCAATGCGGGCAGATGGCCCCGCCAAACGGGCCTCCATAGCCGCTGTATTTCTCGGGATTGCGTTTTTTATCGACCCAATAGATGAGCGCAGGGATGGCGAAGGCCAGGAAGATCAGGGGAATGCCGAATTTGAGGATGAACTCCCAGGCATCGCGGGCGGGCACGAAATTCCGCACCAATACATTGGATTTCAAGGTTCGTCCGTCCGCGGTGTAGCCGATGGCGTAAAGCCGATGTTCGCCCAGGGCATAATCATCGGTGACGAAACGAAGCTTCCAGGGCGGTTCCTCCACCCGCCCCACCAGCGTGTCGTCGATGTAGAATTCCACGGAGGTCAGGTCCTCGGGCCCGTCGGCCTTGAAGGTGAACGTCCCCTGGATATCACCGCCCGGACCGCCATAGCCCCACGTACGGGAAAGACGCAGAGTCAGCTCCGACTCCTGAGCTGCGGCTGTAACCGCCAGCGCCAGCAACAGGATCGCTGTGACAATGGGGAGAAGATGACGACGTTTCATATCCTGTAGCCACACGCCTCTACTTTTCCTCTCCCTCCCGGCGCAGCTCCCGCCGCAAGATCTTGCCCACTGCACTCTTGGGCAACTCGCTGCGGAATTCAACGAAACGAGGGACTTTGTATCCGGCCAGACGCTCCTTGCAATAGGCCCGCAACTCCTCCACCGTCAGGCTTTGCCCCTCCTCCAGCACCACCCAGGCCTTCACCGCCTCGGTAGTGCGAGGGTCCGGAATGCCCGCCACGCCCACCTCTTTCACCGCGGGGTGGCTGGCGATGACCTCCTCCACCTCGCGCGGCCACACCTGAAAACCGCTGGGTTTGATCACATCCTTCTTCCGATCCACAATGAACAAATACCCATCCTCATCCAGATACCCCAGATCCGCGGTGAACAGCCAGCGCCGCCCATCCATCTCGCGGATGGTCGCGGCCGTGGCCTCGGGCCGGTTCAGATATTCCAGCATCAACTGGGGCGCACTGAGGATGATCTCGCCCACCTCGCCCGCGGGCATGTCTCGTTCGCCCGCATCCGCATCCACGATGCGCACCGCCACATCGGGCACGGGCATGCCCACCGATCCAACCTTATACTTGCCATTCACCGGCGTGCACACGATGGCCATCATCGACTCGGTCAGCGCGTAGCCCTCCACAATGCGGGAGTGGGTCAGAGCCTCGAAACGCTCCTTGGTGTCTTGCAACAGCGCAGAAGCGCCCGAGATATTCAACTTGATAGAGGTCAGATCCGCTTCGCCCGACTTCACTTTGGGATGATCCAGCAATGCGTTGAAGAACGTGGGCACGCCCGGAACAAAAGTCGCTTTGGTCTTCTCGATGCTGTCGATGACGTCATCCAGATCGCGCGGGTTGGGAACCAGCGCCATGACGCCGCGCGAAACCAGCGCAGCCGTTTGCACCCCTGCAGCCGCGAATACATGAAACAGGGGCAGACTGGTGAGGAATATCTCCCCGTCATCCAGGATGTTCTTGAACCACTCCTGGATTTGCAGGCCCGATTGCACCAGGCCCAGATGCGAACTCACCGCGGCTTTGGCCAGGCCCGTCGTGCCGCCCGTGAACAGGATCAGGCCCGGGTCCTGGGGCTTCACATCCACCGCCGGGCGCTTCGCGCCCTGGTGTCGTTTGAGGATGTCCTGGAACCACACATCTCTCGCGGCCAACTCAATGCGATGCCCCTCCTTTTTCTCCTTCAGCAGCCCAAAGAGGATGCGCAGATGCGTGGGCAGATATTCTTTGATGTTGGTGGCGATGATGCGTTGGACAGGCGTTTTGCCCTGCAGCGCCTTGACCTTGTCGTAGAACAGGGTCATGACAATCGCGGTCTCCGCGCCGCATTCATTGAGCATATGCTCCAGCTCGTGGCCCGTATATAGGGGATTGATGGAGGAAGCAACGCCGCCCGCCTTCCATATCCCCAGCTCGGAGATGACGTACTGAGGCGTGTTGGGCATGAGGATCGCCACCCGATCTCCCTTCTGCACACCCATCGCCACCAGGCCCGCGGCCAGGGCGTCGCTCAAGGCATCCACCTCGCGGTACGAAAGGGTCTTACCCTTGAACCAGAGCGCGGGGCGATCGGGCGTGGCGGTCGCGGTCTCATGCACCATATCCGCCAGGGTGGTCTGAGGATAAGGCTCCAGCGTGTGTCGGATGTTAGGCTCGTAGTTTTTGAACCAACGGGTGGGATAGGTGGTCATAAGGAGATGCCTTGTGGATGGAGTGGTTGTATTGCAGATGGATTACGCCCAGCGGGTGAGGATGGCTTCGCGATCGAAGGCTTTGACGGCCAAATACGTCAGGATAACGGCCAGGATCAAGACGACGAGCCCCAGGATGAAGGTGAGGGCCGGGGTGAGTAACAGGATACCTGACATCTGCCCCATGAGCAACAGCACCAGCGGCAGCACGACCAGGCCCGCAACCTGCTGTGCGGCCCGGGGCTCAGTGCTGCGTGCAGACACCATCAGGGCCAGATCGGCGGTGAGCAGAGCCAGCAACGGCCCCACCACCAGGATGGCGAACAGCCATTGGGGATGAAAAACGATCGCAAACACAGCCCGGTTCGCCAGCAAAAACCAGGAAGCGATCATGTAAATGAAAAATGCGAGCCAGGTGGCCAGGGTCGCCGGGATAATGGCGGATAGGGCTTTGGCCAACAGCAAATCCAGGGTGGAGATGGGGGTGGCCAGCAGGGGCTCCAGACTGCGTTGGGTCTTTTCACCCACAATGGCGTAAGGCGTGATGGTGGCGGGTAGGATGATGGGAATGAACATGAACATGATGTTGAACTGAGCCAAAAACACCGCCATCGCACATTCTCCCGATGACAGGCTCCCGCACATGCTCAATTGCATCCCACTGAAAGGCCCCATGCTGTCTCCCATTACATCTCCTGCCCCACCCATACTCCACAGCATGAGGATGGGGATGACCGTAAACAGTAGGGGCATGAACAACACCGTGCCCAGCAGCATGGTGTTGCGATACAACTCGGCCCATTCTTTGCGGATGAGGATGACAATGCGTCTGGGATGGATATAATTCATCGCCGTGGATGCCATAGCATTGAATAGCACTTACCAATGAGATTTTAGCCCACAAAGATAGAAAATAATCTCGCGCCAAGACGCAAAGTGCGCCAAGCAAGACCTTGTTTCTTTTTGGGCTTGGTGTCTTTTCGTGAGATGTCTTCAAACTGTGTGAACTAAAATTGTATTGGTAAGGCGTTGAAGAAGACAACCGTGACCATCGCGTCTCTTTTGGAAGGCGCGGCGCTCCGGCCTTTTTAGTCAGGCATTATTTGCTGGCCACATTGGCCGCCACCAGAATCGGATCCCATACCGGCGCAAACGGTGGCGCATAGCTAAGGTCTAACTGCGCCAGATCATCAACCGTCCAGCCCTGATGCAACGCGGCTGCAATGACGTCGATGCGTTTGGCCACACCTTCTGCTCCCACCATTTGTCCGCCGAACAACTTCTTGCTGCCCTTGTCGAAGATGAGTTTGACGTAAATGGGAGGATGGACAGGCATGTAGTGGGCCCGGGCGGGCGCTTTGATAGTGACACTAGTTGCATCGAATCCTGCGCGCTGCGCTTCTGCTGTGCTTAGACCTGTACGAGCTACTTCTAAATCGAACACCTTAACGGCCGCGGTGCCCACGATGCCTGGAAAGGTCGCATCGCCGCCAGCAATGTTGGTTCCCGCCACCCGACCTTGTTTGTTGGCGGTTGTGCCTAGCGGAATATGAACAGGCTGATTCAGAACCCGATGCCAGGCTTCAGCCACATCACCCGCGGCCCACACATGTGGCGTTGTGGTGCGTTGATGATCATCCACAGCAATGGCTCCGGAGGGGCCGATGGCCACGCCCGCCTTTTCTGCCAGAGGAATGTTGGCACGCGCCCCCACGCTGATCAACACCAAATCAGCGTCCAGCGCCATATTCCCCGCCATGACGCGTTCCACCCGGCCATCTCCCACAAAGGCTCGCACCGAATTTTCCAGATGCACGGATACGCCATGACGTTGGAGCGTCTCATTCACCAGTGCGGCCATGTCCTCATCCATGTTGGGCAACACCTGCGGCAACATCTCCACCACATCCACATACATGCCGTTGGCAGCCAACGCCTCGGCCATTTCAAGACCGATATAGCCCCCACCAACCACCACAGCCTGCCAGGGATGTTTTTTTTCGATCCATTCTTTGATGGCGATGCCATCTTCTACGGTGCGCAACGTAAAGACGCCGGGTAAATCCAGGCCCGGAAGCGGCGGGCGCACCGGAGAGGCCCCGGTGGTGATGAGCAATTCATCCCACTTGTCTTCGAATACAGCACCTGTATCCAGATTTTTCACGGTCACGGTATGCGCTGCGACATCTACATCGATGACTTCATGATGCACCAATGCCTTGATGCCCTGTCGGGCGAACTGTGCGGGCGTGCGCACAATAAGCTGTTCTACTACGGGGATATCGCCCTTGATGAAGTAGGGCAGGCCACACGCCCCATAACTGACGTAGCCAGATTTTTCATAGACGGTGATTTCCAGAGATTTATTGCGTCGTTTGGCGCGGGCGGCAGCGCTCATGCCCGCAGCCACGCCACCAATGACAATCAGTTTCATGCTCAATGACCTCCTGTCTGAAAATAGCTTTGACTACGTTTGGAAAAAAGTTGCAATGACGGCCCAGTTCATAACTGGCGTTATGTCAGACGTAATGCCTGATGGATTCATCGTTTACAGGCTTTGGCCGCCAGCGCCAGTTGGGATCGTGCTACCGGTTTCGACGAACCGACGTTTCGTTTGTCTGGATGAAGGACAAATTTGTTGTCGTCTATGCGATGGTTTCGCTAACCAATTCAGAGGCGTTGTTGTTAGATTGGTTTGATGCATTATCCCTCAAAAATCATGCTTTTGCGAAATCTCTTCCCCCTGCGATCTCTCGTGATAAACAATTCGGCACCTTGTCGATCTCTTTGCTAGAATGTTCGTTACTACTAAGGTATCCCGGCTAGAAACCACGAAGGCACGAAGCCACAAAGGCACGAAGGAAAGAAAAAGCTTTGAAATTCTTGGTGTTCTTAGTGTCTTTGCGCCTTTGTGGTGATTGAAGTCGGGTACGTTGGTAGTTACGAATGTTCTTCGATTGACTTGTCAATACATCTAGAGCAAAAACCACCAATGCCTCCACGAATTCGTATCCCCAAAGTCAAAATCTGTGGCCTTACCTGCTTTACCGATGCAGCCGTGGCGGTGGAGGCCGGCGCGGATATGTTGGGATTCATCTTTTATGAAAAATCACCCCGCCACGTAGACGTGGATCGCGTGCAGGACATCATCGCCCAACTTCACCAACACTATCCTGTCGATCCTGAGAAACCGCGCTACCGCACCGTTGGAGTGTTCGTCGATAGGCCAGCGGCTTATATCGCTGCGATTATGACGCTCACCGGGCTGGATTGGGCTCAATTGAGTGGCAACGAGCCCGTGTCGGTGCTGGATCAGCTCAAGCATCGCGCCTATAAGGCGATTCGACCTCGGGCATATAAAGAAGCTGATGCCGAGGCCAGTTTTTATGCTGCACTTTCACCACGATTTGGTCCCCGCTTGCTCATCGATGCATATCGTTCGGGAGAATATGGGGGCACGGGCCATCGAGCCGATTGGGAGATTGCTAAAGAGTTGGCCCGATTCCGTAGCATCTTGTTGGCAGGAGGATTGACGTCAGATAATGTGGCAGAAGCAGTGCGCACGGTGCATCCTTGGGGGGTGGATGTGAGTTCTGGGGTAGAAAAATCACCTGGCGTGAAAGATCATGACGCGATTGTAGCCTTTGTACAAAATGCCAAAGCAGCGTTGCAGCAATGAAGGAATCACTTGATGGAGTTTGAGGGCGTCACCTTTTCTCTTGATGAAGATGCACTCATTGTGCGCAGTGATGAACCGTTGACCATGCTTTCTTCTGCGGTGGTGGGCGGGGGGCTAACCCGCGCCCGTTTCATCATCAACCGGCATGTATCTAAGGATTATGATCAGCTCGATCCAGCTGCTGATTTACGTTCTTTTGCCAGGCAGCGAGGCATTGATGAGGCGTTCGTGGGGTTGATGACTGCGGTGTATATGCACAACGCCCAGTTTCACAAGCTGCAGGCGGGAGCAGTGGAGGTCGGATTGGCACTGACTGCGGGGTACTCGAACAAGGTTTCAGCTGGAATCACGCCGCCAGCAGATTTACGCCCAGGCACCATCAATCTCATTTTGTTTGTCCAGGCGCAGCTTAGCCCCGCAGCTATGGTGAATGCGATCATGACGGCTACTGAGGCCAAGACCGCCACCCTTCAAGCCTGGCCGCTGTACACGGCGGATGGAAATATCGCCACTGGCACATCCACCGATGCCGTGGTGGTGGCTTGCACAGGGCGTGGGCCCAGATTGCCATACGCCGGACCAGCAACGCCTGTGGGAGCGGCCATCGCCCGGCTGGTGCGCATCGGGATTGATCTTACCCGACCATGAAACGTCGCTCGCAAATCCTGCTCCTCGCCTTGATTCTTGATTGGTTGACTGGTGATCTTCCCAATCGATTTCATCCGGTGGCCTGGATGGGAAAGGTTATTGCCTGGGGTAAGCGCTGTTGTTCGTTTTCTGCATGGTGGGCGCAATTTGCACATGGCGCGTTGCTATTGGGAGGGGGAGGAGGTGGGGTGATTCTGCTGGCGCAGGCGATGAGACGTGGTGTGCGTTCTTTGCCTACGATTCCCGGCATGCTGTTTGAGGCGTGGCTGCTAAAACAAACGTTTTCCGTGCGCGGACTTTTAGCGGCAACCGGAGATGTGCAGCGGGCGCTCTCTCGCCACGATCTTCCTCTGGCCCGTCACTGGTTGAGGTGGCATTTGGTGAGTCGTGAGGTCGGTAATCTGGATGAAAGTGGGGTGATCGCGGCCGCCATCGAATCCCTGGCCGAAAATGCCTCAGATGGCGTTATTGCCCCCTGGTGGTGGTACATGGTAGGCGGTCTTCCCTTCGCTTATTTCTATCGATTTGTCAACACCGCCGATGCTATGTTAGGTTACCGCGACCCACGGCATGAGTGGTTGGGCAAGGCTTCGGCCCGGTTGGATGATCTTCTTAACCTGATTCCCGCTCGGCTCACGGCGCTGCTCATCATTCTTACTACCTGGCGATCTGACGGCAGGCGAGCTGGCGCATGGCGCATCTGGCGGCGAGATGCGCATCGCACTGAAAGCCCCAACGCCGGTCACCCCATGAGCGCCATGGCGGGCGCCTTGGGCGTCAGGCTGGAGAAGGAAGCGCATTACGTCTTGGGTGCGGAATTGCCTCCTCCGCAGCTTGCTCACCTGGGCCAGGCGCGTGGTTCACTGCTCGGCATTGTCGTCATGGGCTCCATTCTGACGTTTCTGGTTGTAACTTTTCGCCCTTTCAAACGCTCCAAACAATGAATGCTCGTTGCATTTGGGCTGTTTGAGCGCCACATTCCAAGTCATTTTATTTATGCGAGGTTGATCATGCTCGATACATTTACTCCAAAAACCGAAACCGTTGAATATCCGTTGGAACTCAGCGGGCTGGAAGATCCGATCCATATGTGGCAACGACTCATTGCCTATCTGGGATTGGAAGATGAATCCGCCATTGTGGCTATGCGTCGGACTTCGGAAACTCTGCTCAGAGATGCTGCGGACTTCGTTGTGGGCGCTTATGATTATCTGGCTTCGTTTGATGAAACGGCTTCCATCCTTGGTTGGGAACAAGAAATGGATGAGGAGCATCTGGAGGAGCGTCGACAATTTTTCGCCACCTGGATGGCCCGCGCCATTGGCGTAGATTTAAGCGATGAGTTTGCGGAATATCTTTTCGCTGCTGGCATTTTGCATGCGGGACATGGCCCGCGCGAAACCCACACACCTCCGCAATGGGTGATGGGGGCTATCGCGATGGTGCAATCACATTTTGCCGAGCGAATCCTGCATTATGGTCACGATCGCGAGCTGTCGGCAGTGGCCATCGGGGCGTGGAATAAATATCTCATGTTGCAAAATTATCAGATGCTGGCCGGTTACGAAGTCGCGCGTAAGCTGGATGATGGCCCACAGGCGTTGAGTGTCAAGCTCTATGGCAAACTTCAGGCTATGGCTGGGCGTGAAGAGCAAGCGGTTCATTTCCACAGCGATGAGACGCTGGCCGATGTCTTGCGTAAATTTTTCAATTATCATCCATTGTTGCGTCGGGAGTTCTTCGAGGTGGCATGGCGGGCGCCTGAAGATGATGTGGAGGCAACCTGGGCCACGGACTTCGAGAGGGTTTATGTTCCCCGGCAAGGGCCCTATTGGCGCATTCTCCTCAATGGTAAGGAGGTGCGTTATCACGGAGGTTTCGATCAGCCTGTCCATCATGGCGATGTGATCGCACTCTTCCCTCCTGGACGATAGCCGATAACGTTGTAATCGCCCCAAAAGCGGTTGTGCATCCCGACCCAATCTTACCAAACAAGCTTCGCTTTCTGCTCAAAATCGCCACTCATGCCTGATGACATCACATTTTCACGCAAGTATGCTTTTTTTGCCCTGCTGACCCTGTTTCTCGCTGGATCAGTGGGGTCTTTTTTGCGGTTTGGTCTGGTCTATGGCTTGCCCGCAGGGTGGGGGGAAATCCGTAACATTGTTCATGCGCACAGCCACACTATGTTCGGATGGACGAATTTAGCGCTAATGACCATTATTTGGCGCCGTCTTCCTGCATATACAGGCGAACCTCTGCCCAAGGGGGTGCGTTGGCAGATGGCTGCGACGTTTCTTTTTTCGCTCTCCCAGCTTGTCGCTTTTTGGCCCAATGGTTATGGAGTCACTCAGATCGGCTCGGCCGAATTGCCTTTGGGGGCTATCAGCGCAGGTTTTGCCGGCTTAACCTGGTTTTGGTTTATGTGGCTCTATTGGCGCGCCACCCGCAATCTGGCGCATCCTCCCACTGCGGTGCGCCTGTGGCACTGGGCGGTTGTTCTGCTTCTCATTGCCAGCATGGGCGCAATGGCTGAGCCGGGGCTCATGGCGATGAATATCGAAAGTGATTTCATCAAACATTTGTTTCTACACCTGTTTTTGGACCTCTTTACCACAGGTTGGCTATTGCTGGCGACCTTTGGCGCTCTGATCGCCTATCTGGATGAACGGAATTCTCTACCCCAATTGCCTGCCCCTCACCTCATGGCGTTGTTCATTCTGCCAACCTTTTTACTGGGCATGTCTCCTGATTTACTGCCATCGTGGTTGTTTTGGATAGCGTCATGCTCGAATTTGTTGGTGGCGGTTCTGGTTGTGCGCTATCTTCAGCAGTTTTTTCAGCGCCGGGATGATCTTCCACTGTTGGTGAAATTTGGTTTGTTGGGATTGCTGGTGCAGGTGGGGGCTGCGTTGTTGATGGTCATGCCGGGCGTGTGGGCCTGGGGTGCGGGCGCACTTCGTATCTTCTATCTGCACGATATGTTGCTTTTGTGGACATCCAGCACGCTGTTGGGGCTTCTTGTGAGCCAATTCGGCAATCAACGCAGCATCGTCTGGCAGCGCTGGACGGAATGGATGTGGATCGTGGGCGTGGGAATTATGTGGCTCGCGCTTTTGTTGGGTGGATTTGTACAGTGGTTACCCCTTTCAGGGCGGGTGCTGCTGGCTGTCGCTGCCTGGGCCAGCGTTATCATTGTCCTGGCTGCGATGATGGCGCTTAAGCTTTTTCTCCCCCTCCGGACCCGCGCCCAGGGCCTACCAACTTCTCGCGGATGACAACGACATGAGAGGATCGCCAGAATACAACATTTGGCATGGTTGAAGACAATGCGCGTTATTGCGTTTAGTCATCCTTTTTGAGTGGTTCAAATTGTGTTAAGCGTCTGGCATCGACTCAAGCCGATCTGTGCGGACAACCAGCCATAGATAAAATAGTGGTGATAACAGCGCAAAAAGAAACCACTGAATCGCGTATCCCAAATGTGCGCCTGAGTCCAGCTCGAATTTAGGGGGATTGCGATAAGGCGGAGCTGTTTGTGATGATTCTGAGGGAACCAGCGACACATAAAAGGGCAAAAGCTCATAAGGCAACTGACGACCAATGTTAGCTACATCAACCCGGTACCACCAAAATTGGGGTTCAGCTGAAGGTTGTGCACTCTCTTCCGTTTCGGCGATACGCCCCAAGATCGTGGTTAAATCTGGCTCGTCGAATTTGCGGGCATCCTCGGGTGATTGAATTTCGGCAGGTGAGACCCATCCCCGGTCGACCAGCACAGCCCGCTGGCTTCCCTTGATCAGAAATGGCGTCACCAAATGGTATCCCATCGTTTCATCATAAAACTTGTTTTTTATAGCAACCTGCCGGGCGAAATCGAATTCTCCTTCGCCGCGAACCAAATGGAAGATGCGATCATTCCATACATCATCACCTGACCTGCCAGTAAGCACAAAGGGAGCGTCTTCCACTTCTGCAATGACGCCGGCAATATAAGCCTGACGCTGATGATGTTTATTGAGTTGCCAAAAACCCAATCCCATCATGATGAGCGACAGGATGAAGACGATAAAGGTCGAACGTATCCAGCGGCGCTTGAAAGGAATGATCAGATAGAATTTCATAGCCTCTATTTTAGATGGAAACCAATCGCACTGAAAATTCGGAGGCGCACACTTGCTCATTCGTACAAAAGACCGACGTTTCCGCCGGTCAGAGAATGCTTGTGGGGTTGTGGATAGGAATTTCAGAGATCATGATTGCGAGAGTATGTGTTTAGCCGGATTCGCAATCCGGCGGGTTTGACGCTCGAATCATCGCTGGATCACGGATCCGGCTCTGCGCATCATGGCAAATCGTGATCTACTGAATTGAAAATGCCTCTTGTAGTTATTAGCAACTCAGCCCCCCATCTTTTTCTTATCCATCTCCATTTTCTTGACAGGGGCTTGCACCTTTCGTTCGCCCGACTTCTCAAACCTCAAGGTGATGTCAATCACATCGCCTTCGTTCAACTGTTTTCTTAGCCCAATGAACATGATGTGGTAACCGCCCGGCTTCAGTTCGACTTTGCTTTTGGCGGGGATAACTAGGCGTTGGCCCTCTACCGGCTTCATATGCATAACATTATTCTCGTCGATGACCATTTCATGGATCTCGACGACATCGCTGACATCCGCATCGGCGCCAATGAGGGCGTCATCTTCATTGCCTTTATTCTCGATGATCATGTAGGCCGCGCCATTGGTGGCCGCCATGGGAGATTGACGAGCCCATACTCCAGAAATCTGAATATCTGGCCCTTTACTGCCCCCGCAAGCGCTCAGGCTTAGTAGTAACAACAATAGCACCAGCATAAGTTGTGTTTTTTTCGAAATCGTCGATTTCATATGCTTACCTCCAAAGATTTGTTGAAAAGAAAGATAATCATCGAGAGAGGTTCATGTGTTGAATCGTAAGCTTCTGGGCGTCTCTTAAGGTGGCCAGCTCACCCCGAAAACCCACTTGAAATCGTTGAGCTTCTTCACGGTCGGCAAAACAGAGGACTGACGGTGTGCAGCACACCACAATGTCAGGGTTCACCACGAATGTGGCCGTTTTCAAGTTGATCATCTTGCCATGAATGAAATCCACTGCAAGTCCCGAAACAATATCATCCCGCGTTTCCAAAAGCAGTGTTGCACAATGTGGACAACACGCATCGATTTGTTCTCCAGTACGGGTTTGCAAAACCACACGCGTGCGCGCTGTCACCAGACGTCCACACATGGCGCATACGCCGGTTTGATCGGGTTGTCTATGTTCAGAAGCCAAAACAGCCCCTCCGAACACTTTTTCAAGAAACCCTTCTTGAGCCAGGGCGTCTAAATCTCGGTGGATGGTCATGCGCGAAACATTCAGCGTTTTGCTTAACTCCGATACTTGCACCCGCCCTGTCTCGCGTAATGTTTTCAGAATGTAATCGCGTCGTTCTATGGCCAACATGATGGCGTGTGTGATTCTGTGACAAAAAGATTATATTTGTGGTATTTGTTCAGGATTTTAGCATGGGATGACGATATTACAAAACTCGGCAAGCCTGGCCAATTTCTCTATCGGCATTGACATCTGGGAGTCACTCCAGCGGTGGAATCACAGAGCCACCGGGACTGGGCCCTGACGGACCTGTATCTTGAGTCCAAAGGGTTCATCTGTGAGTGATGATGGTGCGTTTTCATTCGTCTTGTGTTCCTTTTGTCAAAGGCGTCGCTTTCGGAGGTTGTTGAAATCGATAGAATGGCTATAATGAGTCAACCGATGCTTGTACAATGCGGCAAGCGTTGATAATGTTCGCCATGTTGTTCGCTATTGCTGTGATCTTCGTCTGATGTGTTGTAATCGCCTGCAAGGCTAATTGGAAGTTCATCTCGTCACTTACTTAACCACTCATCATCATAGGAGCACAATGAATGTCCCCACCTTTGGGAGCGCACATGAGCACCGCCGGAGGCGTAAGCAAGGCCTTCGATCGGGCTGAATCTGTTGGCTGCGACACCATGCAGATCTTCACCCGAAACAATAACCGTTGGGCTACGAAACCCATCGATGAAGAAGAAATTTTCCGTTGGCGCGCTCGTTGGCAACGCAGCAACGTCAATCCGATCATTTCACATGCATCCTATCTCATCAATCTTGCTTCATCCGATGAGATGTTGTGGCAGAAATCCATTGAAGCTTTTGTGGATGAACTGGAACGGGCTGAGGCGCTGGGGTTGATGGGTGTCGTGCTGCATCCTGGATCTCCCAAGCATGACGGCGAAGCCTATGGCATCGCACGTATTGCCCAGGCTTTAGACATCTGCCACCAGCGAACTGATGGTTATAAGACGCTGACGCTGCTTGAGACCACCGCGGGCACGGGGAATCATCTCGGTTACCGGTTCGAGCAATTGGGAGCAATGCGAAGCGCCGTGTCGTCTCCAGAGCGCATCGCGATTTGTTTCGACACCTGCCATGTTTTTGCTGCGGGATATGAAATACGCACGCCAGGTGGCTACGCTGAAACCATGGATGCGTTCGAGAGACATATTGGGCTGCACCTGTTGCGTTGTTTTCATTTTAACGACAGTAAGTTCGATTTAGGGGCGCGCAAAGATCGCCATGCGCATATTGGCAAAGGTTATATTGGGCTGGATGGATTTCGACACATCATCAATGATCCCAGATTCCAACAAACGCCCATGATTCTCGAAACCCCCAAAAGTAAAGACTTACATGAGGATGCGGAAAATCTCGCCATATTGCGAAGTTTGGTTGAGCGATAAACCAGCCATCCAGCACAGACTTGTCCCTCAAGCTCTCCATTGATTGTTGGAAATGGATGTTGGGCGGGCCGGGGAAGCTCCCCCGAAGTGACACAATAGCAGTCCCCCAACTGCTGCGCTTCGTCCCGGCCCGCGATCCCCTTAAGCTGCGATGCGCGACGCCAAACGCTCGACCGCCATACTTAGGCGGACTCGCCAGGGGGAGCGCACCAAATACCACCGTTTCTGTTTTTGGTCATAGTGCAAAATGAATCGCCTCCCCCGGCTATGCACTCGGTAGATGCGTCGACCTGTGCGTTTGCCGTAGGGGTGACGCCAGATTTGATCTATTTTATCGATGTGGTAGCCTTTGCCACGCCAAAAGAAATGACCTGGCGCACCATAACGGCTTGAAAGCACATGAATGGGTTCGTGATTTGTGTGCATGTTTATCCTCGTTTGAGAGAAATGAAATCGGAGTGAGAATACGGTCGTTTGATTACCCTATGGCTGCCCAATCATCATCGCTGATTTCCATGTGCTCGGCGTCTTCGTATCCCATGAGGTGAAACTTTCGGGGCGTTGATTGTGTGGGCGGAGGCAACAGCCCTGCGGTTCCTGGCGTTTGTTGTTGGGTCTGGAAGTATTGGGGCGGCATCATCCCGCCACTAACCACCACAACAGGGGGGTGTTGTACGCCATGCTGTTGATGGACCACGGCCTCCTGATTTTTTTTGAGCAAATAGACGACCAAGAGTATGGTTGGCAGAATGGCCGCCATGCCCAACAACGCGCCCACGATCATCGACAAAGCATCGGTGCTTAACCGAAAGCCAACTACGCCGGTCATGATGGCCAATACGACGATCAATCCAATTACGAGAGTTTTTTTCATCATACGCTCCTTTGGACGTCTTGGTGACGTTTGCTTGAGGCTACGCTCGAAGGATAATCTCCATATCGCCATCGAGCTGTCTCTGCTTGAATTTGTTTCTTTATGGTTTCATCGCTGGCGTATGCGGCTTGAAACCTGACGAGTTTCTGACGGGCAACAAGCAGAAAGTCGCCACGTCCTTTGAGTCGATTCGCACCGGAGCCAGCTATACCCGTGGCGACTTTGGCTTCCTCGGGCGTGGTCACACTGCCAACCAACCGTACTGGGAGGTTGGCCTTGACAAGTCCGCCAACTATGTCGGCCGTGGGGCGTTGCGTAGCCACCACAATATGGATGCCCGCTTCGCGTCCTCGTTGCGTAAGTCGTGTGAGCGCCATCTCAACTTCTCTTCCGCCCACCAATCGTAAATCCGCCAACTCGTCAATCACAACAACAATGGCGGGACGACTGATCTTTAATCTATCCCGGCGCTCCATCTCTACTACCAAGCCCTGCAACAGCGCAATGGCGCGTGATGGGTCGTTTTCAATAGGTCGAATGAGGTGTGGCAAAGTGGCCAGGACGGACAATCCGCGCGCTTTGGGATCGATAATGGCCAATTGCAGTCGCCGCTGAGGATTGTAAATGGCAAGACTTAGCACCACTATCTTCAATAGGGCGGTTTTGCCCGAGCCTGTGGTCCCCGCCACCAGCACATGCGAAACGTCGGGGCTTGCCAGGTGTAGCAAGAGCGGAGCGCCTTCCTCATCAACGCCTAGAAGCGCGGTCAAGGGTGGGATGCGTTTGAGCCGTCGTCGCACTGCATCGAACTTGACTAGAGCCATATCGGAGCGCGGCACTTCGACGCGGATCGCGTCTCCTTTTCGGTATAGACGAACGTCAGGAACCCCGAGATGCATGGCGACCTCCTCACGCAACGCCAATACTTTGCTGATGCGCGTGCTCATAGACGTGGTAAGATCAAACCTGATGAACCGCGGCGTGACTGTGCCACCCCAAACTCGACCAGGGATTTTATGTGCGGCCAAAACCGATTCAATAACATCTGCTTGATGATTCAGGTTGAACTTCTTCATGATAACAACAAATTTATTGTGAAATGAGGAGTGTTGCCCACTGAAAGGCTTGGTGATCGTGCTCTTGATTAGTGGATTGAGCTCATATGTTCTACTTTGTATTCTAATAATAGAACATTTGAGCGTTCTTGTCAAGTGTTTTACGCGCTTTTTGCGAATAGAAAATTTACTCTTCGGCGGATCGTATTGTCCTCGTGGTGTGGTATGGTTCTTATTGAAACCTGGGGCCGATCATTCATCTCAAATATTCAATGCGACATGGATATCTAGTGCGCCCTTCGGGCGAGATTTCTTCTTCTTGCCGTTGTCGATGTGGCAGATCGAGGTCTGAGCGCTCCTTCCTTCGCGACTTTGAAGCAACCATGATGGTGTCAGGGAGAAATAATGACGCTGTTAGCAGAATGATGGTATACTTTTTCTGGCAGGCGTCTTATGAATGTGGTTATCTCAAGTCGCTTGTGCATATCCCGGAGTGTTCATCTTGCAACCGCCAACTACCAGTTTCAATGAACGGGCGCGTCACGCCCTGCAGGATTCAAACCTACAACTCGCACTGGAACGGGCCATGCACCATTTTGTGGATGGCCGTTTAGGCGCGTTTGCCAGGTTGCCCCATGGCGAAGCATTGAGGGATTATGCCCGGGTTATTCGCGCCAATGCCATTGCCCGACTGGATGAGCATCTTGAAACGTTCGAGCGCAACGCTCGCGCCCAAGGCAGTTTGGTGCATTGGGCGCGAGATGACGCCGAAGCCCGGGCCATCATTCGTCGCATTGCCCAGGAAAATGGGGTGCAGCGCATTATCAAGAGCAAGTCGATGTTAAGTGAAGAGATCGAGCTCAACCGGGAGCTAGAAGCGGCTGGCCTAAGTGTTTTGGAAACGGATCTTGGCGAATACATTGTGCAACTTGCCCATGACCATCCCAGTCACATCATAGCGCCTGTAGTGCATTGGCCTTTAGAGGCTGTGCAACGTCTGTTTCATCAACATCTGGGAACGCGCATCGACGCCAGCATCACTGATCTTACATCGGCCGCGCGCAAGGCTTTGCGCAAAGGTTTTTTGCAGGCGGATATGGGGATTAGCGGGGCCAACTTTGCTGTGGCCGAAACAGGAAGTGTCGTTTTGGTCACCAACGAGGGAAACGGTCGTTTTGTGACCACCACCCCAAGGGTGCATGTAGCATTGGTTGGCATTGAACGCATGGCTCCAACATTGCAAGAATTAGGCGCCTTACTGCAACTATTGGCCCGGTCCGCCACAGGCCAACCACTCAGCGTCTATACATCCATTGTCACTGGCCCCCGGCGTTCAGAAGATGAGGATGGTCCCGAACAGGTCCACATCATCCTCGTTGACAATGGCCGCACTAACGCCCTGGCTGGGGAATTGGCCGAAAGCCTGTATTGTATTCGTTGCGGCGCTTGCTTGAATGTGTGTCCAGTGTATCGCAGATTAGGAGGACATGCTTATGGTTCAGTCTATCCCGGTCCCATTGGCATTACCATCACTCCGGCATTGGATGGCCTCTTCCCCTGGCATGAACTCCCTCAGGCCTCTACTTTGTGCGGAGCCTGCACCGAAGCATGCCCGGTTCGCATCGACATTCCCCGGATGTTACTCAAATTGCGCGCCGATAGCGTCAAGGCCGGTTTGGCTCCAAAATGGTTGCAGGATGGGCTAAAAATATACGCCCGGGCGGCGCGGCATCCAACACTATTTCGGATGGGGCGCAAAATCGCCGCCAGGATGCAGCGTCTGGCCCCCAGGACTTCACAGGGGTGGATACAAAAACTACCTTCGCCCCTTTCCGCCTGGACAGACACTCGCGCGTTTCCGCCATTGGCCAAGGAGAGCTTTTCCGAGCGTTGGCAAAAGCAGAAGCAGCCTCATGACGGATCGCTGAAAAAACGTTAGACATCCACGATATTTTTCTGGCTCTTGAGATTACAAACTCCCACCATGACTCTACCACCCATCGCCGAAAACTTAGAACGTGTGCAAAATCGCATCATCCATGCTGCGACGCGCTCAGGGCGCTCTCCCCAAGATGTCACCCTGGTGGCAGTGACAAAAACCCATCCCTGGGCGTATGTGGCTGCGGCAATTGCGGCCGGACAGATCGAATTTGGTGAAAATCGTCCAGAAGAAGCCTACGCCAAATTCATTGAGAATCCTGAAGCTGCGAATCCCAATTTCCACCTACATCTTATTGGACCCATCCAGAGTCGCAAGGCAAAAATCGCTATGGCCTGCAAACCAGTCCTGATCCATAGCATCGATCGTCTTAAAATCGCCCGCAAGCTCAATACGCTGGCAGAAGATGGGGGCGTTCCCCTGGATGCGCTGCTGGAAGTCAATGTATCGGGTGAAGCCTCCAAACATGGGTGGCCGCCCGCCCAATTGCGAGCACAGTTGCCCGATGTATTAGCTCTGCCCTATTTGCGATTCCACGGCCTGATGACCATTCCGCCCTACAATCCAAACCCCGAGACGGCTCGTCCCTACTTTATCGCCTTGCGTCGTTTAAGGGATGCGCTGGCTGAAGAATTCCCCGATAGCGATTGGAGCCAACTCAGTATGGGAATGAGTCACGATTTTGAAGTCGCAATCGAGGAAGGAGCGACTATTATCCGTGTGGGCACAGCCATTTTTGGACCGCGTAAACGTCCTTAACGCCGGCCAAGCACAGGCTATGAACACAGTGATTCACATTCCCCCTCACTGGTCACGAAAAACAAGACGACGCGAAGTATGAAATAGAGAAGATCCAATGTGCAACTTGTCATGACGCATCAACATACTTTTCAACCATCTTCCGCTTAACACGCCGACGAACATGGATGAAAATAGACCAAGGAGAATGAAACCAGCGTTCTTCGTCGTCCATTTTTCGTTCTGTCTTCCCTTTTTCTGTTTGTGGGACGGCATATCTAAGCATCAACGCCCGCTTTTTAAAACAAAAAAGTCGCATATCAGATCATATACACAGTTCCTGCACAACCACTTTACCCAATCACACTCTCTCTCATCCATATCATGTTTGAAGATCAAATTATTGGATTCATTGGCGCTGGCAATATGGCCGAAGCCATGATTAAAGGCATTTTACGAAAAGAACTCGTTTCCCCAAAAAACATCTTTGCTGCCGATCCTCGCAACGATCGTCTGGCTTATCTTGTGGATCGTTATCATATCCAGACGACCACCCGTAATCGAGAGGTGGCGCAATCGGCTCACATCTTAGTGCTGAGTATCAAACCTCAGGTGTTGCCCAAGGTGATGAAGGGCATCAATTTGGATGTTCGGTCCGATGCATTGGTGCTGAGTATTATTGCTGGCGCTCGGATTAGCGTCATCGTTGACGGATTACGACATGCGGCAGTGGTGCGGGCAATGCCCAATACGCCTGGACAATTTGGAGAGGGCATGACCGTATGGACCAGTACGCCGCATGTCAGCGAGAGACAACGGCAGCAAGCACAACAAATCTTGCAGGCCTTGGGCAAGGAAATCTGGATGGAAGATGAAGGTTATCTCGACATGGCCACAGCGCTAAGTGGCACTGGTCCTGCTTATGTATTTCTGTTTATCGAGGCGCTCATCGATGCTGGCGTACACATGGGCTTCTCACGTCACATCGCAGAAGAGATGGTCATCCAAACGATTAAAGGATCCGTTAAAGTCGTCGAGGAATTGGGCCGTCATCCGGCAACATTACGCAACATGGTCACCTCTCCGGGGGGGACTTCAGCCGCAGCCATTTATGAACTGGAAAAAGGAGGATTCCGCACGATCCTTTCCAAGGCCGTTTTTGCTGCTTACCGGCGTTCGAAAGAGCTAGGCGACGCTTCTGAAAGCGCTCTAAGAAAATAATCATGTATACACTTATTTCCGCCATCAATATCCTGTTCACCCTTTTCAATTTTCTTATTATTGTTCGTGTTTTGTTCAGTTGGATTCGAGTCAATCCTTACAATCCATTGGTTAGATTGCTCTTTCAGATTACAGAACCAGTGCTGGCGCCATTTCGAAGGCTGATTCCGCCCGCAGCCGGTCTGGATTTTTCTCCCCTTGTCGCCTATTTTGCCTTAGAGGTGCTGCGTCGACTCCTAATTAGTATACTGCTCAGGATCTCATGATGTTTCATCATGCATGCATATTGTGTGAGCGTTTCCCTTCCGGAGGCTGCAAAGAGTTCGCCTCCCTGAATTTCAAAAGAGCCTACACCTTCATAGACCGTGGAGTTTCTCATGGCCAGAATTCCCTCGCAGGTTTCTGTTTCCGCCCGATTTATCGAATTGGAAGAACAATATGGCGCTCATAATTACGCTCCCCTTGATGTGGTTCTAACCAAAGGGGAAGATGTGTGGGTGTATGATGTAGATGGGAATCGGTATCTGGATTGCTTGAGCGCTTATTCAGCAGTGAATCAAGGTCACTGTCATCCGCGCATCTATCAAACAATGGTGGATCAAGCCCGACAATTAACGTTGACCTCGAGAGCGTTTTTCAATGATCAACTTGGGCTGTTTTATAAAGATTTGGTTGACTTTAGCGGTTATCAGATGGTGTTGCCCATGAATACAGGCGCTGAGGCGGTGGAGAGCGCCATCAAGGCCGCTCGCAAATGGGGATATACAATCAAAGGCGTGCCGCACGATGAGGCTGAAATCATTGTTTGCACCGGCAACTTTCATGGCCGCACCACTACCATCATCAGCTTCTCATCTGAACCACAATATCGTGAAGGATTCGGACCGTTTACGCCTGGGTTCAAGCTCATCCCCTACGGCGACGCTGAGGCTTTGCGGCAAGCCATCACCCCCAAAACGGTTGCTTTCTTGGTCGAGCCGATTCAGGGCGAAGGTGGCGTCATCGTTCCGCCCGATGGATACCTGCAGGAAGTTGCGGCGATCTGCAAAGATAACACTGTGCTTTTTGTGGCCGATGAAATTCAGACGGGGCTAGGGCGCACGGGAAAAAGATTTGCGTGTGATCACGAAGGCGTGCGGCCCGATGTGATGATTCTAGGAAAGGCGCTTTCTGGTGGGTTTTACCCGGTTTCTGCGGTGCTTTCAGATCGTGAAGTATTGGGCGTTTTTCAACCGGGAGATCATGGCTCCACCTTCGGTGGCAATCCCCTGGGGGCGGCCATCGCTCGCACAGCCCTGACTATCTTGCAGGATGAAAATATGATCGAAAATTCTGCAAAGATGGGAGAATATTTCGCAGCAAGGCTTCGAGAAATCCCTAGCCCTTATGTCAAAGAAATTCGCGGCAAGGGCCTGATGATCGGCATAGAGCTCAAAGATGAATCTGGCGGAGCGCGACGTTTTTGTAATGCCCTCAAAGCGGAAGGCATCTTAGCCAAAGACACACATGGCACAGTCATACGGTTTGCGCCTCCTCTGACAATCACCCAAGATGTGATTGATTGGGCGATAGCGCGTATTGAAAAGGTCTTGACCAAGGTTTTGTCTCCTTGATGTCCAGAAATCTAAACGCACATCAGGGCGAGTCATTCGAATCCTACCATTCTTTCTCTTTCCCAGAGCTATATCCTGATATGATCCTCCGCAACAATCCCCGCTTCAACTATTGGGCCTGGCGACTGGCCGTGCTCAGCGTTTTGGTTTTTGGGTGGGCGCTTGCGCTTTTCCGTCTCGACACCACGCCTCCAGGCTTCCAACATGATGAAACGTTCAATGTCTTGGATGCAATAGAGGTTGTTTATAACAATTTTCGGCCACAACTCTATTTCCCCAAGAATTTTGGACGTGAGCCGATTTTCTACTATACTGCCGCTGCCATTTATCGTTATCTCATAGGGATTCATTGGGTTTGGGGATTGCGATTTGCTGGCGTTCTCTGGGCGATGCCTGGCGTTGCACTAACTTTAACGCTGGCAAAGCGTTATCTTAAGGCGCCCTACGTGGTGTTGACGGGAATGCTATTGGTCACTTCATTTTGGTTTATCTTCACTGCGCGAGTTGGTCTGCGGGCCATCTCGTTGTTCCCTATTTCCACAGCTGCGTTTTATTTCTTGCTACTCGGATTCGAAACACGATCATGGCGCGCATGGATTGCGATGGGAGTAATGGCTGGATTGGCTGTATACACTTATGTGCCTGGCAGGTTTCTTCCTCCCATCGTGGCGGCAATTATCCTCTTCGAACTGGTTTTCACGAAATTTTTCCATAAAACCGCCTCTCCACCGTTGAAGCAAGTTGCAGTCGCCATTCTTGTGATGGCATTGGTGGCGGCTCCCATGGCTTGGTATATTTTTCGATATCCAGAATTCGCCAATCAGCGCATCAGCGAGCTTGACACAGCGTTGGATAGCGCTATGCACGGCAATATAAAGCCGCTTCTTGGAAATGGTTTGGCCACGCTCCAATCCCTTCTTTATCGCAATCGGGATGCTTTGCCCTATCATTACAGTTTGCCGAACCGGGCAGTGTTATCCCCTATTTTGGCTGGTTTCTTTGCTTTGGGAATCATTGTTGGCATTTGGCGTTTTCGGCAGAGAAAAATGAGGTTGCTTCTCATCTGGCTGATTGTGGGGCTTCTTCCCAATATGGTTACCCAAGGCGGGCCTTTTTCGTTGCGGGCCATCATGGCGTTGCCTGTCGTCTTTATTTTTATTGCCCTTGGAGCTGCCATGCTGGTGCAATGGGGCGCCAGTATGCAACCAAAACGCCGAAGAACATGGGGGCGAGCGTTGGCAGTTGGTATCGTGCTTGTTGGTCTGGGGGGACATGCTATACGTGATATTTCTGGTTATTTTTACAGTTGGACCCGCTCCGACGAGACGCAGATCATTTATCGTTCCGACTTGCGCCAAATCGCCTCGTATCTTAATTCCATACCCGCTGCGACTCCTATGTTTATTTCCTCCTCATTTTGGTTGGATTTAGATCAACAAACTTATCTTCTGTATAATCCCAGCCAACGCGATGTAGGTTGGTTTAATGCCCAATTGGGCATGCCCTGGCCCGCCAAGAAAAAGATTGTCATCATCTATTCTGCTTCTTCCCAGCCCACAAGAGAACAACAATGCGCATTAGAACGAATGCAGTTGCACAAACAGGAAATGACGGCGTCTGGGGAGAAGCCATTATTTTCCAGTTATCAGATGCCCCCAATCGCGGAGAACGAACTGCCTTGTGAATTGCAATCTGTGACTGTCCCTATAGTTTTCGATGGCGTATTGCGTCTTGATGCTGCTGTGATCCACCCCGAAGGAGGGGGCGCTGTGGTGATGACGCTCTGGACTGTGCTATCCCCTTGGCCCCACTCTACGCCGCCAAAGCTGTCTGTGAGGCTGAAAGACGCCGCTGGTTCAGGTCTTGTGCAAATCGATGAACTTCTGACGGTGGCATATCAGCACTGGCAAGTGGGCGACAGATTTTTACAGGTCACGCGCATTCCTCAGATTTCACCACCGCCCCAAGAGGCAAATCTTTTTCTTGTTATTTATGATGAACAAGGCGCTCTTCCTGCAACTATTGCCAACGAACAAGTCGGAGTTGAAGCGCCTGTTAAGTAGTTGATGATATGAATTGGAAATAAGCCTTGGAGACGATTCCAACTCATCAGACGAAGATAGACGAAAAGACGAATGGGGACGAAGCAAATCATCGTCTATGTTCATCGGTCTTCGTCCATGTTCGTGAAAATATGCAGCGCTTTTCTCAAGTTTCAAACGCTCATCCACTTAACCTACGATCGAAAGAGTCATGCGTGACCTGGAAGGTTGTGTGAGTTCGCCTCTCGACCTTGGAAACAAAGCGAAGCGTTTCGCACCACGTTTATTGTTTATACTGTTGGATTGATCCACGGGCGATAATCTTCCAAAATGGAGCCGCCCACAAACTCCCGCAAAATGGAATCTGAGGGCACATGATCGTGGTCTGCCGGGCGGAACCAGCGCAGCAAGGAGAGTAATCGCTTGGCTTCGATCCATTCTCGGGTGTCTGGTTCGATTTGGCGCAACAGGGGCAACACCATGGGTTGTAGCACTGCTAACTCATAGGGAAGTGCGGAATTGAACATGATGTCAGCATGGTTTTGATATGGGAAAATCCATTTCCGCTCGCCACGACGTACGCTTTCCCACCGGGAAATGGTATCAGCAGCAGAATAACCCCGACTACGCGCATCACGCACAATGCGCCGTATTAAACGCACATCGGTGGTGGAGATGCGATTATAGCGGTCTAAATTGAGTTGGGCCAGATCGCTGACGTAGATGCGATAGCAGGCAGTGGGTTTCACCTGTGGCAATAGCTCGGGGTTCAGGGCGTGTATGCCTTCGATGACCAATACGTGCTTGGAAGATATGTGTACTTTCTGTCCAGGGCGACGTTCGCCAGTACTAAAATCAAACTCAGGCAGCACCACCTCTTTTCCCGCAATGAGGGCATTGATCTGCCGGTTCAGATAAGCGATGTCTACTGCATACAGCGATTCGAAATCGTAGTCGCCATTTTCATCTCGTGGAGTATGCGCTCTATCGACGAAATAGTTATCCACGCTGATGGGCAACGGCCGCAGCCCAACAGCTAGCAGACGCACGGCCAAACGTCGGGCGAATGTTGTCTTTCCTGAAGAGGAAGGTCCAGCGATTAAGATGACGCGTACCCGATCGCGTTGTTGGGCGATCTGGTCTGCGATCTCACTGATGCGTTGATCATGCAATGCCTCTGATACCAAAATGGCCTCAGTCAGCTGCCCACTGTCAATCACTTCATTCAGCCCCGCGACATTTCGGATCCCCAACCGCCGCAGCCACTGGCTATACTGCATAAAAACCTCGAAGAGCGGAGTGGGGGCGGTATAAGGCAGGATGGTTGTAGGAGAATTTTGGCGAGGAAAACGTAGCAAAAAGCCGCTATCTGCCGGTTCAATGGCAAAATACTTGAGATATCCAGTGCGGGGGGCCATGTAGCCATGAAAATAATCTTGGGTATTCCACAATTTGTAGATGATGAGATCTGGTTTTTGGCGTTGTTTGAGCAAGGCCAATTTTTCTTCATCACCCGCTTCTTCAAAAATGCGTATCGCCTCATCAAGGGTGACGCGCTTACGTTCGATGGGCAAATTCGCCTCGACAACTTCCTGCATACGAGATTCTAGGTGTTTCAGTTCTGCAATAGATAGCGGCTCGCGTCCCTCAATGCGACAGTAATAACCGCCATTGACCGTGGAGTGCTCGACATACACGCGGGCATCAGGAAAACAACGGTTGGCCACTGCAATCATCATAAAGGTGAGCGATCGCCGATAAATTCGGGCGCCGTCAGAGCTGTTGAGTCGAATCAGGCTGGCTTCACCATCTCGCTGAACGTTTCGCCCCAGTTCGGTTAATTTTCCATCGACGATGGCGGCAATGGCAGCGGGTTGATCGTCATCTTTCGTTGCGGCCCGGACAAATTCTTCTAAGGGGGCGCCGACTGGCCCGGAAAAAATCCGGCCATCTTCGAAGGTGATGCGCGCATCCTCGCGCGGTTTGGATAATTGAATGTTCATAATTCTTCCCAAACGGTAAGATATGCTGGACATGCAATCATACGCCATTGCCAGCCTTTGCGCAACCCTGCACCCCTGTGCATTCTATCCATTTGGACAGTCGGCATATAAACATTTTTGCGGCGCCTGACGCGACGACGCTCTCAACCTGAAACTGACCTTGCTTGCTCAAAAAACTTGCGCCCCTCCATCCTTTTTGCTATAATTGCCGTTGCTGCTGGGGGATAGTTTAATCGGCAGAACGGGTGACTCTGGATCACTTAGTTGGGGTTCGAATCCCTGTCCCCCAGCCTGAACCGGCTGCTCTTCGAGCGCCGGTTTTTTCTTTTCGCCAAAATCAGGTACACTTCTTCGACTCTTGAAAACAGCGTTTAGAGCGAATAAGAACGGACGCCAATTCAAGCTGGTTATGGTTGACAAGCCAGCGTCGATATCGATGAATATGATTCAGCAATTGGATGTTGCGTCGGGGGAATGAGCACCGCTACCAGCGGTTGGCCCTTTGCCCGTCGTTGGTTTCAGTTAAGTAGACTCCAGAAAATGTTTTAACTCCTGATAGGAGTCCGACGACCTGTCGCATGACGAATGTAGAAAATGGTCTTTATCCAGCCTCCTCTTTTCGTCTTAGCGTCGTTACAAAACAATTCGAAGAAAGTCAAACAACTTTTGGGAGCTTACTCATCTGGCTAATGTGTCACTGGAATTTTATTGTAGACGACGTCAATGCCAATTTTAGAACTGCATTCTAATTTCAGTAGATCATGATTTGCCATGATGCGCAGAGCCGGATTCGCAATCCGGCGGGTTTGACGCTCGAATCACCGACGGATTGAGAATCCGGCTGGACGCATACTCTCGCAATCGTGATCTACTAAATTTACGATGATGTCTGTAAAACGATCAACGAGCATCCTCTTTCTGTTTCTTTTGTCGCTTTTCATCAACGCCTGCGCTTCCCCTGCGTTGGCCAGCCCAACGCGGCCTGTAGCCGTCGCTACATCCTCACCATCCCTTTGGCAGCGTTCGAATCCCGGCGCAGGGGGCTGGTTCGCGGTCGCAGCCGCGGGACCCGATGGCATGATCCTTGCTGCCAGCGACCTCAGCGGATTCTATCGCTCCCGTGATCGCGGCGCTACCTGGGACGCCATCGGCGCGGCCCAGGGGCTGAAGACCACCCACGCCAGCGGCATTGGCTTTCACCCCACCAACCCGAACATTATTCTCTTGGGCGTCGAGGAGGGCATCTATCGCAGCACGAACCGGGGCGATTGGGTGACTCAGGTGCTTGATAATGGCTACATCACCGATATCAAACTCTCGCCAGCGAATCCGGACATCGGCTACGCAGCGTATCATGCTGGGTGGGATGCGGCGGATGGACAGGTGTATAAAACCACTAATGGAGGCCAAGACTGGAGCCGGGTCAGCCAAGATCTGCCCAACGGCCTGCGGATCCTCAAATTGATCCTCGACCCCAATGATGCGAATGTCCTCTACCTGCTTTCGGGTGAAGGGCGCTTTGCCTCTGGCCCAGCCGTAGCTTTTCGCAGCACTGATGGTGGGGAGACCTGGGCCCAGATGGCTGTCGGGATGGGGAACGTCATGGATGTGGCGGTCTCCCCCGATGTGGCGAATCGCGTCTGGCTCTCTACTTACGATAGCAATCCTGACGGGCCGGGATATCTTTTTCGTAGCGATGATGGAGGAACCACTTGGGTGCAATTGGCGCATCGAGGTGGGCGCATCTGGTTGACGAGGGGGTGGGCGCAACGTATCCGCCTCATCGATCCTTTTCATCAATTCCCCTGGGACGAACGCAATGGCGTGTGGGAGAGTAATGATGGTGGGGTTTCATGGACGCAGGTGAGCCAGGTGGAGGATTGGGATGCTGGATGGAGTAGGGCTTATTGGGGTTATACGACCGATATTCGCGCCCTTGGTGATGATCTTTCTGATCCTGACTGGTTGCATTGGGCCACCAGTCAGTTTATTTTCGCTACGGATAACGGCGGCCAAATGTTCTTCAACCAGTTTTCCGATGAAGTGTCGACAGACCATTGGCAATCCCACGGCGTGGACAATGTGGTCATGTTCGAGATGAGTGTTAGCGAGAGTGAACCTCAGCACATCTATTTGGGTTATTTCGATTTGGGCTGCTGGCACAGCTCGAATGCTGGTGAATCGTGGGAGAATTGTAATGATGTCACGGCCTCGGGCGATTGGGAAGGCGATGGCGGTAATGTGACCGCGTTGGTGGTGGACCCCGCCCGGAATGGCGTGGTGTGGATGGCTCAGGCTCCATCGGTGGATGAGCCTGGTCACCTGCTGCGTAGCAACGATTACGCCGTCTCCTGGACCGAGAGCTCAGGGCTGCCCGCTGCATCTCTTACGGGCCTTTCGCTGGCCCGAACCAGCCCTACAACCAGCCGCATACTCTTCGTTACTGCGAATGGAGACGTATATCGCAGCGTGGATGGCGGTCTGACCTGGAGCAAAGTCTTTGCTTGCAATGGTTGCCGTTTCACCGCGGTGGACCGATTCGATGGTGAAATTGTATACGCTGGCGGTGAGGCAGGTCTATGGCGATCGATCCAGGGGGGCGACGACGGAACCTGGACTGAGGTTGGGCTTGCTGAGATGCGTGGGGATGTCAGCGGCCAGGTGTGGGAATGGGGCTGGGAGGGTGTATTCGCGATTACGCCCGATCCTCATGTCGGCGGGCGAGTCTACGTGGCCGCGTATGGCGAAGGCAAGGGACTTTATCGTAGCGATGACGCCGGAGGTTCCTGGTCTAAACTCTGGGACGACGATTTCCTGCGAGACGTGGCCGTCTCACCCGCGGATCCAAATATCCTCTTCGCTGCCTCTTCCAGTGCCTTCGATTCGGGCGGCTACGAGCCCGACTCCCACGGCGTGCTCCTTTCCACCAACGGTGGCTCCACTTGGACGACGCAGAACGCGGGCATGGCCTGGCCTTTTGCCATCACCCTGGCCTTTGATCCTGCGAATGCAAACCATCTCTGGGTGGGATCACCTGGCACGGGATTCCAGCACCGCATGTTCGGTTTCGAAACCGCGTCTTATCTCCCATTTCTCACCATCTCCCAGCTCAACGCGTCCGATGTGCGTTTGAGCTGGCCACATGATCCCGTATACACGCATTACGAGGTCTTTCGTGACATTTTCCCTTACTTTCAACCGACGGGCCCGCCCCTGGCGACGGTTTCAACTTTTCCTTGGCAGTTCGATGATTCTCTGGGGTTGGGCGATCCCGAAGAGAATCATTATTACCTGGTCAAAGGCGTCTCCCTCGTCGGCGATACTCAATCCAACCAGGTGGGGGAGTTCGACTTTCTCCTAACGCCCGGGAGCGCCCACAGGCAATAGGTAACGTCTGCTTGCTCCCACTCTTGTCGTCTGCTCAGACACCCCCACTCGATTTGCCGGCGGGGGTGTCTGAGCGCGTGCGATCTTCAGTGCCACAACTGTGTGGTCCTGGGTATGGGTTTAGACCTCCTGCGTTACCGTCACCTGAGTTTCGATGCCCAGTTTCTTCAATTCGGCGAAGAAATCCTCTGGATCCAGGGCCAGCTCCGGAGGATGCACGCCCGGTTCGATACGGCCTTGGGCCAGCCAGATGGCGACGATGGCGGGGGCCGCGCCCGTGGGCAGCGCTCCCTTCACCGTCAACGTGCCCAGACGATAGGTGACTTCCCGGCCATCTTTCGTCCCCCGCACTTCGGTGACGATCTCTTTCGTCCAGTCGGGGGGCTCGTTGGCGGGCGGAGCCAGAAACGCGGTGGAGGGGGGCTCATAC
>CAZYSY010000178.1:0-3083 GCA_964650295.1 uncultured Caldilineales bacterium | reverse complement strand
GCCCGGGCCGAAAGCTGAAAAACGCCGGGCGCTTTGTTCGGGCGTCACGCGGGCGGGCGGGCACGCGGGCGCATGATGTGCGCGAGCACGCGGCGGAAAACAGCCGGTTAACCGCAGGGCGGCGGGTCTTGGAAGGAAGTGGCGTGGCCCGGGCCCGCGGCGGAAAACATCCGATTTGCCACACGGTGGCAGGTCTTTGAAGGAGGAAGCGTGGCTCGGGCCCACGGTGGCCCAGGCCCGAGCTGCAAGCTGAAAAACGCCGAGGCGCCTTGTTCGGGCGTCGCGCGGGGACGAGGACGAGGACGGACGTGGACGCGGGCGGGCGGAAAACAGCCGGTTTACCGCGGGGTGGCGGGCTTTGGCTCGACTACGTAAGCAGTTACGCTGTATTAGTCAAAAATTTCAAATGACGCCAGAATTCTTTCAAAAATGCTATTTCCTTTTTGCCATTGCTTTTTGAAAGCTAGTAATTCCACAGCATAGATACGATCATTATAAGCAAAAGCTACAATTTTACAGTGATACCCAACATCATCAATGCACTCTGACATCAATCCGGATGAGGGCGCTTGGGGCAGTTGAATCTGTTGAAAAGGTGACCACGTTTCACATCCGTCTTTTCTAATTATCTCTAATGCCCAGTCTGTTACATCTTCATTCGAAGGATGTACGCACTCATCGACATAAACACGAACCATAATACTGTTCACAAAGGGGAAATTTGTCACTTCGAGGCTGATCCATTTGCCTACGGACCCTCTAATCGCCTGGTGTGTAGTATTGAACCAATAGGCGGGATAACTGATTCGATAGCCATCCTGCCGCATCTCGATAGTCCGCCATTTGTTGTGATAGCGCCCCCATCGGAGAGCCAGTGTTATGGTCACTGCTATGATAATGGCAATATAGATCTTATGACGTCTGCTAATTTCCACCGAAACGCCTCCATATCTCAGTCATCGAATGACCGTAAGCATTGAAGAACACCTCCCCTCCTATGCCACGATACGTGAATTCAGGATCAAAGAGGTAGTTATCGATGTTCCATGTTTGATTACCATTCTCATCAATTGTCAAAATGGGAACATACTCGGTGAGCGTCATTCCCATCTCAAGTTGTACACCAGCTGCTAGGCCCGCTGAATGCACATTTGGTTTTTTGGCATTTATCGGATTGTCGCCTAATACGAAAGAGTAAGCAGACATGCCGCCAACCCCCTCCACGGCGGTTACGTAAGCGGCGACAAAATTGCCGGAATACACCATGTTATCGTCACCAAGTTTCTTCACCTCTCCTGTATATCGAGAGATAGAACCGCCTCCACCAAGGCCGCCGCCCCTGCCATAGTAAAGGAAATAAGTCGTATCACCACTTTTAGGATTAGTCAGTTTCTCCTCGCCAATAACGTTATGCCCCAGCCAACCTCCACTGACAGAAGCGCCACTAATGACAGGATTTGGTGACGGCGGACGCCAACCATTATGTTGAATACGATGGTGAAGGTGCATTAGATAGTAGATGCCCTCTCGTTCTAATGTCCGGTCTCCCAACGGAGCAGGCCTACTCAGGTCTGCACATTCTGGACACTCCTGAATAATCTGCTCGTAAATTCCCCAGCACGCCTCATCGCCCGTTTCCTCACAATGCCCGCTCGGGTCGGTATACCGCAGCGGATTGTTGCCCGCGTAGCTGTAGCGGTTCAGGCTCTGCGGGTCGCCCGGGTCGGGCACCATGGTGTCGGGCTGGATGAAGCGGACGTAGACCATGCGATTGGCCAAGTAGCTAAAAATGGCGGAGAGAAGCAGTACAGGTGATGATTTTGCTATCGAAAATTGTAGCACATCACGCCCGCGGCGAAAAACAGCCGGTTTGCCACAAGGTGGCGGGTCTTGGAGGGAAGTGGCGTGGCCCGTGCTCGAGCTGCAAGCTGGCAGGCGCAGAGGCGCTTTGTTCGGGCGTTGCGCGGGCGCATGATGCGGGCGGGCACAGGCGCGCACACGGGCGCATGATGTGCGGGCAGCACCCGAATTTACGTGGAAATTCCTAGCTTATGATCACTTTCGGCAGCTTTCCTTTACCTCGCTTCGGAAATGGCGGCGTCTTGCATGGCCGTTCTGGATCGCTCCGGTCGAAAAAGATTTCCGGCCCCAAGTGTGCCACCAACGCCCGTTCCAGTTCTTTCACCTCCGGTTTGTCGTAGTCAAGTGGTGAGGGCGCAGTGAGGATGAGTATCCCGCCATTGGGTAATTCCTCTTGCCGATAACAAGGGGCCGAGCGCACCCGTTCCCGACCAAACCACTCCACGAATAGCCCGCTGAAGAAATTAGCCCAGTACACGCCAGGCAAACATTTGTACAGATCCGTGCCCCAGGCGCCCTCAGCCAGCATCTTCATACCGCCGCCCCAATCCTCGATGCGTTGGTACCGATTTTTCACTTTATAATCCAACTGATGGCAGGCAAAGCCGTGGAGCATCTCCCCCCATTCGAAAATATCCCTGGCAAAAGCAAGGAAAGCTTCAATGTTTTCTTGTCTCTTGAAAAAATGGGCTTCGATTCCTCCCCAGAGACCACTGGCAGGCCCGTGCAGGTTGTGTGTAGTCCACATGGAATCCATCCAATACCGGGGCTTTTTAGGACGCGTAAACATCAATCCATGTAAGCGATCCCATAACTTTTCCATTTCGGGCAGCGCCTCGGGAGCGAAGCGACGACGCACCGGCTCGCTGAAGCCCCAACGCAACGGGCGGAAGGATTCGTTGGCGTCTAGAATCTGGTACAGGGCAGCCATCCGCCCGCGCCATAAGGCGTCGGAATGAAATTTGAACTTAACCGTTTGCAATTGCCTACTCATGCGACCTCCTAAACGTTATCTAAGCCATCTGAGTACTTTTCCGGTACGTGGTTCTTCAAACAATTCAAATACTTTCGGAGACACCCTCGTTCCTTGTCTGACAACGATGTAAAAGGGTTTGCCTAATGATTTTGCCAATGCGGCCTCATCTCGCAATTGAGCTGTCCTGGTCAGGCTGGTGCGACTATACCATTTTACTTCATAGATGCCATCATCTGCAACGAAATCA
>CAZYSY010000177.1:0-25554 GCA_964650295.1 uncultured Caldilineales bacterium | reverse complement strand
GCCGAGCGCCTGAAGATCCTCAACGATCGCTTTGGCGTGTGGGCCTGCCGCACTGCGTTCAACTGTGTGGAGGCCTGCCCCCGCGAGATCGACATCACCAAGGCCATTGGCGAGGTCAAGAAAGCCCTCACCTTTGGCACGGTTGATTTCTAATCGTCGCCTCAATGCGCCGCACTTGCATCCCATCCTTCGCGCGCCAGCATTCATTGCTCGCGAGATGAGGCCTGGCTGCAGGTGCGGCGCATTTCATGGGGAAACAAACAAAAACCCCGACCAGAGGGGATGGCCGGGGTTTGAGAGAGGAGGAAAGGAGCTTGAAAGGAGGAACCACCGCATTCCTTAGGGCTTTTTCGTGCGCCCTTGCTTCTTTACGGTTTTAGTATAGCACGAGAAGATGAATCTAAGATGAAAGAAAGGTTGGGGAAAGTTTAGAAATAGTGAGCATTGCAGAGTCGGGAAACCGCTGACCCGCCCAAGTACATCTCTTGTGCTCCAACCGGGGCCTGGCAACGCAGGCGACGTTGATCCGCCTCAAAATTGAAGCGCTCCCAGACTTTACGCATCACGTAACATAGATGGGATTGGAGAAAATCCAACCGCGTGGTTTGAACCACCACGTTTTCCATACCTCAACTCGGTATGCGCCAGGCGCATCGGGCTCATAGGTCAGGGTGGAACCCTTGGCTTCAGCCACGACGCCCGAACCTGCGCGAATGAGCTTGATGTGCGCTTTGGCAGGCGTCATCACCTTCAAGGTCAGCCCCTGGACCAAAGCGACGCTTTCTCCCATTTGCACCAAATGTTGGTTGCCGGTCTCGCCAAAATAACTAAACCCCTCTGTGGGATGCAATAAATCGTACCCAATCCATGCCCGAGCTGCAGCCAGCGCTTCATAAATCAACGCTTTGTCGTGTTTGAAATCGTGATTGAATGCTGTGCGGGTGATGATGTGGGTGTTTACCGCCCGGAAACAGTAGTCGTAAGGCAAAAACCGACGTTTGAGCGGGCCAATGCGATAAGTTTGGGCGTGGGCGTCTGGCCCGCCAATGGCGGCAGTGGGATGTTGCTGCAAGAGCTCATCCCATTTGGCCAACATTTCTGGAAAAGGGCCGGTGGTAAAAAGCTGTGGAAAGTACGCCATGAGGATGGCCACCGGTTTACTGGTAGCGTGCACCCGGAATTCCGACATGAAATTCCACAGCTCTACGCCGGTGTACCCCTCGATATCCCAGTCCGTCCAGGGGTAAATATCTTTGATGAGGGGGCCGGGAAGATCGATGGGATGGGCCAGAAAGGTGAGTCCTCCGCGCTCGCGCACGGCGTCGATGAGCTTTTGAGGGTCGGGCGCATAGGGCGTCATATCTTCGTTTACGTTCAAGGTCAGTAGATGATTGCGCTCTGGCTCCAGGGCCATGTCATTGACCTCGATATCGATCAGAAACAACACGCCATCCCACCAGCCCTGCAACGATTGCTCTACCAGCTGGTTATGATCGGTAAGAATGAGATAATCCAGGCCCGCGCGATGCGCAGCAGCCAGAATCTCATCCACCGAACCTGTGCCATCACTAAAGATGCTGTGGTTGTGGATGCTGCCACGATAACTAAAGAAATCGCCGGGAAATGTCATTTCAGCCATCATCCTTTGGCCTCCAGAGAGGAAATGTTCCTACGTTTGCCAAACTCAGCGGCCCGGCGCCGGGCGCGTTTGTCCATCCAAAAGACCCGATAATGCGCATCGAGCTTGCGGGCGAAGATGAGAAAGCCGGTGTGGGCGATCATGCGATCCGCCGGACGCAAACGATCGGGCACGGGCTTCCATGGCCGGATGAGAATTTCCTCTACCCTAATATCCACAAAATTGCCATTTTCCAGGGCGCTCAATATCGCGCTGACCTGATTGGCTGTGGGTTGAAGAGCGGCAAAGATGCCACTCTCGGTCAATGCTGCCTCGACCTGGGGAATGTAGCTGGCTGCTTCGCGGGCATCGAGAAAAACGGCATCCACATCCTTCTCGTCAAAACCTTTTGCGGCATCTCGCAACTTCAGGTCTACGAAATCTAGCAGATTGAGTTTTTCCAGATTGCGTCGGGCCAGACGTTGGTGCTCAGCGCGAATTTCATAGCTGTAAACATGGCCCGAAGGCGCTACCGCCCGGGCAAACGCCAGCGTAAGGCCGCCACTGCCGGTGCCCGCCTCGATCATTCGCTTGCCGTCATGCAGGTCCAATTCCATCAGCAAGCGCGCCGCATCTTTGGGATAAACGATCTGGGTTGTACGTTTGATGTGTTGGATGAGATCCGATGTTGTGGGACGCAGGATTAAGAATTTCTGCCCGAGATGTGTGGTCTTCACCTGCCCGTAAGGCTGACCGATGATCTCTTCGTAGGGCAATCGGCCACGATTTGTATACCAGGAGCCGCCCGGCTCGATAAAAATTAGATAGCGTTTGCCTTCTTCGCTGATGAGTAAAACTGGGTCGTGGGCTTGAACCAAAGACAAGTTGGACCTCCACAAAAGAATGATGAGTGATGATAGCATAAATCGGGAGTAATGTGCGAATAGGATGCAAGACCATGCCTGGAGCCAGAAGGCTATATCTTCGGTGCAGGCTGCAAACCGCATTTTCTGGACATCGTCCATGGTCGACCGTTTGGGGATGCAGCAGGGGCGCATTCATTCTGGTTACACCAGAGAAAAATAGCGCCATGCGAAGAACTGACCGGCGTCGGGTGCGTTTCAAAATTGGGGCGCCTTTCGTGTTTCTGGACGGCTCAAGCCAGGCGCTTCAGGCCTGCAGCCAGGGGATGTCCCCCACCTTTCTGGTCACCGGTGGGCCTCCATGAGCGCCGGCAGAATATCCTTCCTACCTCCTCTCCCCTCCCATCTCGGAGCGAAGAGGAAGCAAAGGTGGAGACGGCGCCTATTGAGTCCGAATTCACACGGCCAGTACATCAGGTAATAAATGGCCCCAAGGTTGAAACGCCCCCCAGGCGTCATCGATGTGTTAGAAAATCCGCGAATGGTGTAAAATACAACGTAGCGATTCTTTCTCATTTCGCAATCCTCCTCCTACAATGGCCAACAATTCCATTATTCAGGAAATCAAAGATCGATTGGATGTTGTCACGGTGGTCGGGCGTTATGTGCCGTTGAAGAAATCTGGCAATAGTTATAAAGGCCTGTGCCCGTTTCATTCAGAGAAGACTCCATCCTTCCATGTGTTTCCCCATACCGGCACCTGGAAATGCTTTGGATGTGGTGCGGGCGGCGATATTTTCACCTTTGTGGAGAAACGAGAGAATTTACCTTTCCCGGACGTGCTGCGCATGTTGGCGAAGGAAGCCGGGGTGCGGTTGGAGGAGCCCAGGCCCGAGGTGCGCGACGCCTTGCAGCGGCTGCGCGACATCCACGCCCAGGCGACTTTTTATTTCCAGAGTCAACTGTTGACCAGCGATGCGGGGAAACGAGCTCGAGAATATCTCGTTCGGCGCGAGGTCGATCAGGAGACTATCGAAAAATTCCAACTTGGATACGCCCCAGATGGTTGGGAGCAGCTCATTGGGCATCTTAGAGGAAAGGGCTATGCTCTGGAGGAGATCATCAAAGCTGGTTTGGCTGTTCAGAGAGAATCGGGGGGAGCATATGATCGTTTCCGCAATCGACTGATCATTCCTATTCGCGATGCTCAGGGCCGGGTCATTGCGTTTGGCGGGCGAATTTTAGGTGAGGGGGAGCCCAAATACCTCAATTCACCACAGACGCCCATCTTCGACAAAAGTCAGGTCATTTTTGCTCTCGATTTAGCCAAACGCGCGATTCGCTCCAAAGATCAGGCGGTGTTGGTGGAAGGCTATATGGATGTCATTAGCGCCCACCAGCGCGGGTTCAAGAACGTGGTGGCAGCCATGGGCACCTCCATCACCCCGGAGCAGATCAAAATCCTCAGCCGTTATTCTCGTAACTTCATCTTTGCCCTGGATGCGGACGCAGCAGGAGCCCGGGCGGCATGGCGAGGCATCCAGATCGCCCAGGAGGAGTTATCCCGTCGCGGCGTGCTCACCCCAACATCACGCGGCTTCCGTACAGAAAATCGCATGTTGGCCGATGTCGGCATCGCGGTGATGCCTGAAGGCAAAGACCCTGATGACGTGCTGCGTGAGGAGCCAGCCTTGTGGCGGGCGCTTATCGAGAATGCCATACCCGTGGTAGACTATACGCTCCAACAAATGTCTCTACAATTTGATTTGCATACGGCATCAGGCAAATCGCAATTTGTGCAACAGATTTTGCCTACGCTTAGCAAAATAGGCGATCCGATCCAACGTCGTCATTACATTGGCAAGGTGGCCGGCATGGTGC
The DNA here is from genome assembly GCA_964650295.1 of uncultured Caldilineales bacterium. Taxonomy (GTDB): domain Bacteria; phylum Chloroflexota; class Anaerolineae; order J102; family J102; genus M2005. Next base: position 21,192 of record CAZYSY010000177.1, on the reverse strand, counting down.
GTGTGCGAGAGCAGGATATCGAGGAAGCGCTCAGACTGTTCGAGCGTAATCAGCGTCGCCGCAGTTCTCGACGTCGCCAATCGCCTTCCACAGCTCTTCCAGCCAACGTGCCTCCTGCTCCTCCACCGGGCGTAGAATCGAACAGTACAGGCTCTGATCTCCCCCCTAAGAATGCGGTGGTAGGCAGCGATGAAGAACCGCCGTTATGGATCGGTGGCAATAGCGTATTGGCGGATGATTCAAAATCATCCCCAAAATCAGACCTAAAGCATGCAAAAGCGCCCGCCATAGGCGCGGAAGAGCATCTTTTGGGGTTGATTTTATACCACCATCATGCGCTATTACCCTGGTTGGATGAAGAGCTCGCGGCCAGACAGATAGACCCCATTTACAGCGATGATTTCAATCATCCATTGAACCGCGCTGTTTTTGAGGCTCTGGACGAATTTCGTTTCGATGCTCCTGAAAACGATTTGCTCGATTTTATGGCTCAACAAGACCCACATGTTCAGGATCACTTTCTGTTTTTGTGGGAATATGCCAGCCAGTTCGAGAGTGAGAAACCAAAGCACATCCAATTTCATCATTTACAAAGAGAAGTCGTCACCGGACTTATTCGGCTACGGCTGAAGCATGCCCGCGAGACTCAACGCCAGTTGGAATTTTCTCTGGGCGAATCTTTGGAGCCCGAGGAGCTGAACATGCTTTCGGCCCGATTTCAGCATCTTCTTGCAGAGCGTCGCAAGTTAGAGCAAGCCATGCTGGTTTATTCGCAGGCGGCGCGTTGGGCCAACAATAATCGCCCCACCTACATCAGCGCCAGATAATTCCTGACGCGCTCAAAGTTTTCTCGATTGACGCCCCATGGAGCGCGTCGATCGTTTCGAGAAAACATCAGCTCGTCCGACAAACACTTAAGCGCCAATCGAAGTCTCGATAGCAGCAATAACCTTTTTTTTGAAGAAATTGCCCTCTCATTTATGACCCCAATACCCTCTCGCAGGTCCACCCCAATCGAAAAGTCTGAAGCGGGAGCATTGCCAACGGGAGAAGACGCGCCCCAATTGACTGGCGAGTCTTCTGTTGATAGCACGGAGGATCCACTGCCGGAGGCTGTTCTGGTCGATGTGGACGACATGGCTGTTTTGCCCGAGATCCCGGCGCTGGATACGAACGAAGAGTTGATTTTGCCAGAATTGGCTCAAGAAGACGAGCTGGACGCCGAAGTAGGAGAAGACTATGTTCGCCCCGTCGCGGATATTCTGGAGGAAGCGGTTAGCATCAGCGATCCCGTCCGCCAATACCTGCAGGAGATCGGGCGGCATCCTCTGTTGACGCAAGAGGAAGAGGTGGCTATTGCAAAGCGCATTCAGGCGGGAGCCAAAGCGCGCGAGTTGTTGCTAACCATGGCGGAGGAGGCGGGCCTGACGCCCGAAGAGTATCTCAAGACGCTGCCCCAAGAGGAACGAAAACGCACCGAGGCGCTGATTGTCGATGGCAAAAAGGCGGAGCGTGAATTGGTGCAGAGCAATTTACGATTGGTGGTCAGCGTTGCCAAGCGATATGTTGGGCGAGGCATGAGTCTGTTGGATTTGATTCAGGAAGGGAACCTGGGGCTGCTACGGGCCGTACAGAAATTTGATCATGCCCGGGGGTTCAAGTTTAGCACGTATGCCACCTGGTGGATTCGTCAGGCTATTATGCGCGCCATTGCCGATCAAGCGCGCACGATTCGCATCCCCGTGCACATGGTCGAGAGCATCAATCGCGTGATGCGCACCCAGCGAGAACTGACGCAGAAGTTGGGGCGAGACCCAACGCCTGAAGAAATTGCTGTGGAGATGGATTTCATCGAACCAGAAGAAGAACGAGAAGCGATCCGCAAAACGCTTGCCGAAGGCAAATCGCTTAATCCTACCCAGAAACGGGCGCTACGGCGGGCCAGCGCCAAAGTGCGCAACATCATTCGCATGGCGCAGGAGCCGATGTCGCTGGAAACGCCGGTTGGCAATGAAGAAAACAGCTTCTTGGGCGACTTCATCAAGGATGAAAGCGCTCCAGCTCCAGCGGATGCCGCCACGCAACAACTTTTGCGTGAGCAGGTGGAAGAAATTTTAGAGGAGCTGAACGATCGAGAGCGCAAGGTCCTTGAAATGAGGTTTGGCCTGATCGATGGCCGCAACCGCACGTTAGAAGAAGTCGGCCAGGAGTTTGGCGTGACGCGAGAACGCATCCGCCAGATCGAGGCCAAAGCACTGCGCAAATTGCGTCATCCGCAGCGCAGTCGCAAACTACGCGACTACCTCACCGAATGAGGAAAGGAGAGTATCGCATGATTTCGCGAACATCGCTCGAAGAACGTGAACGTCATTTTTTGGCGCCCTGGGGCATGAAAAGCGCAGATACGCGTGGTCGCATTTATCCGGATGATGAGGCGGATTATCGCACCGTTTACCAAAAGGATCGAGACCGAATTGTGCACACTACTGCCTTTCGGCGATTGGCTTATAAGACTCAGGTTTTCGTCTATCACGAGGGCGATCATTATCGAAACCGACTAACGCACACCATGGAGGTCGCCCAGCTGGGGCGCACGTTAGCCCGAGCGCTGGGAGCTAATGAGGAGTTGACCGAGGCCATTTGTTTGGCGCACGATCTGGGACATCCCCCTTTTGGGCATACGGGTGAACATATCCTCAATCATTTGATGCAAGGACATGGTGGGTTTGATCATCAGCGTCAGACCATGCGCATCGTCGAACACTTAGAAAAACGCTATCCAGATTTCCCGGGATTGAACTTGAGCTATGAGGTGCGTGAAGGGCTGGTGAAGCATGACACCGATTATGACGTCATCAATGCCGAAGGATATGAACCTGATTTGGCGGGCACGCTGGAATGCCAGTTGGCCAACATCGCCGATGAGATGGCCTGGAACACCAGTGATTTGGATGATGGACTTTATGCTGGCATCCTGGATGTTGAAGCCCTGGCGGAACAGCCGCTCTGGCAACGGGTGATGGATAGTCTGGGCCTCCCCTATCGACTCACCCACCTCGATTCACTCACTCGCGCTCGCATTATTCGACGTCTGGTGGGCATCGAGATGACTGACGCCATCGAACACACCTATGCCCAACTCCTGGCCCACAAGGTGCAGTCGGTGGAAGATGTGCGGGCCATTGGCCACAATATCGCCGGATTTAGTCCTGAGTTGATCGAAGCCAACGCCGTGCAAAAGCGTTACCTTTTTGACCATTTCTATCGCAGCTACCGCGTTGTGCGGATGGCCAACAAAGCGGAGTTGATCCTGACCAAATTGTTTGATGCTTATATCCGTGAACCGCGTATGTTGCCGCCCGATACACAAGCGAAACTGAAAGCCGAGGAAGAAGATCTGCATCGCATTGTGTGTGATTATCTTGCAGGCATGACCGATCGTTACGCCATTCAGGAATACGACAGGCTATTTAACCCTGACCAACGCGTTTGACTTGTCCCGAACATTGCTGGCCGAGAGCCCGCCCCATCGCAACCCCGACAGACAGCCTGTTTGTGTTTTGGCGAAGTTACCCAAAAACCAGCCGCGTTTATTTTCTTTTTCCCAGCATCTCGATTTCGGCTGCTTCGATAATTGGGACCCCATCGTTGGTGGTGGCGCCAAATTCCACCCGACGCACGCGTCCTTCCAAACGCAGCTCTGCGGTTTCCAACAAGATGATCTGCCCTTCTTGCAGAGGCAAAACAGACATATTTTCTTTGATATAGCGGGCCTTGAGATCGGGATCTGCAACGACCACGGGAGGAGCCAGAGCGATATCGGTGGTTTGAGTGTCGCTCTTGTCAAAGAGCCACACCTCGAGAGTGAGCACCATGTTGGGATTGTTGGGCGCCGTTTGGCCAGCGCTCATACCATATTCGCCAAGGTACTCATCATCTGACTCGATGGCGATGATGGTGTTGTAGGCGGGATCGCCATCAAACCGCAACACCTGGGGAGGCAAGATCGGTTCACCTTCCTCAACATCAGGAACATCCACCTCGTCGATGTAAGAGGGTGTGGGAAGCGGAATGGCTTCGGAGGCGCTCACGGGCGCTTCTGTTTGCATCTCTTCTGGTTCAGGCAGCGTGTCGATGGCTTCATCTGGGATGTAATCAGGCGCTTCCTCGGGCCCAGGTTCCGCGTCATCCTCAACAAAGAAGAGCGCCTCCTCATCGTAGGATTCATCTTCATCTTCTTGTTCTTGCTCAGGCGCTGTAATGGTGGATATCTCGTCGTCTATCGCTTGAGAGAGCGCCTGCGGAGGCGTAACGAGTTGCGGAGGGGTTTCCTCGATGAATGTTTCGGGAGGTGTGGTCACGGCTTCTGACTCCCAACCGGAATCTGCTTCAGCCTGACGAAGGTTATCCTGGCCCAACCATCCCATCCGTTGAGCCAGCAAAATGAGCCCTGCAATCACCGCCAATGCCAGAATCGGCGCCAACACCCACAGGAAATTAAATTGGAACGAGCGGGAAGGTGGTTTTGTCGCCGATGCATGAGGCGCGGATGCCAGGTGAAGATCCTTTGCCAACAGTTGCAGATACGCGGCATCAGCCGGGTTGCTTGTTTCGACCGATTGAGCCAAATCGTTGAACATCGCGGCTAACTGCTCGGGCTCCCAATAACGCAGGCGCTTGGCAGCCGTGCGGAGGTCCCCAGTGGCCCCGTAACTTTCGGCGGTCATCAGCAAATAATCGTTGACCGCCGATGGCTGCAGTTCATTAGGATAAATATTTGTATGCGCCACCGGAAATAGCATCCAGCCAAAGACAAACCAGCCCACCACCAACCCGATTGCAAAGATTGTGGCGCTGCGGAAGATTTGAGAGGAGAGACGCTCCTGGGAGAAGGAGCGGATCGTGTGGAAAGAATGAGTGCGTTTTGTCATCGGGCAAAGAATGACGAATTGTGCGAGTGCAATATTGAGTAGAGAGGCCCGCTGTGCGACTTTTTTCTGGTCCAACCAGGATAATGTTCCGTGGGAATGTGTCAAATGCGCAACTCGAAATTAAGGGACGTCTTGCATACCGCTTAAGCAGGGTACGGCATGAGCTTAACATTTGCCTGGTAGACGATTACAAGTTTCAAATGCGTATCCACTAAAGCCTTAATGCGTTACCAAAAGTATAGTGTAATTGCCGATGAAAAAGCAAACAATTATTATCTGACGATACGGACAGTTCCCAAGCAAAGCTGATTCGCGATGCAGCCACCGGAAACTCCCGAGAAAGGACGAATAGAGACGAAGGTGGATGCAAGGACGAAGATGCCCATCGCCTATGTTCGTCCTTGCGTCTTATGGTCCGTGGTTGAGCCGGAGGCTCAGATTTCCTTGTTCAGGGCTATGGGCTGGCAAGTGCGTAACACGAGTTATTATGAATCGATATCGAACCTGCAGATTATTCGGAATGAGGTGAAGCATAGACAAGATCGACGATATATTTGTCTGGAACCTGCACGGCTACAACTCGACCTCGTGCACAGATTTCGTCCTTTGCGGTGAGCTCTATTTCGATGACGATCTTTCGACCTTTGATCTCAACCGCCCGCCCGCGTAACTCCAGCTCAACGCCCAGCGGCGTCGGCTTGATGTAATCCACGTGCAACGATGCGGTCAGAAACCGTAGTGGCGGACCATCGTCATCCATTTCTCGCTGCGCCGCCTGATAAGCGTAGGCTGCAGCGGAGCCGGTGCCATGACAATCAATCAAGGAGGCAATGAGTCCACCATACACATAACCTGGGATGGCAATGTGATAGAAGGCGGGAGTGAACCAAGCCACGGTCTCATCGTCATCCCAATAACTTTGCAAATGATATCCATGATCATTCAAGCGTCCGCAACCATAACAATGGGCCAGATGATCGGGATAATAATGCTGAAAAGGTTTCTGTGATGCTATGATTTTTGCTTTGCGAGACGCGTTCATGTTCTCCTCTCAGGGTTAAAGATGCTTCATCGGAGAGTCTGCATCCACTGGCAGAAGTATAATCTCTTTTCGGGTTTGTGTGAAATTGACGTTTGCGATCTTTGGCTGGTGAAAAGAATGCGTCTCAAAATAGGGCGCTTTTTTGCTTTCCTGACCGATTTAAGTCGGGTGCTCCAGGCCTGCGGCCAGTGGATGCCCTCCGCCGTCCCCGTCGCCGTAGGACGCCATTGGCGCTATCTAAACATCTTTATCTCCTCTCTCCGCCTATCTTGGAGCAGGGGAGGAAACGAAGGGAGGGCAGCGCCTGCCGAGCCCGAGTTCACTCGATCAGTGCATCATGAGACAAATTGCCCCGAAACTGAAACGCGCCCCGTTTCAAAATGACTGTTTGCATCATTCAGCCTTTCTGTATAAAATAGATTGCCCTCAGGATCTTCGCTATGAAGCGAGGGTTACGTATGGGTTTTCGATAGTATCAAGGAAAATCTATAAATACCATTTAATTCTTCCGATGGAGGTGGAAATATCGAAAAAGTATAAATGTACTTTACTGTGATAGAGATTTTTCCTTTTGCACCGGATGGTCCATGCCATCTTCTTAGAGTTCCCTGTTTACAAGGAGTTTTGTAATGCGACGTTCTTTGTATGTCATTCTCGTCTTGGCGCTGCTGGCAGCTTCGCTGCCCGGCATTGCCACCAGTTTTGCCCAGGGAGGCGACGAGCCGCTTCCTATTCCCATTCGTTTGCGGGTGCGCACATTTACCCCCGCCGACGCGCCACAAGCAGTTACGCCTGAGGACCTGGCAGCCTTAGTCGACAACAATTATTTCATCGTGCAATTTCGCGGGCCTATCGACCCCGCCTGGAAAGCGCAAGTAGAGGCGCTGGGCGTCGAATTTTTAGACTACCTGCCCGATTTTGCGTTCAAAGTGCGCATGAACGCCGCTCTGATCCCTCAAATCCGAAGGCAGCCTCATATCAATTGGATTGGTGGTTTTCTCCCTGAATACAAAATAAGTCCCAGCCTGCGTCGCGCTGACAATAACCTTTTACATGTCAAGATCGAAAAAGGAGTCGGTCTGGAAGACGCGGCCGCGGCCGTTGCTGCAACAGGTGCGCAGATAATCGGCGGCAATGGGCAAGTGCTTCGCGTGCTGGCGACGGCGAGCCAAATTGACGCCCTTGCAGCTGTGCCCGACGTAGCCTGGATTGAAGGCTTCACGATCCGTGAGAAACACAATGAATATGGCGGCGGCGTCATTATGGGCTCCAATGCCGCCAATGCCAACGGCTATGATGGCTCTACCCAGACCGTGGCGGTTGCAGATACAGGATTAGGGGGAGGCACTGCGGCGACCGCGCATCCTGACATCCCCAGCAACCGTATCGTCGCCATCTATGACTGGCCTGCCGCAGACAGCTCGGGCTGTTACGACGCCATCAATGATGGACCGCAAGACGTTGACAGCGGACATGGCACTCACACCTCGGCTTCGGTGCTGAGCGACGGTGACGCTAACGGCATGGGCAAAGGGACCGCTCCCGCGGCGAAACTGGTGTTTCAGGCAACCGAGGATTACGCCGACATGCAGGGCATTTGCTCCTTGCTGTATAAAGATGGCTATTACCTGCTCGGCCTCCCCGATGACATCCGCGATTTATTCAGTCAGGCATACAATGCAGGCGCGCGCATTCATTCCAACTCTTGGGGCAGCTCCAAAGCTGGCGAATACACAGACGACGCCGTCAATGCCGATGACTTCATGTGGAACCATCGCGATATGCTTATCACATTTTCGGCAGGCAATGATGGTAAGGATGGCAACAGCGATGGTTATGTCGACGAAGACTCCATGGGCTCACCCGCCACAGCCAAGAATGTTTTGAGTGTGGGGGCCAGTGAAAATGAACGAGGAGACAACTATCCTTGCGATAGCAATCTAGACTACACCGACTGCGCCGCACAAGGAGGAGCCAACGACCTCTTCACCTACAACGAAGCTTGGCCTGACGATTTTCCAGCGGATCCCATTGCCAGCGATCTTCTGGCGGGTAATGCCGAGCAAATGGCGGGGTTCTCCAGTCGCGGCCCCACAGATGATGGCCGCATCAAACCCGATGTGGTCGCCCCCGGCACCTACATCCTCTCCGCCTATTCAGATATGTATCAGCAGGGCTACGATCCTGCTCCCAACCCCCAGAACAATGACTGGCAATATGATGGTTGGGGATTCCCATACAGTGCGCAGTACAAATACATGGGCGGAACCTCCATGTCTAACCCGCTAACTGCGGGGGGAGCCGCGGTGGTGCGAGATTTCTACCAGAAAGCCTATGGACATGCCGCCAGCGCAGCACTGACCAAGGCCACCCTCATCAACTCTGCCGTAGATATGTTGGACGAAAATAATGATGGCGTCAACGACAACGCTTATCCTATTCCCAACAATCACGAAGGCTGGGGACGCGTGAATCTGGCGCAGGCCACCGACGGCTCCGCCCAGTTCGTGGATGAAACATCTGGACTGAACACCAACGGCGTCATCACCTACCAGTATTCCGTGAATTCCGCAGGATCGCCATTCAAGGTCACGTTGGTGTGGACCGACTATCCTGGTTCAGCTGGAGCCGCCAAAACATTGGTCAACGATCTGGATCTAAAAGTCACTTCACCTGGTGGTGAGGTCTATTATGGCAATGTGTTCAATGGCGGTTGGTCGACAACTGGCGGCGGCGCGGATCGTACCAACAACGTCGAGAATGTGTATGTCCAGGCAGCCGCTTCGGGCACATGGACAGTTGAGGTCAAAGGATATAATGTGCCTAATGGCCCGCAGCCATTTGCATTAGTGGTGGATGGCGTGTTCGGATCAACACCGCCCACGGCTACTCCCACCAACACCCCCATTCCCACGGCTACTCCCACAGACACCCCTGTGCCCACGGCCACCCCAACCAACACTCCTGCGCCCACGGCCACCCCAACCAACACTCCTGTGCCCACGGCCACTCCCACCAACACTCCAGGCCCCACGGCCACTCCCACCAACACCCCCATTCCCACAGCTACCTCCACAGACACCCCTGTGCCCACAGCTACCCCCACCAACACCCCCATTCCCACAGCTACCCCCACAGACACCCCTACGCCTACGCCGACACCAGGTTCGGGCGCCGATGTCATCTATGTCAGCTCTACAAGTAGAGGTTCAGTCGCCGGCGTCTCATTCAAAGATGAAGACATCCTCAAGTATGACACAGCCACCGGCGTCTGGAGTCTCTATTTCGATGGCTCCGATGTGGGACTTTCCAAAGATGTGAACGCCTTCACCATCATGGATGATGGCAGTATTTTACTGAGTTTCGATCGTGTCACCGGACTCAGCATCGGCGCTGTGCAGGATGAGGACATCATTCGTTTCATCCCCACGTCTCTCGGCTCCCATACAGCAGGCTCTTTCGAGTGGTATTTCGATGGCTCAGACGTGGGGTTGGATAGTCGTGGAGAAGACATCGATGCGATCGGATTCACCGCTGATGGAAAACTGGTCATCAGCACCGTCGGGAATTTCAGCGCCGGCGGTCTTTCGGGCAAGGATGAGGACCTGTGGGTCTTCACCGCATCCAGCCTGGGACAGAACACCAGTGGTTCCTGGGAGCAATACTTCGACGGCTCCGACGTGGGCTTGAGCCAATCTGGCTATGAGGATGTGTATGGCGCCTGGATCGCGTCCGATGGAGACATCTACCTCACCACGCGTGGCAACTTCTCTGTGCCGGGCCTTTCTGGTGACGGCTCCGACATCTTCACCTTTACGCCGAGCAGTCTGGGCGCCAACACCAGCGGCGCCTATAACGCTTATTGGGATGGTTCTGAATACGGTTTCGGCGGCGAAATTGTCGACGGAATCTTCATTCAGCGTTAACTGTTTGGTATAGCACACTTCGCAACAAAAAGCCGGGCCTCTTCAGGTCCGGTTTTTTGTTGCTGCTCATCCCAATCTCCCCCAGATGTGCAACCTTTTCTTGCGCATCCAGGATGTTCAGGCGCTGTTTGCCGACACATCGACGAACATGGGGATGATGGTTATGACCTTTTTCAGATACTGCCTACGTCATCTTCATCACAACTTTGCCGATGACGTTGGCGGCCTGGTCCGCCTGATCCGCTGCATTGGAGATATGCCGATAAACCTCGCGAGTGCGCAACATCATCATCACATGATGAACATCTTCGGGACCGGCGAACAAATCTGCAACTGCCTGGCGATAGAGTTTCTCCACCTGATTTTCACGATGTTTGGCCCGACGCGAATGATCAAGCGCCACAAGTGGATTCTTCTCCAGGCGCTGCATGGCCCATAGCAGCTCATCCGCAGCTTCACGAACGCGAGCGACCATTTCATGCAGATAAGGATCGCTGGCGACATTCAACAATCGCATTTCCAGGATGGTCGTATAGCAATAATCCAACACATCATCCAGATACAACGACAACTCGAAGATGTCTTCGCGGTCGAAAGGCGTGACAAAGGTCTTGTGCAGCTCATCGATAAGTATGCGACGGAGTTCATCCCCCTCCTTTTCGCTGAGCTCTACGATTTCGGCAGCTTCATCATCTGCGTTGTCGACAAAACGCTCCAACGCCTGAGCGCCGCGTTGTAGCACTTCCGCCTGTTCGCGCAAAAGACGAATAAAGTTATTTTCACGATTTCCATGACCAAATATAGTCATAAGAATCAAAACCTCCTGACAACTAAAATGCTTGCAGCATGATGGGGTGGCTCCAGTCGCAACCAACCGATCAAAGGTCTGTGTACCACTGAGGTGGAAGTCATCCATTATGCCAGAAGAAGATGGGGGATACAAATACATGCAGCATCAGGGTGCGTTTCTAAATGGGGGCGTGCACTTTTTCACGTTCCTGGTCGCCTCAAGTCGAGCGCTTCAGGATGGCGTACAGGGGGCGGACCTCCGTCGCCCAGGTCGTCGGAACCCATCCTGAGTTTGCGAAGGATCATCCAGAGCCAACCGCGGGATGCGGCCACTGACGCTTCGCCCACGCCCCGCTCGCAGCGGGATAAGGAAACAAATGTGGGAGTAGCGCCTGCAGCGCTCGAGTTTATTTGGCCCGAACGCCATGGATCGAATTGTCCCACACTGAAACGCCCCCGCTCTCATATGGCATTTGTCCATCCTTTCCTCCTGACCTATAATTCATGGGGTTAACCATCATATTCTGCATCTCAAACCGCTCCGAATGCTTCTCCCCATGGAAATTCAACTTGCCGTCGCCAAAATTGCCAAATACGCCATGAGCGAATCGGGAGATACGGTGGAGGTCATTGAACGGCCGCACGGAGGCGTTTCTGTGGTCTTGGTGGATGGCCAACGCAGTGGGCGTTCAGCTAAAAATATCAGTAATGTGGTGGCCCGCAAAGCCATCTCGCTATTGGCCGAAGGCGTGCGAGATGGGGCTGCGGCTCGGGCCGCCCACGATTACCTGCGCACACATCGTGGAGGTAAAGTCAGTGCCGAGATGATCATCCTATCAGCCGATATGGAAACGGGCACCCTGGTTGTCTCCCGCAACACGCAAACCCCGGTTCTCATCTTCGAACATAATGCCTGGAGAATGTTGGATGAACCAGCCAGCGCCATTGGCATCCGGCATCGCACGCGCCCACAAATCGTAGAGTTGCCATTGCGCCCGGGGCTCATGGCTATTGGTTTCAGCGATGGCGTGTGGACGGCGGGCGAGAATCGGGGAGGCAAAATCGATGTGCTGGAGCTTTTGCAACGTTTTCCCGTCACCCTGGGCGCGCGCGCTTATGCCGATGACCTGCTGGCTCACGCCTTACAACATGAGCATGGACGCCCTAGCGATGACCTTTCCGTCATCGTCTTGCACGTGGCGGGACTGGCCCATGATGATGTGCGCCGTATGTCGATGACGTTACCTGTGCCGCCGCGTCTCTACAATGCATGGAGTCAGTCATGAGCCCGCAATCTGATCTCAGCGATCTCGCCGAAAAGTTACGACAAAAGAAATCCGATGCTGAATATCGGCGGATGCGCGAGATTCAACAGTTCTCCCACCGTTTTCGCTTTGCGGGCCTGATCATGACCTTTTTCTTCCTCATGTTGGGCTTTATTTTTTATATGCTAAACATGCGCACCGCCGCCCCTCTGTTCGCGTACCTGTCCTTGCTCTCTGCGGGGATGGGGTGGCTGTATTTATTGTTGCTGCCAATGTTCTTTGTGCTACGCACCACCTTGTTAGCCTATGTGTTGGAAAAACACTGGGTCTGGCTCTCGATGGTCATTGGCCTGCCAGTGGATATTTATTTTCTACCTGGTCTGGACCAGCATGGGTTACCTGGCATTTTCGGTCGCATTCCCATCGTTTTCCTTGCTTTTGTCTTGTGGGGCTTCATCCGCCGCCAGGCCCGCAAAGAAGTCTTCCAACAAGAAGCCCGCAAGAATGATGATCTCTGGACGCAACTCTTGCCGTTAGGCGTACTCGATATCGCCTTGTTTGGTTTCTGGAATATCCGTCCCCAAAATCCTGAAAAATCACAGCCATCCATCTGAGCGATGCCTGATTCCAGCGCTTCCAAACCGACTCGAACGGGGCCTTATATCCATATTGTCGGGGTGTGCGGCAGTGGCAAAAGCACCTTGGCCCAACAACTTCATCTCTTGGGGTGCCAGGCTCGACAAATTTCACAAGAACATTCTGGCGTGCCTGATCTGTGGCGTTGGCGCCGGCAGCCCGATGCACTGGTGTATTTAGACGCCAGCAATGAGCAGGTGCGCCAACGTTACCCCTGGCTGAACATTACTGATGAATATCTGAGACAGGAGCGAGATCGTCTGGCCCATGCCCGCGAGCATGCCGACTGTTATGTGTTGACCGACGGGATGACGCCAGAGCAGGTGGCCCAACACGTGCTGAAATGCTTACAAGCAAAAGGCGTTCTAACCACACAAGATCAAAAAATTCCTGGCAGTCGGAGCGAGAGTGGGCTATAATGCACAGCAACACGCCCTTCTACACCCCAGGAATAATCCATGCCCGAACTTCCGACCATCACCCCCGAATTGCCAGGCATCGGCGGTGAAATCAAAATTGAACCCGAACACTTCATCGTCGAAGAAACGCCTTTATATCCGCCCAGCGGTCAGGGCGAACATCTTTTTGTACAGCTCACACGCGAAGGACAAACCACACGCGCAGTGGTAGAGCAACTGGCCCGGGCATTACAACTCAATCCCGGCGGCATCGGCTACGCCGGACTCAAAGACAAACGCGCTCGCGTGACTCAAATCTTTTCTTTGCCAAACGTCAGTCCAGAGCAAGCGCAAAACGCGATACAACGTTTGGGATACACTTTCGGTTGGGCCATTCACCACAACCGCAAGTTACGGCCCGGACACTTATTGGGCAACCATTTTGAGATCACCATAATCAACCCCGAAGCCGAAGATGCTGTGGCCCGGGCCCAAACCATCGTGCAGGCGCTGGTCGAACGAGGATTGCCCAACTTCTTTGGCGCACAGCGTTTTGGACAATATGGCGACAATGCTGAGCAAGGCTTGGCCATCCTCATCGGCAAAAAACGTCGTCCGCGCCAAAAATGGTTGACGCGACTGCTCATCTCAGCCTATCAATCTCAGCTATTCAACGCATACCTGGCTTTGCGCATTCAACGTGGACTCTTCGACAAAATCATGATGGGAGATCTGGCCAAAAAGACCGACACCGGCGGCATGTTCGTCGTCGAAGACGCGACCACCGATCAGGCACGCTTTGATCGGCGCCAGATAACTTTTACTGGCCCTCTGTTTGGGTATAAAATGAGACAACCCCTGGCTGACGCCGCTGCACTGGAAGCTGAAATCCTAGCGACTTCTCCTGTCACAACAGAACAGTGGCGCAAACATCGCACCGATGGCAATCGCCGCGTCGGACGCATCTTTCTGCAGCCAATCGATGTAAAACCTGTGGCCTATGGCGTGCGTCTAAGTTTTTATCTGCCCAAAGGCGCCTACGCCACCATCCTCTTGCGCGAAGTGATGAAACCTGCAACGCCTCTCCCCAAATTCGAATGAACGACTTCACACATTTCCCCAATCGACTCCCCATCTTCCCCTTGCCCATGGTGTTCTTCCCGGGCCAGGTGCGGACGCTTCACATCTTTGAGCCTCGCTACAAAGATCTACTACAAATGTGCATCCACACCGGCTCGCCTTTTGGCATCGTTTTAGAAAACCGCGCCACCAAGACTGAACCAGCGCCTATGCCGCACGAGATCGGCGTACTGGCGCACATCTTCCAGGTCGCCCGCCAACCTGATGACACCTTTCTCATCCAGATTTACGGTGGCGAACGCTTTCGAGTCCGACATTTTTATCACGACATGCCCTTCTTACAGGCCGAGATCGACAGCGCCCCTTTGAGCCAAACCGACACCGATCTGGCGCTACGCCTGTTCGACACAGTAAGCGAACTGCTAGAAGCATATTTGGATGCACTCACCCAGGCTTCGGGCTTTGATTTTCAGATCCCCGACATCCCTGAAACCCCAGAACAATTGGGATATCTCACCGCCGTGGCGTTACAGATCAACAACGATCAAAAACAAACCTTGCTAAGCAAAGCATCGCTGCCTGAGTTGCTCCGGGATGAAATCATCTTCCTTCGCAGCGAACTGGATCTGATGGATTGGATCAACAACACGATCGAATCACCCATCAACAACATCTTTTCTGGATTTGGACCAGAAAACGCCATTTCGTTGAATTGATCCGCGTCTTGGCGGGGAAACTTCAAGATTTCTGTGTCCTACCGAAGAATTATTCCCAAACGACATTACCGAATCTTGGCCGTTAGCGACAAGGTCGAGCCACGGTTATATGGGCCTTCCATCACGAAAGTGGCTGGAGACGTAGATTGCATCATCGGTTGCGGGGATTTACCCTACTACTACCTCGAATACATTGTTTCCATGCTCAACAAACCGATGTACTATGTGCATGGCAACCATGATCGTCCCGAACATCGCTCCAACCGCACCGTCATCAAAGAGCCCCAGGGAGGAACCAATCTTCATGGTCGTGTTGTGGCGGCGAATGGCTTACTCATTGCAGGCCTAGAAGGCTCGCATCGTTACAACCGCAACCCCCAATATCAATATACGCAAGCGGAGATGTGGGGAGTCATTCTAAAAATGATCCCCACTCTCGTGACCAACCGCATGCTGTATGGACGGTATCTGGATGTATTGGTGACGCACTCCCCGCCATTTGGCATCCACGACGCCGCCGACCGTCCCCACATCGGATTCAAAGCGTTTCTAAGCTTTATGCGTTGGTTCAAACCACGCTACTTACTACATGGTCATCAGCACATTTACCGCGACACCGAAATCTCCCACTCTCGCTACGCTCACACAGAGATCATCAATGTTTATCCCTGGCGATTGATCGATCTCGAATTTCCCGATGCGCCCACCCAGACGTGAGGCAGGGGGAGGACAATGAGTGAACTGGACCCCGAATTTCTGCAACAGCAAGACAGGCAAATCTCCGCCCAGTTCGGAGAAGATAGCCCAGCTGCGCGCCAGTTCGATCGGGCCCGACGCAAGGTGCTTCTACACGACATCATGGCTTTCTTGCGGGGCTATCGGAATCACTTGCTAGACTTTGGCCCCCTGAGCGAGGCGTTAGCATCGGGTGAACCTGTGGATTTGGGCATCCTAGAGGTGCCCCTGAACGCCATTCGAGGCAGTGTGGATCGCTATCAGGAATTCGATCTCGCGTTCTTGCCCAAACATGAAGGATTGCGAGATCGGTGGCAACGCGTCGAAGCAGCCAGGCGTTATGGTCTGCCCACCCGCCCGGTAGAACTCTATAAACTGGGAGAAGTGTATTTTGTGAAAGATGGTCATCATCGCGTATCGGTGGCGCGTCTGCATGGCGACAAAACCATTCAAGCCCATGTGCTCGAGATGACGTCGCGCGTGCCCTTGCATTCAGAACTCAAGCCTGACGATTTGCCAGATATTCAGGCCTATGGCGATTTTCTACGGGTGACCAGGGCGGATGAGATTTTGCCTGGCGCAGATTTACGGTTGAGCGAACCTCGTTACTATGCCCGATTACTGCGCCATATCGCTCTTTTTCGCTATCTCAATCGAACGCCGGATGAGGAGCCGCGAGAATGGCCCGAAGCTGTGCGCGCTTGGTATGATCAACTCTATCGTCCCATTTGTGAGATGATCCGTGACTCGAGCGTGATGAAGCGTTTTCCCAAACGCACTCGCACTGATCTCTATCTATGGATTACCACACACTTTCGTCAACTCAACAAACGGCTACCTCGTCCTGAAGAGATGGAAGAAATCGCCGATCACCTGGACGACACCTATTTGGCGCCCTTCTGGAACGGCTAAGTATGCTCCAAAACGTTATTTGACTTTCATTGACTTGTTTGGCAACGACGCCAAGGCAAAAATGGATGAAAGGATAACGTAGACGAACTAAAATCGTCTACATTTGCCTGTCTTGGTCTACTTTCGTCATTCAACAGGTCACCGACCTTCCATCAGGAGTTAAGACATTTTCTGGAGCCTACTTAACATGGCAAGCGGGCCAATTGAGTTCCAGGCGCCAATTGCACACAAAAACGCGAAAGCTGCTTTCGAAACGCTGCACGAAGGCGTGCAATGGCAAGTGGGAACCCCTTTGATTAGAGTTGTCCTCCTGAGCGCGTGTGGTGTATCATGGCTGCACTCACCGAGGGATAAATGATGTTATCAAAAGATGAAATTACCAATGCCTTGCGCACCGTATACGACCCCGAATTTACTATTGATATCGTATCGCTAAATATGGTAAAACGTATTCAGATTCAAGATGCGAGCGTGGACATCGATCTGGTTCTCACCACACCTTCCTGTCCCATGGCCCCTTTTATCAAGCTCAAAATCGAACAAGCCATCATGAAGGCCATTCCGCATGTTTCAGAAGTCAAGACGCGTATACTCAATGAAAGGTGGGAACCGCCCGCTTTTCTAGGCCCCATGGAAATCATCTATCCCGACTTTGTAACCGTGCAAGAAGCGCCTGCTCGCTAAGCGCTGACGATTTGAAATATTTTCCTCTCCTTCCCCAAATCCTCCAAAACACATTACATCTCCTCAAAACCCACACTGAATCGTGCCTACAATCGGTGCGTCGATGAAAACAATACCGCGAATTCCAGTGGTTGTTCCTTGATCCCAATACAAACGCCTCCCTCTAGTTTCGTCTCATCTGCATGCCGCTTTGCAACAGCACGTAAACGAAACCAAGCTGAACGAACATCGCTTCTAGCTTCGTCCACCTTCATCTTATCGCTCTTTCTTCTGGCTGCAGAACGATCATCCCATTCAGCCAGAGCCACGCTTGAACGCCAAACAGTCGTATCTGGGGTATATTCTTACGAAATTCATTAGATCACGATTCGCCATGATGCGCAGAGCCGGATTCGTGATCCGGCGGTGATTCGAGCGTCAAACCCGCCGGATTGCGAATCCGGCTGGACACATACTCTCGCAATCATGATCTACTGAATTTGTATCCGATTGCTCATTTTCCCCTCTGTGTATGTTCGACTTCATGCAAGCATCCTTTTGGCAATCCGCTTTTGCCATCATCACGGGCTATCTCATCGGCTCAATCCCCTGGGGAGTTCTACTCTCCCGGCTTTTTGGAGGGCCCGACCCACGCACAGTAGGCTCAGGACACACTGGCGCCACAAATGTCGCACGGAACGTCCATCTCGTTGCGGGTATTTTAACGGGCGTTCTGGACATGAGCAAGGGTTTGCTGGCCATATGGTTGGTGCAGCAGTTGTTCGCGGGCCCCTGGTTGATGCCACTGGCAGGCATTGCCGCGGTGATAGGACATTGCTGGCCTGTTTTTGTAGATTTTAGAGGCGGCATGGGCATCGGCGTCAGCGCCGGGTTGGCATTGTGGCAATTTCCGATGATCATTCCCTTCTATGTGGCTGCATATTTACTTGTCAACTACTTCATCAAGCATCAGGCGCGAACGGTCATGCTTATTTCAGCCTTTTTGCCACTCATGTTGCTGCCATTCCGCCCTTCCCCCGCAACAATGGCCTTGGCATCAGGCATTGCCATGGTGCTTGTCATCCGCTGGGCCTCTGATTTCAATCGCGTGTACGACTGAACAATCACCATGAACTATCTCATTACTGGCGGCGCAGGCTTCATCGGGCGTCATCTGGCCAACAAACTGGCGGCAGCCGGACACAACGTGCGCGTGCTCGATGATCTGAGTGCGGGCGAAAGAGAAGCACTGGATAGACGCATTCTTTTCACGCGCGGAGATGTGCGAGATCAACCTAAACTGTGGACGCTGTTGCACGATATCGATGTCGTTTACCATCTGGCGGCCAAAGTGTCGTTACCGCAGTCGGTGCTTTACCCTCGCGAATACAATGAAGTGAATGTGGGGGGGACTGTGGCCCTGATGGAAGCCATGCGCGCCATCGGCGCCCGCCGCGTTATTCTGGCCTCATCGGGCACCATCTATGGCGATCAAAAGCGCCAACCGGTCGACGAACAAGTGCCGCCCGATCTACGCACGCCCTATGCCGTGAGTAAACTGGCTTCAGAAAATTATCTCTTCACGCTCGGAAGCCACTATGGCATCAAGAGCGTTGCACTGCGCATTTTCAATGCATATGGTCCGGGCCAATCATTGCCCCCCGCCTATCCTCCTGTGGTGCCGCAGTTCATGATGAGAATCATCCAAGGAGGTTCGGTGGTGGTCTTTGGTGAAGGAACACAGACCCGAGATTATGTCTATATCGACGATGTGGTGGATGCACTCATTGCGGCTGGGGAACGTTCAGATGTCGATGGCGAAATTATCAATATCGGTTCTGGCATCGAAACCAGCGTCAATCAGCTGATCACATTCATCGAAGATGTGACCGGACATAAAGCGCACGTTTTGTACAATACCGAGCAATCGGGCGGCGTGCGTCGGCTGGTGGCGGATATCGAAAAGGCGGAACGTCTATTGGATTATCGACCTCAAATCTCTTTACATCGGGGACTGGAACGCACACTGATAGAAGACGAACGTTTTAAGGCGCTGATGCAAAAAGCAACGGCCTGACAGGTAGAAAGATTTCATTGGACGAATCTTCATGTCCCTGCATCCCAGTGGCAAAAAATAGCACCATCATACCCTTCATCATTACAAAGGAAAACAACAATGGACCACCCCGATGCTATTTTGGAGCGTGTGCGTCAGGCCGATATTGCTTTTATGCATGGAGATACGACCGCCCCGGCCCGTTTTGATTCCCTATGGCCTCATTTGCAGAGCGCATGGCAACAGATGCAGACGCGGCAGGACGAGGCGGCCTGGCTCTGGCTGAGCGATTTTGCAGGAAGCTTTGTCCATCTATTCAATCTACGTATCCCTCCTGCCGAACGCATTCCCTACCTGCAGACTGCGATAGCTGCGGCGCAGGCGCTGGAAGATAAAAACGCCCTGGGCATTCACCTCAACAACTTGGGCAACGCTTACAAAGCAACAGGACAGATGGAGAAGGCCATCATCCACTACCAACAAGCCCTGGCCCTGGCCCGCGAACTCGGCGATCGGCAAAACATAGGCTCCCGTCTGGGCAATCTGGGGCGGGTCTACGCAGCTTTAGGCCGAACGGATGAAGCCATCGCTTATTATCAGCAAGCGCTGGCGGTGACGCGTGCAGTGGGAGACCGGCGAAATGAAGGGATATGGTTGGGAAATCTGGGGAATGCCTATGCCGCTTTGGGTAGAATGGATGCAGCCACCGAACACTTCCGGCAGGCCCTAACCATTGCCCAAGAAATGGGGGACAAACAGAGCGAAAGTCACCATCTCGGCAATCTGGGGGCGGCCAGTTATCGCATGGGGCGGAGCCGGGATGCTATCGTCTATTACCAGCGGGCCCTGAATATTACCCAAGAAATCGGTGACAAGCGCAGCCAGGGGGCGCAATTGGGCAACCTGGGAGTGATTTACAAAAACACAGGCCAGTTGGAGAAAGCCGTTGAGTACTACCAACAAGCTCTGGCCCTGGCCCGCGAGGTGGGCGACAATCGCGCTCAAGGTGTGCACCTGGGCAATCTGGGCGCACTGTACCTCCAATTGGGTCGGATGGAGGATGCTGCCGTTCATCTCATCCAAGCCCTGGCCATCGCTCGCATCATCGGCGACAAACCAGGCGAAAGCGCCCGCCTGGGTCAGTTGGCCCGGGTTTATGCCGATCTGGGCCAAATCGATGACGCCATCGCATATCACCAGCAGGCTTTGACTATCGCCCAAGAAATCGGCGATCGTCGTAGCGCCGGGCTTCATGCCTGGAATCTGGGTGTGATGTATGAAAAACAGGGAGATTACGCCCGCGCCGCCATGCTCATGCAGATGCTGGTGGATTATGAACGAGCCGTCGGCCACCCCGACGCAGAGAAAGACGCCCAATACGTGGCCCGGGTGAGCGAGAAAGGAAGGACTCAGTAAAATAAATCGGGTTAAGTAGACTCCAGAAAATATCTTAACTCATGATAGGAGTCCGGCGACCGGCTGAATGACGAATGTAGACCAAGATAGGCGAATGTGGACGATTTCAGTTCGTCTACGTTCATTCTTTCGTCCAGTTTCGTCTTATCGTCCATTCGTCTCTCGGCAGGCAATAAAAGGCGATGGCTCTCAACCGTGGTAGCATTAAATTGCGTGACATGAGTTAGGAAGTGAATGGTTCCCATCAACACTCGGAGACGATGGGCCACACGGACGGCGGACGAATGGCGACCAAACAGCGTCTCTCATCATCCATCATCTATCATCTATCGCCGAATGGATTGAGAGCGCACCATGGCAACGAACAGGAATGCAAACATCAGGCAACAATCAACACCACATCTTTTGGGGCGGTCTGGCGTCGTGATGTGAAAGCGTTTCTCGGTTCCGGCTTATCCGGGGTTAGGGCAAATCCACCAACCACGTCTTGACCGCCGCATCCAAATCCTCCAGGCTCAGATCGAAGTATTGCTGGGTGAAGATGGGCGTTTTTTCCACTGCCATCTGGCTCATGTGCGTGTCGGCCAGCAGGCCCGCGAACATGCCGGTGAATTTTTCGGCCAACTC
>CAZYSY010000176.1:0-3210 GCA_964650295.1 uncultured Caldilineales bacterium | reverse complement strand
AGGGCGTCTACTACCATCAACCCTCATGGGTAAAGATGGAAAGCGACGCCCCGCTGCCTTTACTGGTGGATGGGGAGATCAAGCCCGAGGGGCCGAGGCAGGTGAACGTGCAGTCGCTGCCCCGGGCTATCCGGGTTATTGCAGGAGCCACATCGGGAGCACGACCTGCGCACGGCGGAGTGGTGGATTAACGTTTTAGCTTAACAGGAATCCTTGTGAGTAAAACTTTGGTTTTGTCATTGGCATTCACCACATATACAGCAATCACTCCTGGTCTTGTGGTGCGAGGACGGCGAAATTGGACAACTGTTTGCCAGTTGCCCGCCGTATCAATTTTCGCTTTCGATTTCCCCATCACTACGCCAGCCAAATCTTCAACACGAACCAGCAGAAAGTCGTTCGGGATGTTTGTCGCCTGGCCCACTACCCTGACTTTTTGACGAATGGTCGCACCGAGTGTTGGTTTTAGAATTGTTGCCTGTTTATCTCCGGCGTCACCAGAAAGGCGGATTTCTTGCCAACCCACCAGTTGCAATACGCCAGTTTCTAGTTCCGGCGCGTAAACCGCGATGCGACCTTTACTGATTGCTGGTGGATCTGCAAACGACAGCGTAGCCGTAAATGGTGCGCTTGTGGTGATTTGAGGCTCGATAGAAATGGTCGTGCTACCCAAGACTTGCTCCGCTTCATTTTCTACCTGAATCACGATTTGATTCCCAACCGGTTCTATAATTTCCCCTGTTACGGTGATTGTCTTCCGGATGAACGAGTGAGGTTTGGGCTCATAAATGAGGGCGATTGGGCCGAAATTGCGATCTTCATCAACTTCCGGCGTCACAGTTTCTTGTAGAGATGGCGTTGCGGGCGTTCTGCCTAAAATGGTTTCGGGATCGACATCTTTGAGATCGTATTTGTCCACCAAGATGCGGCGCCCCAAACAATCATCTACCGCATATCGAAGTTCTCCCCACACCTGAATACGCCCATCAGCTTCGGTCATGTTATCCAAAAGATTGCGAATCACCGTTTTGTTGCTGGTAATGCCAAAACGTTGCCTTTTTTGGTTTTTAAAACAATATGGATAAGCGCTGCCCGGCGGTGTGTGGGTGATGGTTCCGATCATTCCTTTGACTTTCTCTGATTTGGGACGCGGCATGCCCGAGGAGACGACTGTGGATGCAATGCCGTTTTCATCTACTTCACCCCACCAACGCAACGTTGCCTTTCCTTTTTTTCTGCTGAGAATGATGGTTCGATAGTGCAACCCTTGTTCATTTGTCTCAAGGGGGCCAATGGCGGCAAGCCAGGGCTCGCTAAACAGGGCTTGTTCGATTTCGACGCTATTGAACTCCGGAGGTTCAACCGGCGTAAACGCCTCGGCGTCAGATATAACAATAATCTTGAATCCTGCACGAATATAGGTGATTCCAGATTGAAGCGTTTCGGTAATGGTCGGGTGTTGGAGAATGGGGGTGGGAGTAGGCGTTGGCGTGAGGGTTGAAGTTGGTGTTGGCTGTGGTGTGGGCGTCGCTTTTATTGGCAATTTGATGACGATGGGGGTCTTGCCACCTTTTCTTCCCTCCAATGCATCTGGCATTGAGATGGCTGTGGCGCTCACATTCTCTTTTAGTTTTTCAGCATTGGGGATATGCCAAGCCTCTGGCATCGTCAATGAGCATGCACTTAAAATTGCTGATGTAATGAGGGTGAGGATAAGATGTGCAGATTTATGCTGTGTCATGGTTCGGTTGTGTGGGATGTCTGGCGACAGACTACTTATGGTGCGGAAATGGCTTGTTGCGCCATTTGCGCCAATCGCCCGCCTTCTTCTAAAAGACGATGAACTGCATCCATAGTGTGAGATTCGGCATAGACTCGCAATACAGGTTCTGTGCCCGAGGGACGAATCAACAACCAACTATCATCTTCAAGGAGATATTTTACTCCATCACGGGTGTTGAGGTGAGTTACGAGCGCACCTGCCAGTTTGTTGGGGACGGTGGACGTGAGCTGTTTCACCAACGCCGGTTTGGAGAAGGGTTTGGTCTCGTAATCGTGCCTGGCATAGGCGAAATGCCCGATGCGATCCATCAGTTTGCTCATAAGCGCGCTCACATCACCGCCCTGAGTGGCCACCAGCTCGGCCAGCAGCAGGCCCATCAGCACGCCGTCGCCCTCGGGGATGTGTCCTCTGATGGAGATTCCGCCCGATTCCTCGCCGCCGATGAGCACATCCTTTTTCAGCATCATATCTGAGATGTAATTGAAACCAACGGGGGTCTCGATAACTTCCAGATCATGTTCCTCGGCCAGCAGATTTA
Source organism: uncultured Caldilineales bacterium (assembly GCA_964650295.1). Classification (GTDB taxonomy): domain Bacteria; phylum Chloroflexota; class Anaerolineae; order J102; family J102; genus M2005. Next base: position 889 of record CAZYSY010000176.1, on the reverse strand, counting down.
GCATTTGGGTGGTGCTGACGGTTTTGACCACCACACCCCGCTCTCCCCTCTGCAGTAGGTAGTCCAGGGTCATCGCCATGATGCGATGTGGGTCAATAAACGCTCCATTAGGCCCCACGGCTCCAATGCGATCAGCATCGCCATCAGTGGCGATACCCAGCATGGTGTCATGTTCGGTCATCAGGCGGCTCAGGGCCTTGAGGTGGCGGCCAATAGGCTCGGGGTGCAGGCCTCCAAATCCTGGATTCATCTCATCGTGCAACGTCAAGATTTTCACGCCCGCTTCCCGCAGCAGGCGGTCGGTGTAGCCGATGCCGGCGCCGTACATGGCATCGATGGCAATGGGCAAGCCCGATTGGGCGATGGCGTCCATGTCCACCAGCGTGCGGATGTGCCGGGCGTAGGCGGGGTAAGGATCGAAAGTAGAGACCATTCCCTGGCGGATCGCCTCATCCAGCGGCATCTCGCGGGGCGGACGTCCGGCCTGCAGGTTGGCCTGCAGCACTTTCTCCACCCGGCGGCTGTCGGCGGGACTGGCCGACCCTCCATAGGCCGCTTTCAGTTTGATGCCGTTGTAGCGGGGCGGGTTGTGGCTGGCAGTGATCATCACGCCGCCCGCGGCCTGCTTATCCACGATGGCGTAGGACACCGCGGGCGTGGCCGCGAAACGCTCGGTAAGCAGCACGCGGATGCCGTTGGCCGCCAGCACGCCTGCTACCGTCTGGGCGTAGCGGTCGGAGAGAAAGCGGGTGTCGTAACCCACCACAAAGGTAATCTCCGAGCCGTTGTGGTCGGCCCGAAACATATCGGCGATGGCCTGAGCGACCAGGCGTACGTTGCCGAAGGTGAAATCGTCACTGATGACGGCGCGCCAGCCGTCGGTGCCAAA
>CAZYSY010000175.1:0-25676 GCA_964650295.1 uncultured Caldilineales bacterium | reverse complement strand
CAGACGGTCAGGATCGATGCCCGTCAGGGCCTGGATGAGGGTGGATTTTCCGTGGTCGACATGTCCGGCCGTGGCGATGACTTTCATGTGGAATCAATCGGCCTGCTCGGTTTCCTTGTATTTTCTGAAGATCGCTTCCCGTATTTCAGCCGATTTTTGAATTTGCACAAGCCATTGCTGGGCTGTTCGCAAATCCACTCGACTCTGTTCATCTAGCAAATCCCAAATAAGTTGCAACATTTCCTCCGCTCGATCCAATTGTCTCTGAATCAGAGGGAAACGATCGTTAATGGCAATATTCATTTGTTCCTGCCGATCCCAATGGTATTGCCAATCCAACATCTGTTTCTTCCATTGTTTTTCGTTGCTTGCCAGGAAGTCTTCCATTTCTTTCTTCATCCGTTCTTCAGCCAGTCGTTGTAAGGCAGCGACCTGCTCTTGCTCTCGCTGTAACGTCGACCGGAACTTGTCAAGCTCAACCAAAGTGCGGCGCAAATCATCCTTCAATGACAACATCTCGTTGAAACGTTTGCGCTGCTCTTCAAACAATCCAAACTGCATCTCGAGAGATTCCTTCCACTCGTTCATCTGCCGTTGTCGATCAGCATCAGCCAGCTTCAACGATTCAACAAATTGAGTTTGTGTCAGTTTCAGGTCCTCAATGGTTTGAGGAATCGGAGCAACGCTCTTCTCCATCTTCTGCAGTTTATATTCCAAAGATTGCAGTTTCGTGACTGCTGATTCAAGACGTTTGAACAACTCGATATTCTCTTGTTGGAGTTGAGCAATACGGCGATTATCGTGATTACGCTGCTCAATCAGATATGGCAGGCCCCGGGTACGCTCATCAATATCTTTATTCAAGTTGGTAAAGTCATGACGCAAGGCGATGGTCAGTTCACTCAATCGTTGTAACTCAGCTTTTCGTATTTTTTGATCTTCTTCGAGTGTGCGAATGCGGCCCAGCTCTTTTCGCACTTCAGCAATGGCGCGCGATAGAGCTTCTCGATCTGTCATTCTCGCTTGTTCTAGCTCGCGCCGCGTTCGCGAGACTTCTTCGGATTGACCATTCACCATGATGGTGAGTTCGTTGCGCATATTTTGCATCGCTTCTTCGATCTGCTCGAAGCGATTGAGTTGCAGGCGAGCGGAGGAAAGTTGCGCTTCCAACGATTTAATGCGTCGGGCCTGTTCTTGAAGGGTACCTGTTTGAGCCTCAACGCGTTGCTGTAATTTCGTAAGCTCTTCCCGATCACGACGATGCTGTTCGTCGAGCCAGGTTACCATTTGGGCCAGTTGCGTGTTATCCATAAGTAATCCGTTGTGAGGAGATTTGTTGTCGCAGCGATATTCCGCATAGCAAGAAAGTTGCTCTTGCTCACAAAAACGCATTATAGCATAATTCATTCCTGGCGCAGATGGCAAACAAACGCCCGTAACGAAATTCGTCAACCATGATTGTCTTTTCAACAAAGATGGCATCCAATGTCTCACTTTAACCACAGCGTCTTGAAGCCGGACAGGGTTCGTCGATCGCGGATAATACCGATCCTCGATGCAGCACTGGATGCAGTTCATCCAGTCAGCGCCATTCGACGATTTGTGCAATGTTCCAATGGCGTGTTGCGAATTGGAACGGAGTGTTATCAGTTGGAGCAGTTTGAACGCGTATTGGTAATAGGGTTCGGCAAAGCAGCCACGCCCATGGCCCAGGCCCTGCAGAGCCTGGGCCTCCGCCTCGACGACGGCATCATCATTACCAAGTATGGTCACGGCCCCCAAAATCCAGCTACATTGGCGCCATTAACCGTGGTCGAGGCGGGGCATCCGGTACCGGATGCCATGGGCGTGGCTGCGACTCATCACGCGGCCGAACTTGCCCGCAGTGCCACTACCAACGATCTCATCATTACATTGATTTCTGGTGGGGGCTCCGCTCTGTTCACGTTGCCGGTTCCAAATGTTACGTTGGGTGATTTGCAACGGACCACAGAACTCCTGCTCGCCAGCGGAGCGACGATCAACGAAATCAATGCTGTGCGCAAACATCTCTCGCAAGTGAAAGGAGGGCAACTAGCCAGGCTAGCCGCCCCCGCCACAGTTATCAGCCTCATTCTCTCCGATGTCATCGGCAACCCTCTGGATGTCATCGCCTCTGGCCCCACCGCCCCCGACCCCACCACCTGGGCCGATGCCTGGGCTGTAATTGAAAAATACCGCCTGAGCGAAAGCTTGCCGTCAGCAGTGAAACAGCATCTGCAGGCAGGCTTGGGGGGAGAGTTTGCCGAGACCCCCAAACCAGGCCATCCTATCTTTCAACGCGTGCAAATGCTTATCGTTGGAGATAATGCCATCGCAGCCGTCGCTGCCCAGCAGGCAGCCGTGGCGCAGGGCTTCGCAGCGACGATCCTCAGCACATTCGTGCAAGGTGAAGCTCGTGAAGTCGCTCGCGTGCTGGTGGCGCTGGGACGAGAGGTTGTCAACAATCATCGCCCGCTAATTCCACCCGCCTGCCTCATTTTAGGCGGCGAGACCACCGTCACTCTGCATGGACGGGGTAGGGGCGGGCGCAATCAGGAGATGGCTTTAGCTGCGGCTATTGAACTCGCGCAGATTCCCGAAGGAACCTCTATCGTCATCGTTACCCTGGCCACCGATGGCACCGATGGGCCCACCGATGCCGCCGGTGGCGTTGCTGACGCCACGTCAGTCGCTCGCGGGGTGGCTGCAGGACTGAATGCCCAGCAACATCTGATGGATAACGACGCTTTTCCCTGGCTCAAAACCATCGATGACATGCTTGTTACTGGCCCCACTCGCACCAATGTCAACGATCTCTACCTCATCTTCGTTTTCTAATCCCAATCTCCAACCTATAGATTTACTGCACCCGCGCCAGCTCCACCACCAGCATATCCAGGGCAAGATTGGCTTCCAGTTTACCCGTCTTGATGGCAACGTCGGTTTCTAACAGACGGTCGTAAATACTTTCCAGCTGCCGAAGTGTGTAACTTCGCGATTGAGCCATTGCCTTCCGGGTGGGATAAGGATGCAAACGCAGGGTTGAAGCGATCTCATCCTTCCTCATATCCCGGGTCATAGAATCCTTGACCAGTAATAAAATCCGGTACTGACGAACGATCATGGTCAGCAAATAGAGGGGATGGGCGCCCTGATTGCGCATCTGCGCCAGTAGACGGAAAGCAACAGCAGTGCGGCGATTTCCCAATGCATCCACCATATCGAAAATGCTGGATTCGCGAGCATACGGGCACATCATGGCTACATCCGCTTTGGTAACGACTCGGCGGCCAGCATAAAGTGACAACTTTTCCAACTCACTGTTGATAAGCCTCAAATTGGGGCCAATAAAAGTTGCCAGGTCTTCAGCGACCCCCCTATCTAAACGGATGTCCAGCTCTCGCGCCCGCTTCGCCACCCACCCAGCCAATTCCCCTTTTTTCAACTGTGGCGTTTCGAACAACTGCACCTCCCCCTCATGCCCCAATGTTTTCACAACTTTCAATACCGGATTGCGAGCACTGATTTTTTTGCTTTCGTTCAAGACGAGCGTCGTGGTTTCCGGCACCGTGGGGAGGTAATCCGCCAGCCAGGACATCCAGTCTTTTGTCGCCTGACCTGATTTTCCATCGGAGCCTTTACTTTTTTCCAAGCGTGTTAGTAAATTGTTAACAATGACCAACCGAAATGCCCCCAAAAATGGCGGAACATCACAATGGTGCACCAACTCATCCTGAGTAAGTCGGCGGCCATCCAGCTCCACCGTATTCATTTCTGCAAGATCACCCAAGCTAGCTTTGAGCTCGCCAATGCGTTCACTGCGACCGAATTCCTCATCGCCATGAAACAGATAAATCATATCCAGTCCTCCGCTCTAATGAGATGGTTCATCACTATAAAGCATTTCGATCCAATGATAGACGCGTTTCCCCGCCTGTCTTCGTTGGATTGTTTTGATATGTGCGGAGGGAAAATGAGTGTTGGTAGTCACCAACGCCTGTAATCGCATTCCCACCACCTGCCCCATGACAACCCCCATCAAAGCGCCCAATACCCCGGCGGGAATTTGCTCAGTTATCCCTCGTCGTTTGGTTCCGGTGGTTGCCAACATGGTTCCGCTGGCGGCCAACACCGCCGAAGAGATGATATTGGTGCCGCAATTTGGATGGATGGCCAATTGGTGCTCACCTGCACTAATACGATCAACAGCTTCTTGTACGGCCAATTCCAACATATCAGTGGGGATGTTGCCATAGATAAAGAAACCGCTACCATTGGAGCGCCCGGCCATGCTGACAAAGGGCATCATCCGGCTGAGCACATGTATAACGCCATGTTCAATGGCATGATTCCAGCGGACCTGATTGAGATAGGTGATGACTGCTTCTTTCATGAGACTATTTTACCACATTACGACAAAGTCGATCACGCTTTCCTTCTGCGGGATGAGTTTCTAAATGGAAGCGCTTTTTTGCTTTCCTGGCCGACTCAAGTCGGGCGCTTCGGGCCTGCGGCCAGTGGATGGCCTCCGCCGCCCCAGTCGCCGTAGGACGACCACTGGCGCTATCTAAACATCTCTGTCTCCTCCCTCCGCCCGTCTCGGAGCGGAGGAGGAAACCAAGGTGGGATGGGGGCGTATAGCCCGAGTTCTCTCGGCCTATGCATCATTAGACAAACTGCCCCGAGATTGAAATACCTCCCTCCTGACGTTCAACATGCCGTTTAGGGTTAAAGCATTGGCAATAGCCGCCCCTGAGACGGTATTGTTGAAGATACACCAGGTCGCAGCCTGCCGCGACCAAAACACCAAGTTTTCCGCCAACTCCTCCAAAAAAGCGGGGGAATAGGAGGAACGGTAGACCTCGGGAGAGCCGTGCAAGCGTACATAGCATAACTTTTGCCAACCTCCCGGCGTTGCTGCCGCATCCACCGGGGGTGGATCCACCGCTGCTCGAGTCACGCGATAGGAAGTCAGCAGCGCATCCGCCTCAGTCGTAAACCAAGAGAGGTTGCGAGGCTCGCACGTTATCGGCCCATCGAATCGATCGCGCAGATAATCGAAGAAAGATGTCACGATTTCGGACTCAAAAGCCAGGCCTGGCGGGAGTTGCAAAAGCAGCGTTCCCAGCTTCTCGCCTAACTGTATTACCCCTGCCAGAAAATCGTCCAGCAATTCAGGTTGGCGCAAACGTTTGTAATGGGTGATGCTACGATGCACCTTCACCGAAAAAAGAAAGTGCTCAGGCGTCGATGCTGCCCACCGGGCATAGGTGGCGGGTTTATGAAACCGGTAAAATGAGCTATTGATCTCCACTGCGGACAGCACCCGGGCATAACGCTGCAAATGCGTGCCTTCGCCCGGAAACGCAGTGGCCTGTTGCCAGGGAATCGACCATCCAGCGCAACCAACGTAAATCATCATGACCTCCTCAAACGCGTCGAAGAACCGAAATAAGGAACCAGACGCCCAGTCCTGCGGAGAGGAGAAATCCCACCGCAATGAGCGCTGTGATGATGGGACTGACGGAAGCGCGAGGAATGAGAAAAGCCAGCGCCAGGATGAAAGCTGCGGTGAGCACGCTGACCGAAAGCCGCGTCAGCGCCCGATCCAGGGTTTCTAACGCTGGTTTCTGCATATCCATCTTTAGGTCCAGAGGCAGCTCGCCCGATTCCAGCTCGTAAAGTAGTTTGGCGCCCACCTTCGGCGCAATAGCCATCACATCACCCCACGCCATTACAAAATCCAACAACGTCGGCCCCCACACCAATGGCGACCACACCTCCCGAGATAAACGCTCCACGTAGGGCTTCGAAACCGCAAAGATGTCAAACTCAGGATCAAGTTGCAACCCCACCCCCTCCATCATGGCCAGCGTCTTACCCAAAAGCCAAAGGTCTGGAGGAAAATTCAGATGGTGTCGCCAAGCGATGGGCAGGATATCGGAAACAACCTCCTGTGCGCGAATATCTTTCAAAGGCGAACCATAATACTTCTCCAATAACCGGCCAATATCTCGTTTCAGCGCTGGACGATCGACGCGAGCTACTGCCGCCCCCATCCGGATGAGTTGTTCGACAATGGCTTCAGCATCCATTCGCACCGCTGCAATATAAAGACGAACCAAATTCAATCGATCAGAATCAAATAAATGCCCAACCATGCCGAAATCCACGGCACCGATCATATTGCCTGGCAAGACGAAAAAGTTTCCGGGATGCGGATCGGCATGAAAAAAACCGTCTTCCAACACCTCTTTTATGATAATGCGCGCTGCGTTCAATGCTACTACGTCCGGCCTAAGCCCAGCATCACGCATTCGCTCCACATCGTCAATTTTGATTCCCTGAATGCGTTCCAGAACCAATACATTCCTGGTCGTATACGCCCAATAGACTTTGGGAATATAAAGATAGGGTTCTTCGACAAAATTGCGACGGAATCGATCCGCATTACGTCCTTCTCTGAGATAATTCAACTCGTTTTGTAGCGTAAACGAAAACTCCGATACAACATCAATGGGGTTATAGAATTCGCCCAATGAGGTGTACTGCGCCAATGTGGCCAGATCTTCTAAAACAGCAAGATCTGAGCGAATAATGGGCCAAATATCGGGACGCTGAACCTTAATCACCACCATCTGCCCACTGCTGCGTAATTGCGCTGCATGAACCTGCGCTAAAGAGGCTGTTGCCAAAGGTTCATGCTCAATGTACGAAAACAGTGCATCGGGCGATTGACTCCAGGCAGACTTCAACTGCTCTTCGATATCTTCCCAAGGAACAGGCGGGGCAGAATCTTGCAATTTACTCAATTCCTTGATGAAGTCAGGTGGCAAGATGTCGGGACGCGTACTTAAAATCTGCCCCAATTTAATGAATGTTGGTCCCAATTCCTCTAGAGCCAATCTAAAATGTTGGGCCGGCGTCAATCGTTCCCAATCTTTATCTTTTCGGAAGAAGTGGACGGGAGCCAAAAGTGCGCGATCGACTCCCATCTGCTCCAGCATAGAACCAAAACCGTGTCGCACGAAAACAGCTATAATTTGTCGATAACGTGGGAGATTATGAACGCGGCTAACAGTAGCAAACATGGCGATGATACATTGAGCGCACCAAGTTGGAAAGCCACAACAATTTCGTCATGCCTTTATCTTATTATACCGCACACAAAAAACCGCTCTGGAGAGTTCCAAAGCGGTGATGGTGACAACGATTGTAATGAGTGGATCGAAGTTAGGGCTGAGAAAGTTCAATTTCCACATACGAAGGATTGCCATTTGTAATTACCTGATAACTCGACGTACTGGTAAACAGTAATGAATCATCGGCAGTGTTGTTGATTACAGCCTTCACAGCGTACGTATGGGAAGGATCAATATCATTTAGATTGTAGGTAACGACAAAGGGGATAGGAGGGGCCGGCGGAGCAGGCATTACCACTTTCCCGATCAAGATGGAGGCGACGTCGGGCTTAGTGACATCCTCCAATGTAACCACAACCTGGGCGGTGTCAGGCAAAGCAATACGAGATTTATATGTCAACGTGCCTGCGACGGCTGGCGTGAAGACCAACACAGGTTGATTGTCCGCATCGAAAATCGTCAATTTCCCATCGACTGTACTATATGTTGCAGAGTTGTTCAAACGTTCAAGAAATTCCGACTCTTGTTCCATTACGCTTTTGGGTTCATCACAAACCTTACGCGTGGAAACCACATTGTCGATGGTCAGGTTTTTGTCGTCGCTTTGATAATCGCCCTGGTAGGTGTTGCAACCCGCAGAGCCCGAAAGCTTACCATTCTCGAATTGAATATAAAGCGATGATCCTTCCAATGGTGGTTTATTGCCAATCGTTGAAATTGCCCACAAAACGCCTTCTAGCGCAGAGGGGACTGAAACATCTTTTTCACCGAAGGTGACGTTGATTTGCGTCTCAGCTACATGGGCGCCATTCGCAGGATCGGTGGAAAATGCCACCAACCGACCAGTAACGCCCGGTGGAATGTCATGCAAATCGAGGTCCACAGACCATTCACCTTTGCCACCGGTACCAACATCATCGCCTTTCATTGTTGTGGCAACTTCAGCCAAAATATCACCATTATCGGCAATCGCATGTACCACCACAGATCCCTCGAACAGCCCCTGACCTTCACCTTTTACTTCTACGGGATTGGCAATATCCAATACGGCTCCGTTGCTCGGTTCAAGAATTACAAGCATTGCCTCGACAGGTTCGCCAAAGGTGACATCAATGTCCGTCTCCGCGATACGCTCGCCGTTTTTGGGATCGGTGGCAAATGCTACGATCTTCCCTTTTGTTCCGCGCATGACGTTTTGAATATCCAGCGATACAGACCACACGCCGCCAGTTGCATCAGCTTCACGGGTCATCTTCAGTTTTGTAGTCTGCTCAGCCAAAACTACGCCATGCGCGTCAATGGCCTGGACAACCACATCGGCATCAAATAAACCATCACCTTCACCTTTCACCGAAATAGGATGGGAAACATCCAGAATTGCGCCTTGCGTTGGTTCGACAATTTGGATCGAAGGAGTAACTGCAAGTGGCTGTTCTGGCGCCGCCGTAGGCGGTATTGGAGTAGGTTCTTCTTTGCCACTGAAATTGCCAGAGGCGGCAAAGATGGCTATTATCAACAAAACAATCACGATGGCTCCACCGATCAGATAAGCGGGTTTTTGCCAAATGGGCGTTGTTTCAGATGGGGTGGTGTTAGACATGAAAAATCTCCTATATGTGTCGAATGAGAGTTATGGCAAAGCCATTATCCGTTTTCACTTCGAAATGATGCGTTAAACATGTTTGGTGTGAAGCCTTATGAAAAACGGATAGATGGTAAAGCATTATGTGAGAAGTTTTTTGATTCCAGACTACGCACTTAAGTAGCTGCACATTTGAAACTTGAGAAAAGCGTTGTGCATCTCGACGAACGGCAAAGATAGATTTGGCTCTAAAATTCGTCATTGCAACCACAGATTACACAGATGGCACAGATTTTCTTGAACGTTTCTTTCCATTTTTCGTGCCTTGGTGCTCTTGGTGGTGCGCTCTGGATAGCGATAAACCGTTACATTTCAACTTTCATAGCATTACTTAATAGTCCCCCATGACGAACATAGGCTAACATGGAGAGCTGTGAACAACTTTACTACCTCCACATTCCTCTGTTCATCTGTTTTCGTCTTGCGTCGTCTCAGAACAAATTGGCGAGGAGTGAATGATTTTCGGGGAATTAATTGAGAAGATGGTAACCATCGAATGCTGAAAAGTCAATATGTCGAACAAATACGTCGGTAAGGTTACGTCCTTTGTTCATGATTTGTTCCCATATTGCAGCCATCCCCTCATGATCTTCATCCATCGAATCCTATTTGTAGTATAATTTGTAATCGGTCCGTATAAAAATAGACATTGCAAACGATGTCAATCAATTTTTATATCTCATATTTGCAAAGGAGCAAAGATTATGAACATTCAAACCATAGGCGTTATTGGATGCGGCTTGATGGGATCTGGCATTGTAGAGATGGCAGCCAGGACGGGATTTGACGTTATCGTTTCAGAGGCTAATGAGGACTTTCTGCAGGCGGGTTTGGCGCGTATCGAAAAATCATTAACGCGGGCGGTCAAGAAAGGTAAATTGGATGCGGATGAGCTGGAAGTTATTCGATCTCGAATTACAGGGGTGGTCGGACTGGATGCATTCAAAGATGTGGATATGTCTATTGAAGCAGTTTCAGAAAATATGGATCTCAAACGTAGTATTTTCCAAACGTTGGATGAAGTGACCCGATCAGAGGTTATTCTTGCGACCAATACATCTTCGATCAGTATTGCAGCCCTGGCTGCCGCCACAAAACGCCCAGACAAGGTTGTAGGGATGCATTTTTTCAATCCAGTTCCCGTTATGGCGCTATTGGAGCTGGTGCGCGGCATTCTGACCAGCGATGAGACCCTGGCCACGGCCAGAGAAATCGGTGAACGCATGGGAAAAACCCCTGTGGTTGCGAAAGACAGCCCCGGCTTTATCGTCAACCGCTTGCTCATCCCCTTCCTTATTGACGCTATCCGTATGTATGAGTCAGGATTGGCCACAAAAGAAGATATCGACACAGGTGTTAAATTAGGCCTCAATCATCCCATGGGACCACTAACCCTGGCAGATTTTGTTGGACTCGACACAACGCTCTTTGTAGCGGATGTTCTATATGAAGAGTATGGTGATCCACACTTTAAAGCGCCGCCATTGCTTCGACAAATGGTCGCTGCTGGCCTGCTTGGCCGTAAATCGGGCCAGGGCTTTTACGACTGGAGGCGGTAAATTCCGTTTACATACAACCCCAAATATCAAATGGAGCGGCCACCAGATGATGGCTGCTCCATTGTTATAGCTGAGGAATAATATGTTCCCCTTCACTCAACACCTGTCGTAATTTTAAAATACGCTCATTCAGGTTAAATATCTCGTTTTTTAAATCATAAGAAACATAGGCGCCAGCTGTTTCGAGTGTTTCTTTTTCATTCTGTTTCACATTCACCTGCTGTAATAGATTTCGCAACTCTTCACATGCTTCATAGAGCCGCCAGACGAACATATCGTTCAACTCGTCCAATTCTCTCTCCAAATCTTTACGATTTTTCTTGTAACGAGATAATCGCCACTGTTGACGTTCGTCAAGCGTCCCAAGGCTCACAAGTTCATCGATCTGGAAGGTCAGCCGTTGCAATCGACTCTTAAGCGCAGGAAGACGCATGGTGATCTCTTCAATATCCACATTACGATATTTATACAACAGATGCCTGGAAGGTTTAGGCGTCTGAATACAGTCGGGCTCAACCACAACGGCTTTCTCGCCGGCATCATCCAACACATCGAAAATAATGCCATCTCGCGAACGTAGATAAAGTGCGGGCGTGGCAAAACCACGATCATCAGGATAAGCAAGATAGCAGGCATTTCGGGCCAAAGTCACTGCAACATCAACACGCCCGGCCCACTTACCCGAAGTCAGACGCTTGTAGAAGGTCTCGCCAAAAAGCGCAGCCACGTCATCCCGGATAGCATATTGCATGGCTACCACAGCTGGGACGCCCGCCCGTAATAATGCCGGAATGACGCCCCAGAAACCCCGTTTTTGAGGATGCTTACTCATCTCCCCTGTATGACATGCATTGAGCACGACCAATTTTAAACCTTTATGATTCCCGAACAAAGATTGTATATCGGTCTCTGGAACCCAGTCTTCGTCGCTTTTAGCGGCGTCAGCATTACTGCTATTGAACCGCAGTAATCCGTGCATCTCGCCCTTGTCATTCATTCCAAACCGTGCATGACCAATAAAATGCAGGATGGCGTAATCCCCTTCGGTCAAATGATCATCCATATCTTGTAACGAAACCTTTCCTTTTAACACATCATAAGGCACAGAAGCTTTCTCAAGCGCAGCGACGATGGCGCTCTCTTCAGCATCTGTATTCAGGCCCGATCCCCCTGGGATCACAATCAACACTTTCGGTGCGCCACTCACCTTGAGTGATTTGATATTGCCATAATCGAGGTTGAGTAATTGTCGGGTGACCAAGGAGCTGATCTGGGTAGAAAGAAATACATCTTGCCAATGCAACAGTTCCCAAGGTAATGACGCCAATTCCAGGGCGTCTTCTGCAATATTCAACCGAAGTCTCAACGCCCCACTTTCCTCGGATTGAACATGCTGAGACCACACAGCCATAAACAAGTCTCGCACTTGCCCCTGAAACAAAACCCGAAACAAAACATCTCCGACCTCACGGAACAATGACTCTTCTGTTGCGAAAGGTTCATCGCGAATATGTGCGAGTTTTTCCTGAAACGACTCATCGAATATGGCGCTAAAATCAGGCGTAGACTCGGCCAAACCACTTTCCGCTGTTTGGGCGGTAATTGTATACACGTCGCCAGTTGTAAAAATTCGCAAATCAAGATCAATCGTGACGGAAGCGTATTCGGTCATAGCAACTCAACAGAAAAACAGAATCATAAGATTGAAGAATTGTTGACAGGAGACGCCACCAATACTAGAATGGGAGGCTATGAACGAATATCGCAGTCATCTCAGCGTCACCACATGGATTGTATTGGCGTCACTGACGATAGGCGTCTCGCTCACATTACCAGAGCGCATATACTCCATTTCAGTATTTGGCTCACCTGTCGATTTCCAATTATCGTCAACATTCCTGGCTGGCTTGGTAGCGCTCGCTGCGACCTGGGCAGGTTTGGAAGCTGCGCTGCGCACACATCCTCGGAAAGACCTGCTACAACACTCCTTCCGGTTTTGGGGACTGCCAACAGCCATCGTACTCACTGGGGCTGTGTTGTTGCCCACGCTGAACAACCAGGCGTCATGGATTATTACACTGGTGCTGACAGGGGCTGTGTTGGCGACCAGCATGGCTGGTGAATATCATACCATCGATCCTGAAAATATGTCATACGGCAATGCACGCCTATTGCTCAATGGACTTGCCTATGCTGTGGCTGCCATTGCTTTTATTCTCATCTATCTTTCACGCAATCGATCCCTTATTTCGGCAACGCTCATTGGGTTAACCGCAGGATTATTGGCAATGGATCTGCTGCATAATAATCAGACGCCCACACGTCTCACCATTCTTTACAGCTTGCTAATCGCTTTCATTCTTGCACAGTTTACGGTGGCGTTAAACTATTGGCCATTCGCATCGGCGCGCGTCGCACTGATTTTATTGGTGGGATTTTACCTTTTAGTGGGGTTGGCGCAACAGGCAATGAGAGGAAAAATCGGTCGGCGCCGTACGTTTGAATATCTGTTTATGTTCATGATAACTGTTACGGTTATCTTTATCTTTCCATAACAACTGCTCTGTGCATAAATTTCAAAATTTTCTTGCTGTTTTTTGCGTTTTTCCTGGGTTTTAGCGTAACTTTTTCGCCATCATCACGTCTTCTTGATCGAGTCGGCACATGTACAGAGTGGGTGGGAAGGGGGAACCTGCCTTCTCTGGACGTCCGACCACATTAATCCGCAACTCCAGTGTTGCGGACGACTGAGCACCACCAGAGATTTGTCGGGGGACGGATCTCAAGCAATGCGCTTGCGTGCTCTGTCACTACTCACGAGCAGGAACGTCAAAACCGGCGTTCCTGCTCTTTTGTTTTTTGACTCCAACAACCTATTTGCCTGTAGCCGCTCTCAGGAAAAACATCAGGTTGGCGGGGCGTTCTGCCAATCGACGCATAAAATACGGATACCAAGACTCGCCATAAGGGACATAAACTCGCATCCGGACACCTTCATTCAACAGCCTTTTTAGCTCATCACGACGGATGCCATATAAAAACTGAATTTCCCAACTTTGAGGATCGATCTTTTGTTCCGTGGCAAAATCGACAATCTCATTATATACCACATCATCATGCGATCCCAGCGCCATACGAGCGCCCTTCGCCCGCGCCGTAGGCGCTAACATCATTTTTGCAAGTGAGATAAGCTCTTGTTGTATTTTCCCACGTTCATGCCAGGCGATTTCAGCAGGCTCATCATAAGCGCCCTTAACAAGCCTGATATCAGCAATGCCTTCATCGATCAGCTGCTGGAGATCATCATGAGTGCGGTGCAAATAGGCTTGTAGCACCGTGCCAACATTCTCAAACTCTTGACGCAAACGACGATAGATATTCAACGTGGAATCAACCAATGATGACTCTTCCATATCGATGCGAACAAATCGACCATTCTCCTTTGCCAGAGCGACGATCTCTCGCACATTTTCGTAACAAAATTCATAATCAATATGAAGCCCCATCGCCGATAACTTCAATGACACGCCACTTCTCAAATTACGAACACCAATATCAGATAACACAGCCTTATATTCATCCACACTGGCCCGGGCCAATCTTCTATCGGTGACATGCTCTCCAAGATAATCTAAAGTCACCAACGCCCCCATCTGGTTCAACTGACGAATGACCTCCAGAGCATCTTCCCGTTTTTCTCCTGCAACGAAACGACGCGCAACCCTTCGAGCGGGAGGAAAGTCACTGGTCAACCGTTGCATCTTACTGCTATGAGAAAGTGTGATCAAAGCCTGCCGTAACATGAGCATACTCCATTGTATGATATACAACAACGATGAATAACAAGACCGAACATCCTTGTTGGCCTGTCGTTGGCGGGGACGACATCTTACGGCATCCCCAAAAAGTATATCAAAACTGAGCAAATCAGAAAACGTCTCCGGACATTAGGGATGCGTTTCAAAATGGGAACGCTTGTTACTTTCCTGGCCGAGTGATGGAGTTTTACAAATTAAATCGGGAATAGTGGGTTGTCGGCTCAACCTGACCGACTCAAGTCGGGCGCTTCGGGCCTACGGCCAGAGGACGACCTCCGCCCTCCCACTGCGGCCATGTTTTGGTCGCTGTTGAGTGACCACGGGAGCGAAGCAACTAAAGCGTTCGTGGTCACTCGGCAACACGCGGCCGGACGCCACGTTCATGCTATTGCCCGATTATTTTTTCAAAGTTCATCACTCGGCCTGTACATCATTTGACGAATTACCCCAAATTGAAATGCAACCACACATCAGACCGCAAAAATGCATAAAACAACCCCGAACACTGTCAATGCCCAGACGCCCCGAAAGCGCTCAAGACAATGGTCCGCCCATCGCCCGCAGGCTTGGAATCCTCACCAAACCAATAGAGCCGTAGAATCAGCCCGTACGGATATCCCTTGGCTGTGACAGTCGCGAAGAATGCACGCGCCGATGGCTTCGTTGTACAACCCAATACTCCTGCAGCTCCAACGCCAATGTCAGCCCAGAACCCAACAAAAACAACCCTGGCAACAAAGCCAACCCCCAACGCGCGGTGGAAACGATAATAATTAAACTAGATAGTGCATAAACAAACGCTGCGGCTTCCGGCAGAAAATCATGCAACGACATCCGATCTGGCAAGACGGAACGTCGCGAACCGCGCCCCTGCTTGGGCGTACGCTCGAACACACCACCCGAATGACGCAAACCCGAAATCACCGACGCGGCAATAGAGGCTGAGAGCCCCATAAAAAGAATTGCCAACACCGGCAACGCCCACAGTCGTTTTAGTCCGTTCCATCCATCTAAAATGTATTGAGCCAAGGCAAACATCACAAAAGGAGCGGCGGAAAAAACCATAGACACAATGCCCATGGATGAGAGGGGCAGATGCTGAACAGGAAGCAAAGCCAGCGGAAGCGTAAAAATCAGCATGGACAACAAAGGCAAATGAAACGCATACCCCCCCATATGCGCCAGGGCATAAAGCTTCTTCGCCAAACTTTTGTCGCTACGCAACACAGGTAGCGCCAGTTTGCGTAACGTCTGAATTGATCCTCTGGCCCATCGGCGCTGTTGACGCTTGAACCCCGTAATGACCGGAGGAAGTTCAGCAGGAGCTTCGACATCATTAATATAACCCCCGCGCCAACCCGCCAACTGTGCGCGATAGGCAAGGTCCAAATCCTCAGTTACGGTGTCTGCTTGCCATCCCCCAGCATCTACAATGGCCTCACGTCGCCACAACCCGCCACTACCATTGAAATTCTGCATGAATCCCGAAGCAGAACGCGCCTGCTGCTCCACCACAAAATGCCCATCCAGGGCCAAAGCCTGGGCGGCAGTAATAAGATTCTGTGAGCGATTAACGTGGCCCCAGCGCGTTTGCACAAAAGCCAGCTCGGGATTGAACGCCAATGCCGGAACCGTACGCTTAAGCCAATCTGAACCCGGAATAAAATCAGCATCAAAAATCCCCAGATATTCCCCCGTAGCATCATCCATTGCCGCTGAGAGCGCCCCAGCTTTATACCCCTTGCGCTCTTTGCGGTGGATATAGACGATGTTTACCCCCTGCTCTTGCCGCAATTCTGCAACAAGACGCGACAAAATCACAGATGTATAATCGGTAGAATCATCAAGGACCTGAATCTGTAACTTATCAGAAGGATAATCCAATTGAGCGACTGCTCGCACCACGCGAGCTGCCACCTGACGCTCATTATAAATGGGAATCTGCAATGTAACAGAAGGCCATACCTCGGGCTCCGCAACTTGCATGGGCCAATCGTGCCTGTTCCGATTCGCCAGAAACAGAAATAAAGAAACGAGCACGAACACCCCATAAAAAATAAGCAAAAAAACAGCACTCTGAGAAAGTGCAGGAATGAGTGTTTCTACAAAATTCATGGCGTTTATCCTGACAAAATTGTCAAGCCATAAAGCAAATCTCTCGCCAAATTAGCATAGACCGGGATGCTACGATGCAAGGCTGACAACTTAATGAATTCGTTGGGTGCAAGGCTGAGCATGGCATCACCAGGCCCAAAGCCAATAGTGGGAATGCCCGCAAGCCCCATAGTATAAACGCCATCACTAGAAAAACGCCAGATATCAATATCAGCTTTTCGCCCTAAACTACGTTCAACTGAAGCACAAGCCTGCAAAAGCAAGGGATGATCCAGAGCCAGCAACCAGGCGGGATAATGTGCTTCTCCGGTTAAACGATACCCGGTGTAAGTGCTCTGTTGATATTGAGCGACATGAACTTCTGCGCGTAGATTCTCTCGCTGGATCAAGGATTCTAATTCAGCCAACACTCGAGAAACCGTTTCTCCCAAGGTAATACGACGGTCAATGACCATATTGCAACGATCAGGGATGGCATTTCGAGTACTGCTGAGCGATTGCAATTGTGTAACCGAAATGGTGCCTTGCCCCAAAACAGGATCATGCATCAGACCGGCGCTCAGAAGCTCGATGCCAAAAATCAACCGCGCAGCAGCATACAACGCATTTTCACCGCGTTCCGGCATCGCTGCATGGGCGGAACGTCCTTGTGTTGTTAGTCTAACCTCCATCCTTCCCCGATGTCCTCGTATGATTTTTAAATTGGAAGGTTTAGCGATCAGCACCCAATCAGGATAAATGCCAGAATGCTCGATAAATGCCCGCAACGCCATGCCCTCTGCCGGAATCTCTTGAACAGCTGCGATCACGTAAATTTGTCCAGACAACTGATCTTGAGCTTCGCTCAACAAACCCAACCCATACAACAAACCGGCAATAGCCCCTTTGGCGTCACTGCTCCCCAGACCATAAAGCGCATCCCCCACGACATCACCTCCATACGGGTCTACATCCCATGCCGCGGGCTCACTGACAGCAGCCGTATCGAGATGCGTATCGATCAACAAAATCGGCCCTTCCTTACGCCCCAATCGACCAATGACATTCCCAATTTCATCCACGCGTACATCATCAAACCCCAAACGCATCATTTCCTCCATAACAAGCGTCGCCAATGCGGCCTCCTGCCCGGGCAAGCTGGGCGTCCGCACCATACGTTGCAAAAAAACAGTGCAGGCATTGGCGTATTCTGTGGTCATCAGCGAACGATGTGCAGAGGGGGGCAATTGAGGAAATTCAGACATATTCATATCCTATGATAAAAACGAAAGAAATAGCCTCACTCCAGGCTGGTGCGGGCAACCACATCATTCAACGTCCTCACGATCGACGATTGACGCGGGCATTATATCTGGCCAACGTTGCCGTAGAAATCTGTTTACAAGCGAAGTCAAACACTTAGCCAAGCATGGTTTGATCCAATAAACAATCCTTATCATTACATCATTTCGCGGAAATGGAGCGACGGAGGCATTTCCAAAAATCTCAAAGCAAAAACTCCTTGCGAACGACTTAATAGGCGCCTTCGCCAACAAGCACCTTGGGAATCGTGCGGATGAGAATGGAAAAATCAAGGCCAGGAGACCAGTTTTCCACATAGTAAATATCAAGCATCACCATCTCATCGAAGCCAAGATTAGAACGGCCCGAAATCTGCCATAACCCAGTCATACCCGGCAAAGCTTCCAGCCGTTTACGATGCCACGGCTCATAAGCAGCCACCTCCTCAGGTAACGCAGGCCGTGGCCCAACAAGGCTCATTTCGCCTTTGAGCACGTTGAATATCTGAGGCAACTCATCAAGACTCGTGCGCCGTAAGAATTTTCCTACCCGAGTCAATCTCGGATCATCTTTAATCTTGAAAAGTGGCCCGTCAGCTTCGTTCAACTGCTCAAGTTGAGATTTCAACTGTTCGGCGTCAGCAACCATCGAACGAAACTTATAGGCCTCGAATAACTTTCCACCACGCCCGACACGCGTCTGAATAAAAAACACAGGTCCAGACGAATCGAGCTTGATCGCTAGTGCAAGCACCCCCATCAATGGAAGAACAACGATCATGCCAATAATGCTCAGACTCAAATCCATTGCGCGCTTAATTGCAAATTTCGGGCCCGCAATGGTGTTCGGCTTTACGCTGAGCAACGGAATGCCGTTCAGCACTTCGATATCCACCAAATCCAGGCTGAGCTGGAGCACATCTGGCACAACTCTGGCTCGGACCCCGGCTTGTTGGCACTGCCGTAAAACTCCCATAATGCGCCGATGATATTGCCAGGGAAGCGTCACAATCACCTCATCCACCTGATGCTCCACCAAAGCTTGCGTCAGATTGTCAAGTGGTCCCAGCCCCGTAAAAGGCCCCAACCGGCTTTGCCCTTTTTGGGGATTATCATCAAGATAACCAACCACATGATATCCAAGGCTGGGCTCGGCCAACAACGTACGCATAATGGTGCGGCTCATCTCTCCCGCTCCCACCAGCAAAATGCGACGGATGCCAATCCCCTTGCGTCGCATTCTGGCCAAGACAATCCGATTGATAATGTGAGAAAATGTTGTAAACAACAAAATGAACGCCCCTGCCATACCATACACCAAACGAGAATGGAACAATGGCTGGAACATGTAATTCCCCACCATCAACACAATGGCCACAATGGCGGTGGAAGTAAACAACTTAGAAAATTCTGTAAAAAAGCTCGCTCCTCGCGGCAATGAATAAACTTTTTGTAGATAAAAAGTCAACAATGTAAATCCGCTGGCCATAACCGCAATCCAAAAATAAAAACTGAAATCCGTATAAGAGGCGGGATCAACAGTGTGATACCACTGCCGTTCATAACGCAACCACCAAGCCACATAAAACGCAGCAATGACCAACAATGCGTCAACCAGCGCCAATATCAGCTTCTGATGTTTTAGCAAACGATTAGCCATGAGTTAATTTCAGAACACGAGAATAGACCTCAGCCGTCTCGGCAGCGGTTCTTTCCCAAGAAAAACGAGAGGATTGACGCAATCCATCTTCCTGCATGATGGACAAGCGTTCCGATTCTTTTTCGAGTATGAGCAACATGGCGTTGGCCAACGCTTCTGGATTGTCGGGATCAACGGTGAAACCGGTCTGGCCGACGACTTCGGGCAAACTGCTCACGTTAGAGGTGATCACTGGCGTTCCGCAACGCATTGCTTCGGCAACAGGCAACCCAAACCCCTCATAACGCGAGGGATAAACAAATAGCGTAGCCGCATTGTAAAGCCAAGGTAGGTCCTCTCGAGATACAAAGCCCAGAAAATGCACAGCATCCTCCAAGCCCAAATCTGTAACCTGCTGAAAGATATGCTCGAAGAACCAGCCCTTGCCTCCACCAATAAGCAACGGTAACGGCGATTGCGCTTGTTTACGATAACGAGCATAAGCATTGATTAGCCCGTCATGATTCTTGCGAGGCTCCAGCGTCCCTACCATAAGCAAAAATCGATCGGGCCAACCCCGTCGTCGACGGTAATGCTCAACCTGCTCTTGTGGTAGCGGCCGATAAATATCATCCACGCCAGTATAGACGACGTGGATCTTTTCTTCGGGCACATTCAAAAGCCGCTTCAAGTCCTCAGCCGTTGCCTTCGAGTCGGCAATCACTGCCCGGGCCTGGCCACAACTGCGAGCAGTCATGGTTGCGAGATAACGCTGTTTACTTCTTGGGAAAATGTCGGGGAAGCGCAAAAACGTAAGATCGTGCACGGTAACGATCGATGGCGTGTGGCTCAATATGGGCAGGGCATAGGCAAAACCATGCAGCAAATCCAGATGTCTCGACGCCCAGGCAACCTGAGTTTGTTCCCACAGTATCCGGCTGACAGGGCGAGAAGAAAGCCAGGCAGGACGGATGACTGCAACGCTCGAGGAGGACTCAAAACCCCGCGTCATCACAAAGGCGTGATAATCGAATTGGGGCGCCTGGCTCGGAAGGTGGCGTAACAATCTGAGGCTGTATTGGTGAATGCCCGCGCCTCGATAATTTGAAGCCGTCGACAACAGAGTCGCCATCAAACCGATGGACGGGCGAGACGTTTTCTTGGACACGGCAGTATTATAAGACATCGATTAGTAAAATAGCCAACAAACCTTGAGGTCACAAGCGACACATGAACGATGGCCGCAGCTCAAATCTTGGGATGAATTGAATTTCACGGGACCCTCATCTCCAGGCGATGGACGAGAACCCCTTATCGAAGTTAGAATCCCGACGTCAACCTCCCGGAGGAAGCCAGAACTGCACTCCTAAATTTAGTAGATCACGATTTGCCATGATGCGCAGAGCCGGATCCGTGATCCGGCAGTGATTCGAGCATCAAACCCGCCGGATTGCGAATCCGGCTGGACACATACTCTCGCAATCGTGATCTACTGAAATTTCATAACCCATGTTACGCACTTGCCAGCCAATAAGCCCTGAACGAGGCTGCCTGCGCTTCTGACTCAACCATGGACCATAAGACGAAAGGGCGAACATAGACCATAGACATCTTCGTCCTTCCGTCCACCTTCGTCTCGGTTCGTCCTTTCTCGGGAGCTTCCGGTGGTTGCATTGCGAATCAGCTTTGTCTGGGGCTGTGCGTAACGTCGGTTTATACGAACCGAATCTTTTCCGCAGAAAGAAACTACAAGTAAAATAACCTTATGAAAATCGCTGTTGTCTCTGACATCCACGCCAACCTGATCGCTTTACAGCGCGTATTCGTAGAAATCCAAAAAAAAGCTGCCGACGCCATTTGGTGCCTAGGCGACACGGTAGGATATGGGCCGTATCCACAAGAATGCGTTGATATCATTCGCTCACAAGCGCAAATTTGCCTGGCCGGTAATCACGATCTGGCAGTGTTAGGCAAGATCGATCTTGCCGCTTTCAATCCTATCGCCCGCGAAGCGATCCTTTGGCAGAGAAAACACCTTACGGACGAAAGCCTTGCCTGGTTGCAAAACCTGCCATCGCGCGTCGAAACAGCCGTAGCAACACTCGCCCACGCCAGCCCCCGACATCCCATCTGGGAATACATCGATAACGAAGAGGTGGCGGCAGAAAATTATGACGCCTTTAACACGCCCATTGGCCTCATCGGTCACAGTCATCTTGCTATGGGCTGGCAAATGCAGCGAAAAACAACACAGATCGAAACAGAACACATTGCCGAGACGCCAGGAACACCTATCACACTTAACCTGGTCTACAAATGGCTCTTGAACCCAGGAAGCGTAGGACAACCTCGCGATCACGATCCGCGAGCTTCCTTTGCCATGCTCGACACCGAAGCGTGGACATGGACATGGCATCGCGTGGAATACGATATCGAACGGGTGGAGCAAGACATCATGGCTGCAGGATTGCCAGAGGTGCTGGGAAGAAGACTGCATCTAGGCTGGTAGTCGTCAAAGGTGCTCAGTGGCGTGAATCGTCCGCTCATCCTGGCCTATCATCCCTGACATTGATAGGCGCCTTTCACTGCGATGGCGCCGATCAGGTTCGCACCACCACCTCCTTCCAATCAGCCACTAGCCTCCAAGAAATGCACGTGTATCCCCGCCGGGTCTTGCACCATCAATCCAAACTTCTCGACTTCGGGCCTGAATCCAGCGTTCCGCAAGCGCCCCTCCAGCGCATTTAGATCAGATACAGCAAACACAGGCCGCGTACCATGGGGTTGTTCGGGCGCCTTACACTGCCATCGGGTGGTTCGCAGCACCACGGCCACATTCTCTGCAGCCAGATGCACATGGGCGAAATAGGAAAGTCCCACCGGCAATCCCACCACATCCCGATAAAAATTGACGCTGGCAGTGATATCATGGGTGTATAGAGTCAATTCGATGACACTACGAAGGGTAACCTGCCTCTTTTGGGGCGCATCTTTGCGACGCTTGGTGCGCAGTGCCTTACGGTGGGCGATATCCCACTCACTCGGTTCGGTCTCTTGGGCCAATTCGAAGGGATTGCTATCGGGGTCCAGAAAAATGAGGAGATTCAGACCTGGAATCAGCTCCTCGAACACGACAGGGATGCCATGCGCCAGCAGATAGCCGCGAGCTTGGCCGAAATCATCGATGCCAAACACCGGCAGTGCGCCATGAGGCCCGCGCGTTCCGCAAAACCTCCCACCAGGCCATTGTTCCCAAAACACATCCCCTAACTCATATCGTAAATATCCCCCCTGCATGACTGGCTGCAAATGAAAATGCTGCGCCCAAAAACAGTGCGCAGCATTCACATCGCCGACATAGGTCTTCAATCCTGCCAGACGAGGTAAAGCTAACATTGCATCAAAACGATTCAATCCGCCCGGTAATGGGGCTTATCGGGTAAATCATACTCGCCCGGCTCGTGGTTGTCAGCCACATCCAATGCAGCCAGCAGCCCCTCGAAGTTATGGGCCAGGTCTGTTTCTAGCAGGATGGCCAACACCCGGTCTTCATGCAAAACGAACGCGGCATGGGTGCGGAAATTCTGTCCTTCCAGCCGTTTGATGGGCACGCCCACCTCGGCGGCAAAGGCGCCCATTTCATCACTCAGGAAAGGTCGGTCGTCCAGGCCCGCCAGATCACGCCACTGTTCCAGTTTGGAAACGCTGAGACCGCTAATGATGTAGAAATCGACCTTGCGCGCATCCAGCATGGATAGACGCGAAGCATAATCCATGCCCGGCGGCGGCAAAGGCATGGGATTGACAGGCGCAGGATTATAGATGCACACGCCCAGCGCACCGGGCTCCACCATGTCGATGGGTGAAAGCTCCACGCCCTCGGCGCTGGGCATGAGGATACGCGGCAAGAAGGAACCGACACTGATGCTCAGGCCGGGGATCTTGGGCGGGAGGGGGGGAAAGAAGGTTGAGAGCATAAGGATGTTTGGTATCGAGTATCGGCTATTAGATATTGGGTGGACTTACGCAATACCTGCTATCCAACATCCAGATATCTAATACCCGACAGGAAGAGTGTCGGTCGATGAGTTTGAGGAAAGATAAATGATTTATCAGGAATTCTATCGTCCTTGCCAGTGGGGACGGCGCTTCTCGATGAAGGCGGCCATACCTTCTTTTTGATCTTCAGTAGCGAAAAGCATCTGAAACGCCCGACGCTCATAGGCCAATCCTTCCGCCAGGCTAAGTTCGAAAGCCTTATTGACAGCCTCTTTGCCCAGACGTACAGCAACCGGCGCCTGGCGAGCCAGTTTCTTCGCCAGCTTCAGCGTCTCATCCAGGTATGATTCCACCGGATAGACATGGTTGATCAGACCAAACTGCCGGGCCTCCTCGGCCGAAAGCCGGCGATCCAGCAGCACCATCTCCATAGCCAGAGCCTTGCCCACCGCCCGGGTCAGGCGCTGAGTGCCGCCAAAGCCAGGAATAATGCCCAGATTGATCTCGGGCTGGCCGAATTGGGCGCTTTCGCTGGCTATGATCATATCACAAGCCATGGCCAATTCGAAGCCGCCGCCCAAGGCATAACCGCTCACCCCAGCGATGACGGGCTTTTTGATGTGATGGATGGTCTCCCACTTGCTGATGATGTCGTTCAGAAGCATGTCCGCGGCACTGGCCGTGGACATGGCTTTGATATCTGCTCCCGCGGCAAAGGCCCGCTCGTTGCCCGTAAGCACGATGGCTCCCACCTCGGGATCAGCATCGAAGGCCAGCAGCGCCTGCCCCAGCTCATCCATCAGCTCGGGGCTGAGCGCGTTCAGCGCCTTGGGGCGATTGAAACGCACCAATCCGACGCCGTCGATCTTTTCAACGATGATGTATTGGTAATCCATAGCGAAAACTCCTTGGGAGATGAATTGGTTGAGTGTTTCGAGATGTTTCGTATTTCGTGTTTGTGTGAGGAAGGAAGTTTACCTGTAACTATACAGGAAGCGCCCTCCACCCCTTTGCCACGAAGGCTCGAAGGTAACGAAGAGACGAAGATTTTTCATTTTCTTCCTTCGTGCCTTTGTGACCTTCGTGTTCTTCGTGGCTAGTTGCGTTTGTTTTAAAGAATACGCAACACGTTCTATGCCATATTTTTGCCGCCATCCACATGCCAGGCCATGCCCGTAACGTAACTGGCCGCGTCCGATGCCAGCCACAGGCACAAGGCCGCCACTTCTTCCGGCCGTCCCAGACGGCCCAACGGTATCTCAAGCCGCCAGCGGGCCATCTGCTCGGCATTGCTACGTAGACGCTCAGTCATGGGGGTGACGATGACGCCCGGGGCAATGGCGTTCACCCGGATGCCGTAAGGCGCGAATTCCCGAGCCGCCTCTTTGGTGAAGCCCACCAACCCCGCCTTGCTGGCCGCATAGGCTGACCGCAGGTACAGGGGCTGCGACTTGCCAGCGATGGAGGCGATATTAACGATGCTGCCCTTGCCCTGTTCGCGCATCCGCAGCGCCGCCTTTTGCGTACATAAAAATGCGCCGGTGAGGTTGGTGTTCAGCGTGCGCTGCCAATCTTCCAGCGAATGATCGAAGATGGAGCTGACCGGCTCCACGCCCGCGTTATTCACCAGCACATCGATACGGCCGGAATGTTCATCGATGTGCCTAAAAATCCAATCAACCTGTTCGGGATCAGAAATGTCGCCGGGCGCTGCGAATGCGTCGTAGCCCTGCTTGATGAGATCAGCCGTGGCGCGGCTGGCGCGTTCGGGCAGGATGTCGTTGAGATAGACCGTAGCGCCGAAACGGGCGAAGTCGCGGGCGATGGCAAAGCCAATCCCCCGTCCCGCGCCGGTAACCAGAACGACAGTGTCGGAGAAATCGTAGGAGGGAAGAGACATAGGAGGTTAAGTAGTTACTGGTATGAACTTTAAATTAGCCTTGTAGACGATTACAACTCATCAGACGAAGAGTGACAAAAAGACGAAGGTGGGCGAAGTGAACCATCGTCGATATACGTCAATCTTCGTCCATGCTCGTCAAAATGCGCAGGCGCTTTTCTCAAGTTTCAAATGCACATCTACTTAAAAACGGTCTTTGATATTGGAGTTTGATATTGATGGAACAGAGAAGCAGCCGAGAGAGACAACCTCAATACCCAACATCCAATCGCTCAATTACTCTTTCAGCGACGCTTCCCGGGGCCAGCGTTCAGGATCATATTCCTTTAGCCATTGCAGCGCACTCTGGGCGATGACCGCCGCGCCCGCAGGCAGCGCCCGCTCGTCGATATCGAACGCAGGGGTGTGCAGAGGCCGAGACTCAGGCCATTCAGGACTTTTGACGCCCACGCGCATGAACGTCCCCCGGGTGTGCAGCATGTACCAGGAAAAATCCTCCGCCCCCGTGGTTTTGGCGGCTTCCAATACATGCTCCGTCCCCAGCGTCTGCCCGGCGATGCG
>CAZYSY010000174.1:0-3128 GCA_964650295.1 uncultured Caldilineales bacterium | reverse complement strand
TACCATCGAGTAAACTCAGACTCTCCAGGCGCTTTGCGCCAGCGGTCGACCTCCGTCGACCGTCTCTGGTTGGTGAAGGGACGGCGTAGGCCGTCCGTTGGCCAGAGGCCTATAGAGACCGACTTCAGTCGGCCTGTCGGCCGGCCGTCGCCTTCTTCCCTCAAAGCAGACTTGACTTAGTACTAGCAAGTGCGCAACGTGAGTTATATCATCACCTACTTAACAAAATTGTAGCGCCTATTCTTGACTGATGTTTTCCTTCCGACTCGTGGCTACGGAGCGCTCTCGAGCCATTTGACGATAGACGGCGGACAATTTACGCCAGTAAACAGCAACTTTCTTCGTCCGCCGTCTATCGTCCACCGTCTCTGAGCATTGATAGGAGCCTTCCACTGCCAATGGCGTCAGTCAAATACGTGCCGACACCTCCTCTTTTTGCCACAAAGACACGAAAAAAGGAAAGAAACACTTTGTGTCTGTCCTTTCTTCGCGTCTTTACGCCTTTGTGGCCTTGGTGGTTCTCTCTGGATAGAGGTGCACCGTTGCGTTTTTTTCTTTGCAGCTTGGCCCCTTGGCTTGAGATATCTTCTCGGTTTCGGTTTATCAGGGATAGGGCAGGCGGACATTCGATGTCATGAGACAATCAAGCAGATGCAGACGCTTCCACAGGCAAAATCTCATATGCATAACTCTTACTGCCTGATGTCGAACTGGATACGGTGCAATAGCGCTCATGGGCCAAAAAGATGGCCGTCTCCATAAGTTTATCATTCACCCCCTCGCCTTTGATGCGATAAACCAGGTGGTAATGGGTGAAGGTCATAGGCCATTTGTCGATGTGTTCACCTGTAACTTCGATCTCAAAAGATTCGATATTCAGGCGTCTTTTGTGCATCACTGCGATGATGGTCGTGCCCATGCACCCTCCCAACGCAGCCAGCAGCAGATGACTGGCCCCCATCGATTTACTCCCGGGCGGATTGGGACCAGTGATGCCAACTGCCCCCCCTTCATCATTGTCATAGGCAATAAACTCACGATCTTTCGTCCAATGCAGAGTTACTTTTTTGGTCATAAAGTCATTCTCCTTCAGCGCAACAAATGGTAAAGCGAAATAAGATTTGCATATTTGATGCAGCAAACTGCGATTTCATTACAAGTCCAACATCATTTCATGCTGACGAAGCACCACCTGATACCCCATTGCCGCGAACAAGAAATTCAACTTGGAAGCCACCGGCTCATTGGGAAGTTGAGGCGTCGTATTGAACATGAGGTGAAGGTTTTGTAAAATGGCCCGACCTGCACTCTTGTAGCCAACGGCAGGATCAACAGCCACGTCCATCAATGGCATTCGCCTATTTTGAGGCGTAAATCCCAGCAAATAAGCCACAGGCCCGGCATCCCGCACGATGGCCCAGCCTTTCATGCCGAGCTCAGTATAACGCAAAAGCGTTTCCTTCTCTCGTTGCCAACAAGGGGGTTCCTCATGCCAGACGTCGAAATACGCGTCCAACAGCAATTGAGGCTTCATCTCCACCGCCAACTCGCGATGGATCGGCAACGGGCCCTGAAATTCTGGACGTTCCCACACCAACAGCTCCCGCCCCATTTGCCAGCCCAAATCCGCATAAAGATTGATGGCGGGCTGATTGTTGCTGAGCACTTCTAATTGCAATCGCGCCAGGCCGATGCGTCGCGCATTGGCGATTACGCCCGTCATCAGCGCCCGGGCCACGCCCTGACGACGATGGTCGGGCAACACGCCCAGCCCCGAGACCCAGCCCCGCTCGCCGCGGCGAGCCAGCAGCGCCAACCCGATGATCTCATCGTCATCTTGGGCCACCAATGACTGCTCGAGCAAAACATCATGGGCTCGCACGAAAAAATCGAACTGGCCCGAATGAAATCGGATGGGCGTGTAATAATCTTCGTAACAGGCGTTGAGCGCGTTGGCCAGTTGCTCAGAAGCAAATTCGGAAGCAGGAAGCAGGTTGTAAGGCATGGAAAGGGCCATCATGAATGCGTAAGAAGGTGCGACGAAAAGAGACCGATAGCTAATCTACAAGCGCCAGCTCCCGCCGCAGACGGATAAATTCCTGTCGGAATGCTCGCTCGAGCTCGTCTTTTTGTGACTCAGGCAAAAAACTCGCTCGCAGGGCGTTCAATGATACCTGTTCCAACTCATTGGCGTCAAACCCGAATTCATTCACCAGCACCCGATACTCCTGATTCAGCGTAGTGTTGAACAGAGGAGGATCATCGCTGTTGACAGTGACGTACGCGCCCGCCTCCCAGAACCGCCGCAGGGGATGAGATGCGAAGTCGGGATACACGCCCAGGCGGATGTTGGAGGTGGGGCATATCTCCAGCGGAATCTGCTCCTCCACCAGATACGCCACCAGCGCCGGATCCTCAATGGCCCGCACGCCATGCCCGATGCGCTCCGCCTGCAGCGAACGAATCGCGCCCCACACGCCCTCGGGCCCCACATGCTCCCCCGCATGAGGAACGCTGTGCAGACCACCAGCCCGAGCGCGATCAAAAGCCTGGGCAAAAGGCTCGGGCGGCGCGCCGATCTCATATCCCCCCAGGCCCAGAGCCGCCACGCCATGCTCTCGCCAGGCCAGAGCGATATCCACCGTGGGCATACTGGCCCGACCGTTGTAGAGGCCGGTGGTCCTGCTGAAGCTGAGATTGCGGGGGATGTCGATGATCCAGACAATCTCCACCCCAAACTGCCGCCTGATGGCCGCCCGCCCCGCGTCCAGCCCCGCGAGGATGTCCTCCGGGGTCAGGCCCTTCTGCTGCCAGCCCAGGTGCGTGTAGGCCGTAAAGGTGACTTCCGCGTAGCGGATGTTCTGTCGGGCCAGCTCCCGCCCCAGCTCCACGATGATGAATTCGAAATCCTCGGGCGTGCGCAACAGGTCGGAAAGCGCCACGTAAACATCGATGAAATGCAGAAAATCCCGGAAGCGAAACCACTCTTGCAGGCCCGCAGGATCATCCGCGGGCAGACGAATGCCATGGCGTCGGGCCAGAGCCAGCGCGGTCTCGGGCCGGATGCTCCCCTCCAGATGGATATGCAGCTCCACCTTGGGCATGGCCTCCGCGAAACGGTGCAGGCG
>CAZYSY010000173.1:0-3743 GCA_964650295.1 uncultured Caldilineales bacterium | reverse complement strand
CTGATGAATCCGGCTCCGGAGCGGAGCTCCCCAGGGCGGATTCGTAATCCGCCCGGCAAAATAGAAAAGCGCCCTAGCAACCTGACACAAATTTCATGTTCATGCTTCCTGCCGATTGAAATCAGGGCTGAGGGCCTCCGGCCGCCTGTCAGCCTGCACCGACAGCCCTTATTTCAAAAAATAGATGTTACTACTAAGGTAGCCTGGCTAGAAACCACGAAGACACGAAGCCACAAAGGCGCGAAGAAAAGAAAAAGCTTTGAAATTCTTGGTGTTCTTAGTGTCTTTGCGCCTTTGTGGTGATTGAAGTCGGGTACGTTAGTAGTTACAAATAGATTGCAAAATCACAGCTGGGAACCGTCCCCGCAGGGTGACAGGCGGCGCGAGCCATTCCTTTCCAAATTTCCTCCCCCCGCCCGTCTCGGAGCGGGCTGCGCCCCAAGGACCGAATTCATTCGGCCAGTGACAGCAAACAAAGCCAATTGGTGTCAGGTAACTAGCAAAATCTCTGACGCTTCGATTGGGTTTCATGGGATGCATCCACCAGAAGACAGATGCAACGTGGATGTCCTCTGAATTCCCAACAGGTCATCTTGGCTCGTTTTTCAATAGTATTTTATATGACAAAATCACAAATCCTGACTACCACACGACCTAAAATCACTGATGATCTTGATGCGCTGCTGACGGTATTTCCACCCGAGATCAGCGATCGCCTACGCGAGTTTGGCGATGAAGGCAACCTCATCGAGATCGTTATGGACCTGGGACGCCTGCCAGAAGCTCGCTATGTCGATGCAGACCGCGTGCTCTTGGAGCGAGAAATCACCGAAGCCGACATCTCTTATGTGGTCGAGCGGGTGGGGCAATTTACCGATGATAATCGCGCGGGCATCACCCGCACGCTGCACCGCATTTCCGCCATTCGCAACCGCCAGGGAAAAGTGGTGGGATTGACTTGTCGGGTGGGGCGAGCCGTGTACGGCACCATCGACATCATCCAAGATATTGTCACCAGTGGCAAAAGCATCTTGTTGCTGGGGCGTCCAGGCGTGGGTAAAACCACCTTGTTGCGCGAAGCGGCTCGAGTGTTGGCCGATCAGGGTAAGCGCGTGGTCATTGTAGACACCTCCAATGAGATCGGAGGCGATGGCGACATCCCTCACCCCGCCATTGGCCGCGCCCGCCGTATGCAGGTTCGCAAACCTTCTGAGCAGCACGAGGTGATGATCGAGGCGGTGGAAAATCACATGCCCGAAGTCATCATTATCGACGAGATCGGTCGCGAGTTGGAGGCCGAGGCGGCTCGCACCATTGCCGAACGGGGAGTGCAGCTTATCGGCACCGCTCATGGCCGCACCCTGGCCAATCTGCTTCTCAATCCTACCCTCTCGGACCTGGTGGGCGGCATCGAATCAGTCACCCTTTCGGATGAAGAGGCGCGGCGGCGCGGTACGCAGAAATCGGTGTTGGAGCGTCGTTCTCCCCCAACCTTTGATGTGCTTATCGAGATCGTCGATCGTCAGCATCTCATCGTGCATCATGATGTGAGCAAGGCTGTCGATGCCATTTTGCGCGATCGCCCGCTCAAGCCCGAAACGCGTTATCGTAATGAGCAAGGCGAGATCATTGTTGAAAAAGGCGATTCGCTAAAAAGAGATAAAAGCGGCCTACCGAAACGATCACGTTATGCCTCAGACATCTACGGCGAAGGCGGCGTTGGCTATCGCGAGGAGCGCAGCAGGACAGTGCGTCCTGTGCGCATTTATCCTTATGGTGTGGGTCAAAACCGTCTGCGCTCTGCGGCCCAAAATCTGGGCGTTCCTATCGAGATCATCAACGATTTGCGGCGGGCGTCCGCCGTGATTACCTTGAAGAATTACTATCGCAAGCGCCCACAACCCATCGGCGAAGCCGAAGAGCGGGGCATCCCCGTATATGTGCTCCGTTCCAACACCGTCCACCAGATGGAAACGCTGTTGGCTGACATTTTCGCCTTGAAAGTAGATACCGCAGATCCCGTAAGCATGGCTATCGAGGAGACTATGCGCGGGGTGGAGAAGGTGCTTTCGGGGGCGCCCGTTGTGGAACTTTCGCCTCAACCCCCTGAGGTGAGACGCATGCAACACCAGCTGGCCCGCGAGGCCAATCTGATTTCCCATTCTTATGGCCGCGAACCCAATCGCCGGGTGCGGCTCTACCGTGAATAATTGCCATGACATTTATCACATTCGAAGGCATAGAAGGCAGCGGTAAAACCACCCAGATTCGTCAGCTCATGAACTGGCTCAAACAACGACGCGTCCAGGCGTTGCTGACCCGAGAACCGGGCGGCACCAATATTGGCGAGCAAATCCGAACCATCTTGCTGAACCCCATCAACACCGAGATGACGCCCGAGGCGGAGATTTTACTCTTCTCGGCGGCTCGGGCTCAGATCGTGCGCGAAGTTATTCGGCCTCGTTTGGCCGCGGGTTGGGTTGTGATCTGCGATCGCTTTGCAGATAGCACATTGGCGTACCAGGGCTATGGGCATGGCTTGCCTCTGGCAGATTTGCTGCGCATTACCGAATTCGCCACTGGCGGTCTCTGGCCTGATTTGACGGTCTATCTCGATCTGGATGTCGAAACAGGCTTACAGCGCAAAGCGGCCACGCCCGAGGAGTGGAACCGGATGGAGGCTCACGCCATCGAGTTTCACAAGCGGGTGCGGGAGGGATATTTGCAACTGGCGTCACAACACCCTGAACGTTGGCTGGTGTTGGACGCACATCAGCCCGTGGCGGTGATCCAGGGACAGATTCAGGAGCGGGTGCAGCGGATGTTGGCAGAAAGCAGGAATTGATGAGGTGAGTTTATGCTTATGCGACACAACACGCCCGCACAATTCACCCGTCAGCTCAGAGATGGGCATTACAACGAGCTTCGCGTCTCCCTCTACTTCATGCTCCGTGGCGCCCATGTTCGCATCGGTTACACCGGCCAGCGTTACGATTTGCATGTCATTCCCTCGGAAGGCGCTCCTTTTAGCGTGGAAGTAAAATGGGACAAACGGGCGGGCGAAACCGGTAATCTCTATTTCGAGATTCGAAACACGCGTCGTGACGAACCCTCGGGCATTGTGAGTACAACGGCCGATTATTGGTGTCATGTCATGGGAAAGGGGGATGAAGCGCTATTGGCATCTGTGGCGCGGATGCAGGCGTTACTACGGTCGCGCTCATTCAAAATCGTGGAGACCAAGGCGGAGGATAGCAACAGCCGCGGCATGCTGGTTCCCAAAAAGTGGCTGGAAAGCCAGAATGGCGTGACTACGATCGCCCTCCCCACGGTTGAAGCTTTTTTTGGCGCATTGCTTTGAAACATTGAGGGGAATCTGGCGCAACGACCTCCCAGGCGGGATGCTTTTCCCCATCCATCGTGCATGTGCGGGGCGCGCCCTACCGGCCCGGCCCCAGCCATCTTTACGATCTCCTGCGTCCCAAAGAAACGGATCTGTTCCGCTGACGGCTCATCCAAAGCCGCCGCTGGCGCGACGGAGGGGGCTGGGATGAAAATGTCGGCGTCCCCACGCGTTTACGCCTCACAGTCCCCCGGTCTACGGGCGTCATTCGGGGCGGCCGACGCGCTGAATCAGGGGAGATATCCTTGCTCCCGCAGCCAGTTTTCCGTGCGCCGCATTCCCTCATCGAAATCCACCGCGGGCTTCCACCCCAGCACGCGGCGGGCCTTGGCATTGCTGA
>CAZYSY010000172.1:0-7943 GCA_964650295.1 uncultured Caldilineales bacterium | reverse complement strand
CGAGACTTCAACGGCACGGTGCTGCTGGTCTCCCACGACCGCTATCTCATCGATAGCATCGCCACCCAGGTGTGGGCCATCGATGTGAACGAGAAGCGCCTGCGGGCGTGGAAGGGCAACTACTCCGCCTACATCGCGGCCCGCGAAGCCGCCAGCCCGGAAAAGCAGGTGACTACCGAGATCAAGCGGGCTAACCAGCGCCATCGCGAAAAATCGAAAGAGGCCCGGCGCCAACGCAAGGAAGAAGAAAAACGCCAGCAGCAGGCCCAGGCCCTGGAAGATCAAATCCACACCCTGGAAAAAGAGCTGGAAGTGATTACGCAACAGCTCGAAGAGGCCAGCCTGGCCCAACGGGTGGAGGAAGTCCAACGCCTGGGCGAACGCTATCAGGCCGTGGAGCGCGAGATGGAAGAACTCATCGAGTCCTGGGCCGCCCTGGTGTGATACAATGGCTGATAGTTCACGGTTCGACGACATAAATTCTTTACTCCACTCACCTCATGCCACCGAATTCCTCATCCTCTCCCATCATCATCGGCCTCACCGGCAACATTGGCGTGGGCAAAAGCACGGTGCTGGAGCTTTTGCGCAAGCTGGGCGCGCACACCGTCGACGCGGACAAAGTCGCGCATGGCGTGATGCAGCCTGGCGGACTGGCCTACGACGGGGTTGTCGCCGCCTTTGGCCCGGAAATCCTGCTGTCGAATGGCTCCATCAACCGCCGGCATCTGGCCAACATCGTCTTTGCCATTCCCGATAAGCTGGCCCAGTTGGAAGCCATCGTGCATCCCGCGGTGGAGCGGGCCGTGCAGGCAGAAATCGAGGCCGCTGATGCGCCCGTCGTGGTCATTGAAGCCATCAAGCTACTGGAAGGCGAGCTCAAATCCATCTGCGATGAAATCTGGGTGGTGACTGCGCCCGAAGAGGTGCAGATCGCCCGCCTGATGGACACCCGCGGCATGAGCGAGCGCCAGGCCCGCAGCCGCATGCGTTCCCAGAGCTCCCAGGAATGGAAAGCCTCAAAGGCCGATGTCGTCATCGTCAACGATAGCGATCTCGACACGCTGGAGGCCCGGGTGACCGAGGCGTGGGCGGAGATGCTGAAACGGCATCAAACAGGCAGCCCGAAGCCGGAAACTGAAAGACAGAATGAAAATTGAGCTTCCACTGTCTCCGGTCGAAAAGGCCCTGTCCATCAATAAAATCATCCAAAACGATTGAATTATCTCTTCGTTCTCCCTAACCCAAGTATGAAAAAACTCTGGAACGACCACCCCAATCTCATCTCTTTCATCATCCTGGCCATCGGGATGTTGATCATCCTCTACTTCTCTGCCCGGCATGTGGGCTTTACAGCCACGCAATGGCTGGCCCTGGCCGCGGCCACCGTGGCCCTGGCGGGCCTGAGCGTGTGGATCATCAGTTGGGGTGAAGAAGATGATGAGGAAGATGAAACCTCTGTCGACGTTTCTGCGTCTCATTAAACGTGCAGGCAATTCGAATGGCAATTCATCGCATCTGATGAAGGTCGGCGCCACAACCTGACGCGGGCTGTAGCAGCGTCAAATGCAATGCGTGATGTCCTGTTGTTTGACGCAGGTTATCGACGCGTCCAGGCTGGCGCTCAACACTTCATCGTCATCGAAATCATTTCAACAGCAAATAATTTATGGCTAAACGAGATTATTACGAGATTTTAGGCGTATCACGCACGGCGTCCGCCGATGAGATCAAACGCGCCTATCGCAAATTGGTGAAGAGGTATCACCCAGACATTTATGATGGCCCAGATGCAGATGTGCGCATCAAGGAAATCAATGAGGCGTATGAGGTGCTGGGAGATGACCAAAAGCGCGCAGCCTATGATCGTTTCGGGCATGCCGGCGTTTCGGGCGCGGCAGGTGGCGGCGGCTATGGGCCCGCAGGTGGCGGCTTCACCGATATCGGCGATATTTTCGAGGAGATTTTTGGTGCGGGCTTCGGCTTTGGCCGGGGTAGAGGAAAACGGCACGGCCCCATGCGTGGCGCAGATATCCGCTACGATCTTACCATCGAGTTCGAAGAAGCGGTGATGGGGGCGGAGAAGGAAATCGAGATCACCCGCCATGAGACCTGCCCCCGCTGTCATGGCTCAGGCGCTGAGCCTGGCACCCACCCCATGAAATGCCCCACCTGCAACGGCATGGGCCAGGTGCGCCAGCGTCAGCAGACCATCTTCGGCACTTTCGTCAATGTCACCACCTGTCCCCGCTGCAAGGGCACAGGAGAGATTGTGACCACGCCCTGCCGCGAGTGTCATGGCACGGGTCAGGTGGAGGTGACGCGACGGCTGCGGGTGAAGATCCCGGCCGGAGTGCAGGATGGCACGCGCATCCGCCTGCCGGGCGAAGGCGAACCAGGCCAACGCGGGGGACAACCGGGCAATTTGTATGTTTTCCTCAGCGTCAAGCCCCACAAGCTTTTCCAGCGGGTGGATGACGACATCCTGCTGGAGCTGCCCATCAACATCGCCCAGGCGGTGATGGGCGCGGAGGTGGAAGTGCCTACTTTGGACGGCCCCAAACTGGTGAAGATTCCGCCGGGAACGCAGCCGGGCAAGGTATTGCGCCTGCGCGGGCTGGGCGTGCCTCATCTGCGGGGCAGCGGCCGTGGCGACATGCTCATCACCGTCAATGTGCGCATCCCCAAGCAGTCAGAGCTATCTGAGGAGCAAAAGGAGCTGTTCGGGCGTCTGGCCGAGACCCTTTCTCCTGTCCCGGTGGAGGACCGCGGCGAGCAAGGTGGCTTCTTCGACCGGATGAAAGAGGCCCTGGGCCTGTAACATTGCCATGACCGATCTTCTCGAATTTATCTTGCCCGTTGCCACGCCCGATCCCACGGCTGAGTCGGTGCAGGCTGCGGTCACCTGGCTCAATCCCCACTTTCATGGCGGCGTGGTGGTGGAAGTCAGCGGTTTCGGGCCGTATGGTGAACGGGATCACGCTCAGACGCTGCTGCGCGGCTATCTTTCTGACACGCCTGAGCACGCCCGCCTTATCGAGGACATTTTGCAGGAATTGCCCCGTCAGCCCTACGCTGATTTTTTCGGCGAGCCCCGCGTCAAGCATCTTGCGACTGAGGATTGGGCAGAGGCGTGGAAGCGACATTATCACACATTGCGCATCGGCCAGCGTATCATCGTCGCTCCCTCGTGGGAAGAACCGCCGTTGCAGGCGGGGGATGTGCTCATCAAACTGGACCCGGGCATGGCCTTCGGCACCGGCACGCATCCTTCCACCCAGCTTGCTTTGCGTCTGTTGGAAAAACACATCCGACCCCGGTCAACGGTTTTGGATGTGGGTGTAGGATCGGGCATTCTCTCCATTGCCGCGGTGAAGCTGGGCGCAAGTCGGGTTGTCGCCACCGATATCGATCCGGAGGCGGTGCGCACGGCCGAGGAGAACGCCCGTCTCAACCAGGTGCGGAATCAGATCACCCTACTGGTGGGATCTGTGATGGATTCGGGCCGGTATGATCTGGTATTGGCCAACATCCTGGCCGATGTTATCGCTAACCTGCTGTTGCACGAGAATCTGAATGAGCGCGTGGCCCCGGACGGCGTTCTCATGCTCTCGGGCATCATCAAACAGCGGCGGGATGTGGTGGAATTGGCGCTGCGAGCCACAGGCATGATGGTGGTGGATGAGGTGAGTGATGGCGATTGGGTGGCGCTGGCTGCGAGGAAAGGGTAACGTGGAAGGTGGGATGGTGCACCGATTTTTTCTTTCTCCTGATGCTTTTCACGGCGAGCAAGTGACCTTCCCGCCCGACATCGCCCGGCAGATTCGATCGGTGTTGCGATTGCATCGGGGCGAAGAGGTGTTGGCGCTGGATGGTCGAGGCAACGCGTTTCGGGTGGCGTTGACTCATGTAGAGAAGGGCCAGGCGGGCGGGCGCATCTTAGAGCGGATGGTTGCAGAAGGCGAGCCCGCGGGCGAGTTGGTTTTATGCCAGGCCATCAGCAAAGGCGAGCGTTTCGAGTGGGTGCTGCAAAAGGGCACAGAGCTGGGCGTGACCACGTTCCAACCCATCATCACCAAACGGACGTTGCGGCGGCAGCCCGGAGAGGGGCGTTGGAAACGCTGGCGGCGCATCATCCGCGAGGCCGCGGAGCAGAGCGGCCGGGGAAAGTTGCCGCTGTTGCTGACTCCGATTAGCTTTGATGAGGCGTTGGCTGGCGTGCAGGGAATGGGAATTTTGCCGGCTGTGATGGCTGAGCAGCCAGTGCGGGCGGCGCTGGCCGAGGCGTCCTGGCCCGTGACGTTGTTCGTGGGGCCAGAGGGCGGGTTTGAGCCAGAAGAGGTGATGAAAGCCCGGTCTGCGGGCGTGATGACGGTGACGCTGGGCCCGCGTGTTTTGCGCACCGAAACCGCGGCCATCGCTCTGGTGACGCTGACCATGGCTGCATTGGGCGAGATGGATAAACCGGGCCTGCGATCGTAACCTTTCTGGCGCTCATCGCGTCCAATAGCAGTGGTGAAACGGTCTCTTGCCGCGCGCCAGAATCCCAAACGCAATCATTTCAAATCCCCATACATCTCACGAAAAACGGTGAATTAATATGTCCATGTTCGTTGTTCCTTCCGACCAGCCAGATAAAGATAAAGTCGAAAAAGTAATTATCATCGGCGGCGGTCCCGCCGGTTTTACCGCGGGGCTCTATACCGCCCGCGCCCAGCTGAACCCAATTCTCTTCACCGGGAACGATATCGGCGGCCAGGTAGCCCTGACCTACGAGATCGAAAATTATCCCGGCTTCCCCGAAGGTCTGAGCGGCACAGATCTTGCTGAACGATTTCAGAAACAGGCCGAAAAGTTCGGCACGCGAGTCGAGTATGACCACGTGTTGGAGCTGGACTTATCTCAGCATCCCTTCACCCTGCGCACTCAGTTCGAGAAGGAATACAAGGCTGAATCCATCATCCTGGCCATGGGCGCAACCCCTCGCAAGTTGCAGGTGCCAGGCGAGGCGGAACTGACCGGCCGCGGCGTCAGCTATTGCGCCACCTGTGATGGTTTCTTCTTCAAGGATAAAGAAGTTGTGGTGGTCGGCGGCGGTGACAGCGCCTTGGAAGAGGGCCTGTTCCTGACTCGTTTTGCCAGCAAGGTTACCATCATCCACCGCCGTGACGAGCTGCGGGCCAGCAAGATTTTGCAAAAGCGTGCATTCGAGAATGACAAGATCGAATTCATCTGGGATACCATTGTGACCAGCATCAACGCAGGCGAGAACGGCGCGGTGGCTTCGGTGACGCTGAAAAACGTGAAGTCTGGCGAGGTCAGCGATTTCCGCACCGATGGCGTTTTCATCTTCATCGGCCACATTCCCAACAGTAATATCGTCAAGGGTCAGGTGGCCATGGATCCCGACGGCTACGTCATCACCAACCGCTTCGGTCACACCAGCGTGCCGGGCGTGTTTGCGGCAGGCGAGATTCAGGATCATCGCTTCAAGCAGGTGTCCACCAGTGTGGGCCAGGGCGCCATGGCCGCGATGGAGGCGGAGAAGTTCATGGCCGAGCTGGAGGATAAGGGATACGAAAAGCTGCGCCAGGAATTGCTGGAGGAGGGGTTCCTTCCCGCTTAAGCGAAGATAAAATCATGCAGACCGCCGTTTCGATATGGCGGTCTGCGTCGATATATCGATAGGACACGGCTTTGTCGCCCTATCGTCCTTCATCGCCCACCATCGTAGAAAAGGTATTATTGAAAACTGGGGGCAAAAGCCTTCCAAACAACTAAATCACTGACGGTTAGCCCAGTCCCCAAGCAAAGCTGATTCGCAATGCAGCCACCGGAAACTCCAGAGAAATAACGAACAGAGATGAAGGTTGACGAAAGGACGAAGAGGTTTATTACCTGATGTGTAACGTTTTTGTTCCAAAAAGCAGGTCTTGATGCTTTGATCGGCTGTCTTCCAAACAGACGAAGGGGCCACAGGGTGAAAATGGAGCGTCTCGGCGATGCAACAAGTCCAGGGGGATGGACTTAGCGTCTTGTTGTGTCGCCATCTTCATGGGCATCGCTTTGGGCAAGTCTGCGGTTTGGTTGTTTTTTATGCTGTTTTTTTGTTTTGGGCCTGATTTTGTGCTAAACTAAACATTGTTCATGGGCCGGTAGCTCAGTTGGTAGAGCAGCGGACTTTTAATCCGCGGGTCGGGGGTTCGATCCCCTCCCGGCTCATTCTAAGGTCCCCGGAGCACCCCTCCGGGGGCCGCCAAGCCCAAAAAGCACGCTGTTTCACCCCGCGAAAAGCGTGTAGTCCCTGTCAACCTCAAACAGTTGACGTACAATCGACAGCCATTCAATTGATGACTGTAAAGTCTTCAGTTGTTAATGTTCTGTGTGCCGGGGTCCGGGAGTGGCCGCCAAACCAATGCACCGGGCCTCGGCGTTTTTTACACTAATAATAGCACAAAAGTTCTGATTTGTCAGGGGGTTTGCTTCTGATTCAGCTTCTTTGTACTTTCTCTTTTTACGCTGTCTATGAAATATTCTAGACCGCTTTCGGGTATGCGCCATCGAGAAGTCCTTCCCGGCCCTTTGACAGAACCCGGAAAGTAACCACGCGCAATCAGGTACGTAATGTGTTGAATGGTGTAATCCAGACCGACACGTTCGCTTAAAATATCCTTGACCTCTCGTGTTGAGAGCATTTTTTCCATGAAAAGGCTCCTGTGCGGATTTTTCAATAGGTGTTTTTGTGATTATAATAGTTAGAAGATTGTCTGTCAAGTCTTATTTTCGACAGATGTTGACTCTTTGGAAAATTCTAATCTTCTCCACCTCCCATTGAAACTATGGACGCACTGACTCGGCTGCAAACATTCTTCCGTGAACTTTTTTTACTGGATCTGGCCGACCTGGATTTCGGCATTTACCGACTGTATCATCTGAAGCAGGAAGAAATCGAGAAATTCATCACCGAACAACTGCCCAAAAGGGTGGATGAAGCCTTTGCCGAGGTGACTTCCGGGGATCGGGCAGAAGCTGAACGGGAATTGGATAAACTGGCGGGCCAGGTCAAAGAAAACTTCGGGGCCAACGCATTGACGGAAACCGGGGAAATCGTGACTCCGTTCGACACCACCCCGCTAGGAAGAAAATACATCGAGGCGAAAGAGCGCCTGGAAAACATCCGCATTGCGGAAGGCCACAAAATCGAGGTGTTCAACCACCTGGTCAATTTCTTCACCCGCTACTACGAAGATGGTGATTTCATCCCCAAGCGCCGTTACGGAGCCAGAGAGGCCTACGCCGTGCCCTACAACGGGGAAGAGGTGTTCTTCCATTGGGCCAACCGCGACCAGCACTACGTCAAGACCGCGGAACAATTCAAGGACTACGCTTTCAAGATTGATGGCCTGACGGGAAGCTATCGGGTTCGGTTCATCATCACCGAGGCCAGCGTGCCCAGGGACAATACGAAAGGCAGACACCGCTACTTCTTCCCCCGGCCCGACCTGACCCAGTACGATCCGGAAGCACGCGAGTTTATCCTGCCTTTCGAGTACAGGCTTCCCACGTCCGAGGAGGCGGAACAGTACGGAAGCAATTCCAAAGCGCAGCAGGCCATTCTGGAAGAAGCGCATCAAGCGATTTTGGACGCAGTTTCCGAAATGGGATTGCAATTGCTGCTGGCCAACAACGACGGGGACCAAACCGTCCTGCTCCGCCGAATGCGGCATTTCTGCCGCCGCAACACCAGCGACTACTTCATCCACAAGGACCTGCGGGGCTTCTTACAGCGGGAATTGGAGTTTTACATCAAGGACCAGATCATCCATGTCATGGACATCCAGGGCGATCTGGACGCCAAGCGCCGCGTCATCCGGGTGTTCAGGCAACTGGCGGAGCAGGTCATCGAGTTCCTGGCCACCGTGGAAGACGTGCAAAAGACCCTG
>CAZYSY010000171.1:0-21439 GCA_964650295.1 uncultured Caldilineales bacterium | reverse complement strand
GTCGTTGAAGGATGCGGGACTGTGGATCGCGGGCCTGGAGGCCCGGCCCGACGCGCTGCCCCTGGCGCAGGTGGATTTACGCGGGCCCCTGGCCGTGGTGGTGGGCTCCGAAGGCTTCGGCCTTTCTCGGCTGGTGGCCGAGACCTGCGACTGGCTGGTGATGCTGCCCATGCGCGGGCGCATCAACTCGCTCAACGCGGCGGTGGCGGGATCGATCTTTCTGTTCTGGGCCTTGCAACATCGAACGCGCTGACAGAATTGCAAGCCTTTTGCCCCCGAAATGCCCACTACATCTTCAAATGTGCGCCGCCTGTCAGGCGAATAATCTCACCAGTGATGAAATCATTGCGTAACAGATAAAGCATCGTATCGGCCGCCACCTCCGCACCGCCGCCACGCTCCAGCGGTACGGTATCCACCACCTGTTGCCAATACGTTTCACTGGCTCCCTCAGGCGGAAGCATGGCTCCCAAGGCAATGCCATTGACTCGCACCCTAGGCGCAAGCTGAATGGCCGCGGCGCGGGTAAACGCGTCTAGCGCCCCCTTAGAAACGGTATAGCTAAAATGCGTAAGGTAGGGGCGTTCGGTGCGCCAATCGGTTATGTTGACCACGGCGCCGCGCCAATCCTCTGGGAGGCTCCGGTAAAAAGCCTGGGTAAGAAAGACGGGGGAACGCAGATTCACGCGAAAGGTCTGACTCCACGCCTCGATGGTAAGATCTGGCAACGTATCTTTCGGGAAGATGGCCGCACTGTGAATCAGAATCTGCACCGGCGCGAAACCATCGGGCAACCTGGCGAACAAGGGCGCGGCGTCATCTAGATGGCTGAGATCGGCCTTCCGCAAGAGGACGCGCGCGCCCAGGGTTTCGGCCTCTGTTGCGGTGCGCCGGGCAGACTCGCCCGAACGATGATAATGCAAGATAAGATTACATCCAGACTGGGCCAGAGCCAATGTCAACGCCCGCCCGATACGATGACCACCGCCGGTGATCAGTGCGGTTTTACCCTTCAGTTCCATGTATAGCTTCCAGAATGGAGATGGCGCTGGTTTCATTTAGCCAGCAGGCGCAGGGAAAATCAACCCCACAATCGATGGATGATCCCCAACAACAGACTCAGCGCCAGC
Source organism: uncultured Caldilineales bacterium (assembly GCA_964650295.1). Classification (GTDB taxonomy): domain Bacteria; phylum Chloroflexota; class Anaerolineae; order J102; family J102; genus M2005. The sequence continues at coordinate 20,309 of CAZYSY010000171.1, read as the reverse complement.
GAAACAATCGCCATAGATGTGATGGGGATGTAAATGCGAACATGCTCCCGTTCGATGCGGAGATCGCCAGGCAGCCGCCCAAACCAGGAGAGCGCGCCTGTCCAGATCAGTGCGCCGCCTAGCAGAAGAAACAGGCCCAAAAAAATCACGAGTAATCCGATTTGACGATGGTTCATCATATGGCCTTGAACGATGTGGGATGTACGCGCTTCATTATGCCACAGAAATGCGCTATTGCCTTGCTTTCATGTGGCGGATCGCGGCCTGAATCTCAGCGTTGGAGGCATAAGCCGCCTGAAAACGAATCGTCCGACCACGAGCGACCAGGAGAAAATCACCGCGACCGCGCAGGCGTTCAGCTCCACTGCGAGCAATGCCTGTCGCCACCTTGGCATCCTCAGGGCTGGCCACCGCGCCCACCAGACGCACCGGCAGATTGGCCTTGACCATGCCGCCCATGATGGTCGCTGCCGGGCGTTGCGTGGCGACAATCACATGGATACCCGCCTCACGGCCGCGTTGGGTGAGCCTCGTCAGGCTGTACTCCACCCGCTTGCCGCCGACCATGCGCAAATCGGCCAATTCGTCGATGACAACGACCATCAAGGGTCGAGAGCGTTTCTCCTGATCCCGCGCCTCCATCTCCGCCACAACAGCGTCCAGCGAAGCAATGGCCTGGGCGGGCTCAGTCACCACCGGACGGATAAGATGAGGTAGGGCTTTCAATGGCCCAAAGCCGCGACTTTTAGGATCGATGAGAAGTAACCGGGCCGACTGCGGGCGATGGCGCAATGCCAGACTCAAGATCATGCTACGAAGCAGCACGGTCTTACCTGAACCTGTGCTACCCGCGACCAGAATGTGAGCTACATCCGCACTGAGCAATCGCAACAACAACGGCGCACCTTCTTCATCCACGCCCAGAATCAAACTCCCCATGGGTAAACGCGTCAGACTTTTGTTCACTGCCATCAGGCTAACAACAGCCGCTTTGGCGCGCGGCGCTTCCACGTACACAGCCCCATTCTTCCGATACATCCGCACATCAGAAACGCCAAGCATCATGGCCACTTCATCCTTCAAGGCCAAAACCTTATTCAATCTGGTGTCTGCGGTGGTGGTCAGTTCATAGCGGACAAAGCGCGGGGTAACCACGCCGCCCCACACCCGGGCCTTGATTTTGTGCGCATGCAACACCCTTTCGATAATATCGGCTTGTTGGTCCAGCAAAGTTTGCAATGTAGGCATAACGCAAAAGGAAGAAAAAGTGACAGGAGTAAAACTTATGTTCTAATTATAATTGATGCCGTGGAAAATTTCAAGCGTCGGTTTTTGAGGGGTGCAGTTTCAAATTTGTCGTTGCTCCAAGCCCCCCTCCCAGCCCCTCGTTACGACAGCCGTCGTACGGGGGAGGAGCCCGGCGAGAGCAAAAAAACTTTGTAGATGAAGAGCTCTCTCCCTCGAACGCGAGCGTAGCGAGTGTCGGAGAAGGGCCGGGGAGGGGGCAAAAAGGAGGCGGTGAAGCCTCAGATAAACGCTTTCTGGCCGGTTTTCCCTAAATTCAGTAGATCACGATTTGCCATGATGCGCTGAGCCGGATCCGTGATCCGGCGGTGCATCGAGCGTCAAACCCGCCGGATTGCGAATCCGGCTCCGAAGCGGGGCTCCCCAGGGCGGATTCGCAATCCGCCCGGCCAAAAAATAAAAGCGCCCCGAAACTGAAACGCACCCGGAGTTCTTCGTCTACGGCAACCGTTGGTGTATTTCCCCCACGAAATCCCTGTTATCCGTATCTGCGCCCAGCTAGCATTGTTTATGTTAGAATATGAGTAACGATGCAGGTCATGACATCCCACAGTTAAGAATCTCTGGAAGAAATTCATGGATGAGAATGTTTGGCTCGATGATCTCAATACACAACAACTAAAGGCCGTTACCTTTAGGAATTCACCTTTGTTGGTGTTAGCCGGGCCAGGGAGCGGAAAAACTCGCATCATTACCCGCCGCATTGCCTGGTTGGTAAAACAACAGCATGCACAACCAGAGCGCATTTTAGCGGTTACGTTTACCAATCGCGCTGCAGAGGAGATGCAAGAGCGACTATTTGACTTTCTTGGCGAGGTGGCGGAAGGGGTCTGGGTGCACACATTTCACGCCGCCGCCATGCGCATTTTGCGGAAATTCGGAGAACGAATCGAGATTCCAACCGACTTCACGATTCTCGATGATGATGAGCAGCGATTTCAAATCGCCCGGCAACTGCGGATTCTCAATCTCAGCCGAGAGCAATATCCCGTAGGCGAGATTGCATCACGAATCAGCCATCTCAAAAACAATTTGGCCACTCCTGCACAGTTCGAGGAAGAAGACCCTGTGATCTCCGAGGTCATCCGCGCTTATGAAGTTTGGAAGCGTGAGCAGCGAATGCTCGATTTTGATGATTTGTTGCTGTACACTGTGGTGTTGCTCCGTAAACATTATGACGTGCGGGAATATTATCGCCAGAAACTGGATCATTTCCTGGTGGATGAGTATCAGGACATCAATAAAGCTCAATATCAACTTCTCACTTTATTAGCTGCCGCCAACGCCAGCATTACTGCTGTGGCCGATGATGATCAAACGATTTACGGATGGCGGGGTTCAGATCCAGGCTTCATCGATGCGTTCATCGCTCATTACAAACCAACCATCATCAAACTTCCATACAGTTATCGGTGCCCGCCCAACATTCTTTATGGCGCCCAGAACCTAATCGCTCATGAATCCAAGGCTGAAGCACGACGTCGATTTATGCAAAGCAAGGTGGAGGGTGACAATCCTCCAATCTATCATTACATCTTTCGCAATTTTCGTCAGGAACAAGAATGGCTGATTCGGCTCATTCGTAAACTGGTGCGCGAGCGCGGCTACAAATTGGGAGACATTCTCATTCTTTATCGCACGCACCGTTTGGCGGGGCCCATTGAACAAACACTGTTAGAGGCTGGATTCGACGTGCAACGCGTGCGCCCAAAGAGCTTCTTTGAACGTCATCTCGTCAAAGAAATCGTGCGTTATTTGCAGCTGGCTCGGGCCTTGACCGAACATGATTTTACCGGCGTCATCAACTTTCCGGTTCACCAGATTGACGAGTTGACCATGGTGCAGCTCCGTCGCCTGGCGCAGATTTCGGAAATTGATCTGATCGAATTAGTGCGACGCGCTGATGAGTTTCCAGAGATCAGTCCTCTGACACGACGGCATCTTCATCGCATAATGCGACTTGTCGAACAGGATCTGCCCAATTTGGAGGATGATGCCGAGACGGCTGTCCGATCCACCTTCGCTCAATTGGCGGCGTTACGATCACCCTGGCGAGAACATGAGCGAGATGCGCTGGCCCGGCTGTTGGATGCGACGCGCTCGCCTGAATTGGTCGAGCGGCTCTCCCAGGCGTTGCAGCGCGGAGATCCTTTGATTATTTATCATGCGGAGCATTTAGATGCACGCATTGCCGCATTCATTTTGCGAGAAGTCTTGCAACGCTATCTACATCTCGAAGTCGAAATCAACCCCCAGACGCCACCTTCAAAGGATGCCGTAATCATTTCCTTTGGGCGCACGCAAGAACATGGTAACGATGCTGATACATTCTCGCCGCCTCATCCCGTGGGCTCCGCTTTCTCGCTGAGTCTTTGGGCGTGGCGTTGGGCGCAACAACTCCTACTGAGCTACGAACGATTGGCGGATGGTCGCTACATCGTCTATGACGTTGAGACCACTGGCGCCAATGTTCGTCGCGATGAATTGGTGGAAATCGGGGCGCTCGTCTATGAAAACCGTCGACCGGCAGCCGAACCATTCCGAGCCCTCATTCGACCCCACAGAGCATACATCCCCAAATCCGCCACTCGCGTTCATGGCATCAGCTATGAAGATGTCAAGGATGCTCCCACCATCGAGCAGGTGCTGCCCGAGTTTCTGGATTACGTGAAAAACGAAACTTTAGTGGGACACAACATCGCCCGTTTCGATAATCGCTTTCTCGACAAAGCCTGCGGTGAGCATCTCGGACATGGATTCTACCCCTTGTTCATCGACACATTGCGATTGGCCCGCCGTTTGCTGCCTGAACAACGTCACTACGCGCTCGAACAACTCGCCCAGACACTGGGATTACACAAAGGTCCAATCCGACATCGGGCGTTGGATGATTTGCGTGTGACCGCGGATCTATTTTATCTTCTGACCGATTATATTTTGGCCGAAAAGGAGCAGGAAGCCTTATCGGAGTATCTTCCTCTTGTGGGGTTGGGCTTGATGATGACGGATGGGGAGGAGACGCCAGAACGGCGCGTGTTGCTCGACGCAGCCGCTCGCTCGCTGGTAGCGGATACGGCGCACTCATTGATTGAAGCCTTGCTCGATGATTTGCCGCCCGCATTGCAACTCACGTTACTCAAACTCGTTGGCCAGCTCGAAGCACGCTCTCCTCGTCGGGATGAGGAAGATACTCAGTGGGAGGCACTGCAAGAGGCTTTTCTTCAGCATGTGAAGGCATTCCGCAAATATGGAAAGGACCGTAGTCTGCGGGCATTCCTCGACTATCAGGCGCTCCTGACCAGTATGGACGCCTTCGCTCATGAGCCTGACGCGGACGCCATTACCATGATGACTTTGCACAATGCCAAGGGGGTGGAATATCCTGTTGTGATTATCGTGGGCGTCGAACAAGAAAATCTCCCCATCTGGCGCAGCATGGATGATCCACAAAAATTGGCGGAAGAGCGCCGCGTGTTGTATGTTGGCATCACACGCGCCAAAAATGCCGTGTATCTTTTTTCGACCAACGACCGGGAAGATGGCTTCTTTCGCGATCCCTCCCGCTTTGCATTCGAAATTCCGCCGCAATACATCCGGCATTTTCGCATCTTCGCCAACGGCAAAGTTGAAGAAATCCAGAGAATCGGACGAAAGCGAAAACAGCGTTCATAAACGTTTCCCTTATAGTGGTCGATTTCTGGCGTTGGGCTCGATTTGCCAACGCCATCCCGGCCCTGTTGGTATCCGTCTCCTATGCACACGATATTGGTTCCACTATCTCGACCTGAACAGGCGGCCATCCTATCCACATTCATCCTTCCTGTGGCCCGCAGCGAGCAGGCTCGCGTCATTCTGCTGCATGTGTATCTGGTGGCGCCCTATATCGAGAAAAACAATGCGCCTGGCAATGCACTCGCGCCTGAGACGCCCTGGTTGCAAGAAGCCGCGAGCCTGTTTGGAGACGCTGGCGTCGATGTGCAAATCGAACGGCGCATGGCGCAAAGCATTGCCGGGGGCATTCGCGATGCTGTGCGGGAATTCAAACCAGAATTGTTGGCTCTGAGCTGGCGCCGGGTTGGCCATGGCGAAATCGATGCAGATGTCACCTTGCACGACTTACTCATGGATGTTCCCTGCGATTTGGTGGTTTGGCGAGGCGCACAAGCTGCGCCGCCCCCACATCGCGTACTCATTCCCAGCGCCGGCGGTCCGAATGTCGAACTGGGATTTCAGTTTGCAGAAGATTTTCATCAGGCATACGGCAGCAAATTGCTATTGCTCACCGTATTGCCCCAACACGCCCATGATGATGAGGTTGCTGCAGCTCGAGAAAATCTACAGGATCGGGCACACAAAGCCCTGACCGGTCTGTCGATCCCGCACAGTGCGATAGAATTTCATGTTTTGCGCGCGCCTTCGATCGCCGCAGGCATTTTGCAGATGGCCTCCCCTCTTCACTCCGATGTAGTCATTATCGGCGCTTCGCGCGAAGGCGTCATCCATCGTATTCGCTTTGGCGAAATTCCCGAAAAAGTTGCCGCCAAAGCGCAGGTGCCGGTGTTGGTGATCAAGCGACCACTGTCGAGACGAGTTACTTTTTACCGTCGCGCCTGGGATACCATCGCTCAAATTTCGCCGAAGCTAAGCGAGGCGGAAAAAGTCGCGGTCAATTGGGAATCGCAACAGAACACCAAAGCCTCGCGTGATTTTTTCACCATGATCGCCCTCTCGACAGCCATTGCCACATTGGGACTCATGCTGAACGCACCGGCGGTGATTATTGGCGCCATGCTCATAGCACCGTTAATGAATGCCATTATCGCTATGGGATTGGGGATTGTACAGGGCGATGCCCATCTTCTTTCTTTGGGCGCAAAAACCACTCTGGCGGGCGTTGCCGTTACTATCGCCGTAAGTTTCTTGCTGGAGCTAATCATTCCTTTCAACACCTTGACTCCTGAGATGGTGGCTCGCTCGGCGCCCAACCTGTTGGATATGGGAGTGGCGCTGGCTGCAGGCGCCGCGGGCGCTTATGCACTGGCACGTAAAAACGTCTCCTCCTCACTCCCTGGCGTCGCCATTGCCGTCGCGCTCATCCCGCCACTTTCAACAGCTGGCATGGCTCTGGCTCTAGAAGAATGGCAGGTCGCGCTGGGGGCGGGATTGCTCTTTCTCACCAATCTGGTAGGGATTGTGGCGATGAGCAGTTGGATGTTTCTTTCCATGGATTTTCATCCCGAAGTTTCGCGTGAGCGTCTGCGTTTATTTGCCCGCGGCTGGCAAGCCATTCTATTGATGACTTTTCTCATCGCGATTCCACTTGCCGTGGTTAGCATCAGGCAGATAAAAAATCAGCGTATCGAAAGCTCCATCGCGGCAGCGCTGATGATTGATTTCGAGAACATGAAAGATGTGCATCTCCGTGATTGGCGCTATACCATTCAAGATGATGTCGTTCATCTGGAGTTGGATCTGGAGGTGGAACACGAAATTCCCTTTGATCAATCCATCATCATCCAGAAACATCTGGCCGAAAGATTGGCCCGCCCGGTAGCGCTTACCCTGAAGATCATTCCCACCATTCGTCTTGCTCCCCAGCCGCCATCCCCTACGCTCCCCATCCCTACGCCAACATCCACTACATCAGCAACGCCTCAGGTGCGTTTCAAAATGGGGGCGCTTTTTTGCGTTCCTGGCCGACTCAAGTCGGGCGCTTCAGGCCTGCGGCCAGCGGCCGGCCTCCGCCGTCCAGGTCGCCGCAGGGCGACCGTTGGCGCGAAGCGCCTGTAGAGCTCGAGTTCACTCGGCTAGTTCACCATTAGACAAATTGCCCCAAAATTGAAACGCACCCCAACGCCTCAGGCTCCTTGACCTCATTTCGCTTCATCCCCGCGCGTGTTTACGCACTTCATCTTGTTTTCTTTCTGATAATCTCTAATGATTTCGAATAAACCGCAGTTTACACCCGCCCAGACCGTTCTAAAACGCCTGTGAGGCAACCAATGCCGCCTGCTGCTTTGATCAGTTCATCCACCTGGATCGAGTGACATTCGATCCCCAACTTCTCATAAAAACGTTGGGTGATGGGGTTGCCGGCAGACATCAAAATGCGACGCGGCCCCAACGTTACGAAATTCAAGGCGAAGCCTTGCACCGCCTCTTGCGCGTCAGGGAGAAATTCTACCCGATAGCCATTTTCCCTGAGTGTTCGCACCGCAGCAAATGGCGCACGGCCAGGCCAGGCAATGGCCAGATCGCGATCAACGATGCGTAAGACGCCCATAAGGTGCATGATTCCGTATGGCAATCCCACCGGAATTGTGCGCACACCCAATTCGGCCAACACCGTCTCGATCTGCATGCGTCCTGCAGGATTGGTGCGCAAACCATCGGCCACAAACACGCCTTCCGATGTAAGCCACATGGCATCTGCCCCTTCGAACGTGGCGCGGCCATGAATGCTGCGCAAGATGGGCATCCCTAATGCCGCCAATCTACTGGCAATAAACCGCTCTTCGCCCGCCCGCACGCTGGAAGCGGGGCGAGCAAGAATAGCGCCTTCTGGCGTCATAAACATCAAATCGGCCACGAACATGAGGTTGGGAGGCGGCGTCTCTGCGGGAGCCACATAATGCACCACCACGCCCGCATCCCGATATGCTTGTGCCAGGGTGTCATGCTGGGTTTGCAACCGAGCCAGATCGATGGATTCAAGCATCTGCACCTTGTCCGGGTCTGTATGATGCATCAATTCATTTCCGGGACGATGGAGAAGCACAGATTTCAGCGGCATCCATTCGCTATTCTGTCCGCAGGCGGCCCATAAAACCCCCAACTCCTCCTGAGTCGTGGTCAAACGAGCCTGCCATCCTGGTCCGCCATAGGCTGCTGTCTGGAACAGGTGTGACGCCATGATTACCTCCAATCGAGAATGCGTTCCCGGCCGAAGCTAAATTGAAAATGGATATTGGCTAAAGCCTGGGGGGCAAGAGGATGTTGGTTGCTGCCATCGTTATTCATGATCCACAATTTCCACTTTGAACCATCCCCTTCTCGATTGGTCAGGAATATGACGTGTTGTCCATCGGGAGAAACGGCCGGGGCGACGTTATGAATCGCGCGATCTCGCAATCCGGGCGGTCGGGTTAACGCCACCGGGTTGGAGCCATCTTCATTGTATCGCCAGATATCCCAATGATCGCCAGACTTCTTGCTGACGTAGATATAGCGGCCATCGGGACTGTAAACCGGAGCCCCCAATGCACCGCCCTGAATCAACTTTCCTGGAGATGCGTTCGCATCTTTTGCAACAACGCCTATGCCGTCAGGCAGCAGCACCATGACTTCGGGTTTATGAGGATGGTAGCGCGGGGCGTATGCAAAGGGTGGGACGGGAAGATCGTCTATCTGTTCATTCGTCAAGTTGATTTCGCGCAATCCATATTGGAAATGAATGCCCTTGGGAGGGAAATCGGAAATGCAATAATAGCCCCAGATGCCAAAATCTTTACATTCATTGCCGCCAAAGAAGTCATAGATTTCTTGATCGGTGTAGCAACCCAGGGGCGTGTCGCGGCATTCCCAGGCCATTGTGGGGTGTTCATAGACAATTGCGTTGCCATCGGGCGACCAGCTGGGAGATCGTATCTGTTCGGCGCCGAGGACCTGGCGCTGACTGCCATCTGCTACATTCAGCACCCAAATGCCTCTGGGGTTTGTCCAGCGCGTTAGAGCGATTTTGCTGCCATCTGCATTGAATGTAGGATCGAGGCCGGTCGACACCTGATGCAGACCGCTGCCATCTGCGTTCATGAGGTAAATCGGGCCTCCAGGGCTTTCCATGAAAACAATATGGCCCTGCAGGGCTGACGCTGTTTTCGAGGGGCGGGGGACTGCTGTGGTCGCTTTTCCAACAATGGGCAGGTTTTCGACAGGAATCGAAAGGGTCATCCATGAAGCCGCGGCCCATCCAACCTGACCGTTGTCACTTTTTACCTGCAGCCATTCGCTGTTATCACTGCGCCCAATGACATCGACGGTCTGCCCTGCGGTAAGCTGTCCGATGATGATTTGATCCATGCCGGGCCCCAAACGCAGGTTTAATTTGTTGGCTGTTACGGTGGCGGTGGCCACTGCTTCTCCTGCAGGAATGATGGTTCCGGGCGGTTGGGCGCTGGCGTCAACGATTGGAAGTTCGTCAACGTCCGCCAGCGTATCCACTGCTGAGACGCGCACCCAGCCTGTAATCGGCGCCTTATCCATGTCTGCCCGATATTGCACCATGATCCACCTTCGATCCTCTGTCCTGCCCAGGATGTCAAGCCGGTCGCCCGCATGTAGGGGGGTCACGATATTCCCGTTTGGGGCATTGCGGAGGTTGGTGCGAAGTACGTCAACATATGCCCAACCAAAGATGTTGGGGGTGACGGGAGTTGGCGTTGTTTCCGCCATTTCGGGGGTGGCCAGCTCTATAATTTGGGTAGGAGCAATTTCTGGCGGGAGGGTGGGTGTGGGGGTGAATGGCGGTCGCGAGGGCAGTGGAATCGCCGTTGGCGGTGGTGGGATGGGGGTCGGTTTTGTGGGAGTGGGGGTGGCCCGGTGGCATCCCGCCAGTATTCCAATTGCCAAAATCGATGATAAAACAATGAGTAGTCGCTTCATGTTGTTCATGAGTTATTCGTAACGTAGTGCATCGATCGGATGAAGTTGGGCCGCTCGTAGCGCCGGATAAATGCCGAAGAATAGTCCGACCAGGGCGCTGAAGCTGGTAGCCAGGAGGATTGAATCCCATGAAATGACCGCGGTCAGATCTTTTGAAAAGCTGGCAAGCGCTTGGGCGCCGATGAATCCCAGAAGCATGCCAATAAGACCGCCGATCAAGCTTAGCACCATGGCCTCGACAAGGAATTGCAACAAGATGTCTCTGCGTTTTGCCCCCACTGCTTTGCGTAGCCCAATTTCGCGGGTGCGCTCGGTTACCGAGACTAACATGATGTTCATGATGCCAATGCCTCCTACCAGCAAGCTGATGGCGGCAATGCCTCCTAAAAAAGTAGTCAGCACGCCGGTAATGCTCCCAAAAATATTGAGGATGTCGGCCTGGTTGATGACGCTGAAATCATCGTCATCCAGGTAGGCGATGCCATGCCTTTTACGCAGCAAATTTTCGATGGCCAAGACCGCTTGATCGATATTTTCCTCACTATCGACTTTGGCGAGGATGAGTGAGAGCGTGGGCTCGCCGCGCGGGCTCCGAAGATAGGGGAATAAGCGCTGTTGCGCTGTGGTGAATGGAATAAAAACTTCGTCGTCAAAACTGCCGAAGCCACTTCCTCCCTTTTTCTCCATCACTCCCACCACGCGGAATGGGATGTTGTTGATGCGAATGCTTTGATCGATGGGGTAAATTCCAGGAAAGAGTTTCTCTGCCACATTGGCGCCCAAGACGACAACTCTGGTCTCTCCTAAAACATCCTCTTCGCTCAGAAAGCGTCCCTCTTCGGGGTAGTAGTTGCGCACAAAGGAAAACTCCTCATTGGCGCCGGTTACCATGAGCGAAAGTGTGGTTTTGCCGTAGGTTACACTGGCCTGCCCTGCTGCATTCGGGACAACCGCAACCAGGTGAGGAACTTGTAGCGGGTCTCTGATCGCCATCCAATCGCCATTGGTTAGAGGCTTGGTGGGACGTTGCAGGCGTGGATCTCCTGGTTGTGCATTTTTGAGGTTCCCCGGAGTAATAATCAACAGGTTTGATCCTGCAGATTGCAACTGTTCCGCCACCAAGAGCTGAACGCCTTTTCCTACACTCATCAGTGCGATGACTGCGGCAACGCCAATGATGATGCCCAACATGGTCAGGATAGAACGCATCTTGTTGGCAGTGAGCGCACGTAGTGCAATGCGGAATGACTCGACAAGATTCATGTCCCCACCTCCGTTAAGCCGACGGATGTCTCCTGTTCTTCTTGGTAGGCGTCCGCTTCTGCCGTCGCCGGTGGCTCTGGTTCCGGATGGCCGGGTACAGGATGTTTGCTCTGCTGATAAACGCTCTCGCTTGCGCGTCTGGGGTTTTCAACGAGGGAGTCATCGACGATGTGACCATCATGCAAGCGCACAATGCGATGGGTATGGGCGGCGATATCTGGCTCATGCGTGACGAAGATGACGGTGATGCCCTTTTGTTCATTCAGCTCCTGAAAGATGCGCATGATCTCAGCCCCAGCTCGAGAATCAAGATTGCCGGTAGGTTCGTCGGCCAGGATAATGCTGGGGTTGTTGACCAACGCTCGGGCAATGGCCACGCGTTGTTGTTGTCCACCTGACAGCTCGTTGGGGCGATGATGGGTGCGATCCGCCAATCCAACCAGTTTCAATGCTGTCAATGCGCGCTGACGCCGATTTTTGACGCCTGCATACACCAGAGGGAGCTCAACATTGGCTAGTGCAGTGGTGCGGGGCAAAAGATTGAAATTCTGGAAGACAAAGCCGATTTTACTGTTGCGGATTGTTGCCAACTCATCGTCGCTCAGGTTGCCTACATTGATGCCTTCAAGGAAGTAGTTGCCACTGGTAGGGACATCCAACGCCCCCATGATGTTCATCAGGGTGGATTTGCCAGAGCCGGAGGGGCCCATAATGGCGAGAAATTCGCCAGGTTCGACCTGAAGCGAGATGCCGCGCAGGGCATGCACCTCGAATTGCCCCAGGGTGTACACTTTGGTAACATCGGTGAGCTGAATCACAGGTTGCGATTCTGGCATCGATCAACCTCCTCCGAAAATCTGCTTTCGCAGGATGTCACCTGTGTTTATGCGACGAATGACAAGTACATCACCTTCTTCCAGACCCTGTTGGATCTCGCTGTATTGTTCATTGCGCAAGCCGATCACCACATCCACTCGCGTGGGGACGCCGTTGAGTAGTTTCTCGACATAGGGCGTGCGCGTCACTTCATCCAGGTGCATGACCCGATTCGGAATGATGATGACATCTTCGGCCTGGTCTGTGACAATGGCCACTGTGGCTGTCATGCCGCTGCGCAGCGGCAACGTCGATGGGTCCAGGTTGATGATGACTTCGTAGGTGACGATGGCGCTGCCGCCAACGGGCGTGGTGTTGGCAACGGGGGCGATCCGGGCCACAACTCCGGTTAGTTTGGCGTCATTCAGGGCGTCTACCGTGACCAGTGCGGTCTGGCCCACAGCCACTTGCCCAATATCCAGTTCATCGACATTTAATTTGATGTGGAAGCCTTCAGGGTCTGCGATCACCATGGCGGGCAGGGTGGGGTTGGGCGCTTCGTTGGTGCGAATGTTGATGATGCCAACCACGCCGTCGATGGGCGAAATGAGTTGCGTGTTGCGCAAAGCCAGCTCGGCGGCTTCGACGCCGATTTTCGCCTGCTCGACTTGTGTTTCTAATACGGCGATGTCTGCGGGTTTGGGGCCTGTGAGCAAACGGTGCAGATTGGCCTCCGCCTGGGCGATGGCAGCGTCTGCGGCTGCAACCTGGGCCAACGCTTGCGCTTTCTTTCCCTCTGTGGGTGGCGCTAATGTCACTTCTAGATTCGCCTTGGCTGTTTCGTATTCAATCGTTGCCTGTTCCAACTGCAACGCCTGTGGCATTGCCGACGCCTCGGGCATGTAAGCGATTTTATCATAGGCTTCCTGGGCGTGTCTTAAATTAGCTTCGGCTCGTTTCAATTGCGCTTGAGCCGACGTTTTTTGAGCGTCCGAGGGGCCTCGCAGCAGGTCTTGATAGGCTGCTCGGGCGGCTTGCGCCTGGGCGCGGGCTGATTCAAGTTGCGCTCGCGCTGCTGCAATCTCCGCCTCATCCGCCGGAACTTTAGCTTTGTTGAGATTGGCTTCGGCGAGTTTCAAGTTCGTTTTCGCTTGTTTCAGTTGCAACTGAAGATCATCATCTTCGAGATGAGCCAGGACTTGACCCTTTTTCACTTCTTCACCAACGGAAACAAGTATTTGGCTAACCTTGCCTGTGCCTTTAAATGTCAATTTAACTTCTTCGGCGGGTTCGATTACGCCTGTCGAAGTCACCGTTGCGTAAATGTCGCCTTTGGTGACGGTGTAGGTTTCGTAATCGGGAGTGGGCGGCTCTTTTTGTTGGGCTGTCGCCTGATAGACAAACCAGGAGCCGCCAATTACGACTACGGCAATGATGAGTATGATAATCAGTCTACGCATAAGGATGTCCTTGTCGTCAGCTTGAATGGATAGATGGGCGATACAGCGGATGGCATAGAAATATCGAATAGCTCCACCATTTTAATACGTTTTTGGCGGTGACAAGGTTGCATTATTCTGCACCTGCCAATTTTGTCAAGATAGATGGCAAAACATGAATTCCGAGCATCAAAATCATGTAAAGCGCGGTCATGAAAAGACTTCCCCCTCTTCCCAATTTCCCGACGACCCGTAGCAACACATAGATCAAAATGATATGCCATACGGAAAACATATCGATTTGCGTCGCCGCCACATAAAGTGGGTTTTGTTGATCTTCGACCACGTTTCCTGTGGCTACAAAGTATGTCGCCCCTGGATTATAGACTAAGGAGTGCGTGTATGCGTTCCAGGCCAATTGAACCAAGGGCCGGATGGCGAATGGTATCCATGCCCAGATGATGGCTGACCAAAGGCCTGCGGATTTGGGGGGCTTTCCCAGTAGTGCGATGCCGAAGTACAGAATAAGCATTGCGAGCGCCCAACTCAGCAATAGTCCCACTGCCACCTGGGTAAATGTGCTGAAAAGCAACACATTGGGTTGGAGCATGCGCTCCATCATTGGACGCGCGGCATTGGCCTGCTCGGCGGGCATTACACTCAGACGCAAAGCGATATTGGATTCTATGCGCTCTATCTGTAAATCCAAGGTTAACGCGATGTGCAGGATCGGTGCAATGAGCGCCAGTAATGCTGGCAACCACCAACTTCGCGTTTGGATCGTGCTCACGCGTTCTAGTGCCAGGCTGGGAGCTGTCACAATGTCCCACAAATTAGCCGCTGGATTCACAGGTTTTATAGATGAGCTGTCATTGGTCATTTATGAACCACACCTGTTGCATAAAGTGTAGGGGGCGTCTATCGCGAAAAGACAGTTCTAAGGTTCGAAATAAGACATAAGAACGCTACCCCCAGCACCCGGAGAACGAATTTCAGTAGATCACGATTTGCCATGATGCGCAGAGCCGGATTCGTGATCCGGCGGTGATTCGAGCGTTAGACCCGCCGGATTGCGAATCCGGCTGGACACATACTCTCGCAATCGTGATCTACTGAATTTTGTGTTTCGTCATTTCAGTTTTGTTATTATACATCCATTCCTCTTTTTGTACAATCAAAATCGAGATCAGGGGTGCGTTTCAAAATTGGGGCAGGCATTGTGAAACCCGCCGGATTGCGAATCCGGCTCCGGAGCGGGGCTCCCCAGGGCGGATTCGTAATCCGCCCGGCAAAACAGAAAAGCGCCCAACATTGAACCATGCCCAGACAATGGGTGCGGTTCAACATAGATGCATTCACTCGATGTAGACCGACTGAGGTTGTCTGGCCAGCGAGTCATAGACTTGTATGTGCACATTTTTGCTCTCTAGCCGGAACTGTGACCCGACGACGTTGATAGACTGTCCCGAAATTGAAACGCACCCGGCGACGAGGGGTGCGTTTCAAAATGAGAGCGGTTTCTTGCCTCCCCGGCCGGACTCAAGTCGAGCGCTTCAGGTCTGGGGCCATTGGCGCTTTCTAAACACCTTTCCATAACTCCTCTCCCGCCCATCTCGTAGCGAGGGAGGAAACTAAGATGGGGTGGGGGCAGCGCCTGCAGAGTCCGGGTTCTCTCAGACAGTACACCATAAAACAAATTCAGTAGATCACGATTTGCCATGATGCGCAGAGCCGGATTCGTGATCCGGCGGTGATTCGAGCGTCAAACCCGCCGGATTCGCAATCCGGCTGGACACATACTCTCGTAATCGTCATCTACTGAATTTGCCCCAACATGGAAACGCTCCCTTGCCCCCTTTAATTTCAAATCTGTCGTTGTTCAGGGCCTATCCAACCTTCCCTGTTGAGGTGCGACCATGCAAAGAGAGGAGCGCGACGCTAGCAAATGATAATTGCGCCTGAAGGATTCGGTCCTCGCTCCATCATGCCAGCGATCACGGAATTCAACAGTACCAGATTCTGGGTGAAGAAGCATGACTGGAACGTCGTTGCTGTGTGTGTCGTTTAATGTCAGGTGTGCTATAATGTGCAAAGAAAAAGGCTAACAGCGGATAAATTCTTGGCAGTTTTTTCATTTCTTGAGGGCTCTTTTCCTCACAAAACTTTGCAAGATCATTCACTTTACACTTGTTAATCTGTCGGAGGTATTCATATGTGTTGTTTTTTTACCACTCTGGTGCTTTTTGGTCCCCGTCTTGCGATTCTTATCTGGTGGCTTGTGCAGCCATTACGTTGGAAGCTAGCCTTCAACCAATTTAGTTTTCCTTTTCTATGGGAATTATTAGGGTTTTTATTCTTGCCGTGGACGACCATCATGTATGTGTTGGTGGCTCCTGCGGGCATCACAGGATTTGATTGGATTTGGTTGGGGTTGGGATTGTTGGCAGACATCGGCTCTTATGGCGGCGGCGCATTCTCAGGAAGAAATCGTATGCCGAGACGAGGTTATTAGACAGCCGAGTTCACTCGATTGCAATTCGGTTTTGATTTTAAGGTGCAAGCTTGTCATTTCCCCCTGACGACGGTGGACCAACGTAGACGAATGTGAATGATATTATGTTGTTGCTATTCGTCTTTTCGTTCACCTTCGTCTTTTCGTCTATCTTCGTCTGATGGGTTGGAAGCATCTCTAAAGTTTATTTCAAATTCATATCATCAACTACTTAACTACTAAGGCTTTTTTACATCTTCACTTTCTTGGTGTGTTATGGCGCAAGATCACGATTCTGCTTCCATCGCTTCTTCCTCTCGTTCTATTTTGCGGCCCACATTGCTGGTCGCCGCAATGCTCATCATTCTAATCATTTTGAAAATTGGCAGTGCGGTCGCGGGCCCGATGCTGTTTTTCGTGTTTCTTGCCATTTTGATCGTTCCCCTTTTCAATGCGCTAAAGGTTCGAGGCGTTTCGCCTGCTTTAGCGCTCATCATCATGTTGGTGGGGATTACGGTTGTCTTTGTGGGGTTAATCTGGCTGGTTTTGAGTTCTTTTTCGCAAATGATTGACGCATTGGGGCAATATATGGGAGATTTTCAGTCTAACACGCAGGCCGTTGCCAACTGGTTAGAACGTATTCAGTTGGACCCTGTTTTTTGGGAACGCCTCAACAATATGCTGTTCGGTTATATGGATGCAATTGCCCGAAAGGTGGTGGTTGGCAGTGTCGCTCTCATTGCAGGTAGTATCATGGCACTCATCGCGTTGGCTTTTATCATGTTGGAGTCGGAAAGCTTTGGGCTGCGATTGCGTAGAGGCTTGGGGGACGAGAGTGATATTCTGAGGCGAATGGAGCTATTTCAGCGCAGTTTGTGGAGCTATGTTGTCGCCCGAGTGAAGTTGAATTTTCTTACCGGGCTGGGTGTGTTTGTCATGCTAATTATTTTTCGGGTCGATTATGCTTTGTTGTGGTCGATCTTGGCTTTTTTCCTCAGCTTCATTCCCTATATCGGTTTGATTGTGGCGATGATCCCACCAGTATTGCTGGGAACCGCAGAATCGGGCATGGTGGTGGGCGTGGCGCTCTCTATCGGCTATTTCATCATCAATCAAGCCATCGAGCAGGTGATCGAGCCACGCGTGGTAGGCAAGGAGATGACACTCTCTCCTACGCTAACGCTATTCTCGGTGATTTTCTGGACCTGGGTGCTCGGCGGCATTGGTGCGATGCTGGCTGGGCCGTTGGCCGCATTGATGATTTTGGTGCTTGGCAGTTTCGATGACACTCGTTGGATTGCTATTCTCTTTAGCTCCGACGATTCACCACTTGTCACTGGAGTGTTGACGCCACTGGTGGAAAAAGACAATGCTGTTTGACTCCAATAAGCATCGATTGATCCCCACTCTCGGAAAAATAATCAAGGAGGGTTTGATATTATGAAAAAATGGGGCACCCTGATTACGCTTTCTCTGGCGATGTTTATCATCGTCATCGACACCACAATCATGAATGTGTCGATTTCGGCTTTGGTGGTGGATCTCGACACCACTGTCGTTGGCGTGCAGACCGCAATCTCTATTTATGCTATGGTCATGGCCGCACTCATGCTCATTGGCAGTCGGTTATCAGGCATTTTGGGCACGAAGCGCATCTTCATTGCCGGACTAGTCGCCTATGGCGTTGGTACGACACTGGCCTCATTGGCCCATAGTTTGCCCGTGATGATTGTGGGATGGTCGGTGATGGAAGGGGTTGGCGCTGCTCTGATGATTCCCACGATTCAAGTGTTGCTCAGACAGCGTTATCAGGGTGAAGAGCTGGCTTTTTCTTATGGCATGATTGCTGCGGTGGCTGCGGTTGGCGCTGCAGTCGGTCCCATTGTTGGCGGCTTTTTTACCACGTACATCAGTTGGCGATGGGCGTTTCGGACAGAATTGGCGATCGTAATCATCGTGTTGGCGCTTTCTCGCACCCTCTCAGCTGATAGAACACACACACAACGGCCTGGGTTCGATTATCTTGGCAGCCTGCTTTCTGTCGTTGGCTGGTCTAGCATTGTGTTGGGAATTCTTCAGGCTCAGGAGTATGGATTTTTCCTGGCCAAAAAGCCTTTTATGCTGGGCGATGTAGCCATTGCGCCCTTCGGGCTTTCTATCAGTCCCGTGATGATTGGATTCGGCGTGCTCGTTATCATGCTGTTGATGGAATGGGAAGAGCATTTGGAGAAGATTGGGGGCGATGGTTTGTTTTCTCCCTCTATCTTCAAGACGCCCGGGCTCAAGTCAAGTATTACCGTGCGATTTGTGCAGATGGCAATCATGGCTGGATTTCTTTACATCTTTCCATTGATGCTGCAATTGAGTTTTAGCTATACGGCCATGCAAACCGGAATGGCGTTGATGCCCTTTTCTCTTAGCTTATTGGTGATGGCGATTTTGGGCTCCAAGTTGTCATCCAAATTTTTTGCCAATCGTATTATCGTTGTGGGGTTCGTATTGGTGACAGTGGGATTAGGGGTGTTGGGCGCTTCGATCAAACCCAATGTAGAGGCCTCAGATTTGGCTCTGGGGGCGCTCTTCGGCCTGGGGCTGGGGTTGATTAATTCGCAGATTCTGAACCTGATTCTTTCTTCTGTAAAGCCTGAATTGACCGCTGAGACCTCAGGCGTGAATAGCACCTTTGAGCAGTTAGGAAATGCCATCGGCGTAGCGCTCATTGGTACGATCTTAATGGGAACCTTGACGGTCGGGGTGCAAAGTGGGATTCAGAAAAGCGTTGTCATTCCTGATGATGTGAAGCCTCAGTTGCTTTCCGCTGTCGAGAGCAGCATTCAACTGGCGTCCAATGCAGATATCGAAGCAGGCTTAGAAGAGTCTGGTGCAGATGAGACCGTGACCCGTGAACTCCTGAACATCTACAATCTGGCCCGCACACAGGCTTTCAAGGCTGGCGTCAGCCTGCTGGCCTTCTTTGCACTGTTTACAGTGGTGCTCTCTCTGCGTTTGCCCAAGCGTAAATTGGTGAATACGTAAATGCGTGTTTTAAGCAAAAGTTTTCATCTGTTTCATTTTGTAATAAACTGAACTTACCATCTTTCTGTTTTCTTCATTCATATTCACAAGGAGTAATCTCATGGAAAAGCAACAACGTCCTTTTGGCGCTACTGTGTTGGCCATTCTTGCGGGTATCGCCGCCGTACTAGCCGTTATCCATTTTCTACAAGCTATCGGGTTGGTTCCATACATGCTCGGCCCTATTGCCATTCGCGGATTTAGTTTGTGGAACGCGTTTATGTGGGCCTTGATGATTTGGGTCTGGGTGTGGCTGGTGAAAATGCTTTGGGATGTGGATCCCCAGGCTTGGATGTTTTTGGCTGTGATTTCAGTTTTCAATCTGGTGTTTGACTTCGTACTTGTTTTGGGCGCGGCGACCTGGTCAGATATCAGCCTGAATATCATCATCAATGCCATCATTCTTGCCTATGTGATGTTGCCAGGAACGCGTCAAGCTTTTGGTCAAAAGTGATACGTCTGCATCTCCCCGCAGAATTGTTGCCTCAACCCAGGCTGGCCGGAACTTAGAAAACATCTCACGTAAAGAGACTAAGAAAAAAACGTAACGGTTCACCTCTTTCCAGATTGCATCATCATGGCAATGAGCCTGATTGGCGTACTTTGCGACTTTGCGTGAGATTATTTTTGCTCTATGAGTTAAAATATCACCAATCAGGCGCCACGCTTTGATTTTCCCTGGCTATCATTGCCATCGAACGGCGGCCTGTCGAAACCGCAAGAAACGATGGGAGGTCTCCCCCGTCTCCCATCGTTCGATTTGCGCTACACTAAACTTTGTGGAGTTTACATAACTTTCAAAGGGGCGCAAGAGGTAGTAGCTGGAACTCTCGGAGTTGCAAAAAGCGTAACTGCTAAGGTTGACTCGTCTGCGCCGCTCCGCCCTCAGCCGTGCAGCCCAGAGGGCTTGGCAAGGGTAGCCCGGAGGTTCAGCTCCGGGCGAAAAAACAGGCCGAAGCCAGGTACGTAAGCAGTTACCAAAAAGCTCATTTTATTTCTGAGAGAGTATGTTGGCAAAAAATTCAGCTGGGTGGAGCAAGATAGAGGTGGGGTGAGTTCGACAGTAAGGCTCGAGTTGCAACAAACATCCTGGCTCGTTGACCAGCACTGCGTCCAACTGACGACGACGCAGCACCGCTGCCTGGTTTTCGGCAATGGCCGCGGCGATTGCGGGATGGCGACGACTGAGGTCGTGGCTAAAACTGCAACAATCTCCCAGGCTTTCCACCAGGGTCAGGCCCGGAATCGCCGCCATCAGC
>CAZYSY010000170.1:0-5315 GCA_964650295.1 uncultured Caldilineales bacterium | reverse complement strand
GTATTTACAGTATTTTTTCCAGTTAAGTTCTCCTTCTTTAGTTCTGGAAGCAATTAACGCATCAATGTGTTTTTTTATAGCGTAGACAGTTCCTTGTGATAGCGCACTTAGACGGAGGTCGGATGAGTCTCCTAGAAGGGACACCACTGCACCTACAGTATTAACTCCTATTTGGTCTAAAGAGTTAAACTGACGTGTAGTTAAGTTCAGCACTGAAAGTTGTAAGTCCTTGATATTCTCTGCAATATACATAATTTGGATAGAAAAAGCCCACCCAACCATGATTATACGGACATCCGTAATATCCCCATCAGGGGGGTGTTATACGGACGTCCAGATAATCTCCTGCGGGGTGGTGGCATATCGCAAATACGATATTCGCCCAAACTCTAGTACAACTCCGCCATCAAGTCAAATGTCAAGGTGAACCCTCAACTGGCTTTTCGCTAATTGTCTTCATAGAATTGCCAGTAGCAGTTATGAAATTGAGCTGTAATTCTGCCCCCCTCCCGACCTCCCTGCGAGCGAACGTGCATGAGCGGGTGGGGGAGGGCCGGGGAGAGGGCAAAAGGCCAGTTCAAAATCTATGCCCGAGGCCAACTCCGACAGGAATGCCGCAGCCTCAAGACCTCACAATCTAATTTCCCGGCACCAATGCGAAGTCAAATTCGCCCACTCGATCGACGCCGGCAGACACATCGCCGCAGCCAGCGACGCCCCGCACAGCGTAAAAGCGATTCAGCTCGACATCCCCTAACTGGTCTGCAAAGCTATAGCTGGCGTCGAGTGTGTTGAAGGGAACCTGGTTGCCAGGAGAGGCGGGATCGAAATAAGGACTGGCGGTGCGCCATAGTTCGGTATAGAAATTTTCCGCGGGCTGAGTCCATGAAAGAAACACATCTGCGCCAGCGGGAGAGATATTGACATCAGGAGCTACGGGCGTGGCGCAGATTGCAGCATATTCATAAGCGCCGACATCGCATCTCGCCCCCCCGGCCCCCGGGCCATTGGCGCGAACGTACCCACGTTGATCAAGACTGACGCCAGCCTGGCAACCATTCGTTCCATTGGGTATCTGGTTATGCAGATCACCGTTTTGGACGATGGCATGGGTGTGGGTGGGACCGCCGTTGTCGGCCAGCGTGAGATCGATGTGGTCGGAGGGGACAGCGACAGAGGCATCGGTGGCCTCGCCAAAGAGACCAATACAGCCGCTAAGGGCTCCGGTCACATAACGATTATAGCCCAATGAGGTGAATGTGCCGTCATTACTGCAATTATTTGTGCCCAAGCCGCCATCTCTGTTTTCCATTAACGCCGTGTTACGCATAACCATGACACCGCTGGATACATTTCTAAATCCGCCCCCTCTGTTTGCATCGTTGTCAACGATTGTTGCGAACGTGACAGAGATTGTGCCTGTATTATCGATAGCGCCGCCTCCCGTGCCCGCTTCGTTTCCGCTCAGGGTGCTATGTCGAAGCGTGAGATGATCAGAAGGTTCGATATGGACGCCCCCACCATCTTGGCCTGCGGTATTGCCACTAATCTCGCAGTACTCGACCATGCCAATCGCAGTAGAGGTGCCACCTGAGCGGACATCTATGGCGCCGCCATCTGCAATAGAGGCGTTGTTGCGAAGAGCAACCTGCGTCAGGGTGAAAACATGATCAGCGCTGATCGCACCGCCATAATTGGCATTGTTGCCATCGAACGTGCTGGCCGTAACATGGAAATTTCCCCAGGTCACATGGCCCAACACCATCGCCCCACCTGCCGTGGCCGCACTGTTATTGGTCATCGTCAAATGATCAAAGGTAAACCGCGTAGTTGCACTGGTCTTCGCATAAATCGCACCCCCCGCGCCATTTTCTGCTTCATTGTTCTCAAAAGTCGAATACGCAATCACGCCATCCGCGGGCTTGATGAAAAAATAGATTGCCCCGCCGTCAGAATCAGCGCTGTTGTTTGTAAAAGTGCTGTTTCGCACCTCCAGCCGCCAGTTATCGCCATCACCATAAATCGCACCACCATCTGTATTGCTGGAGTTATCTGTAAATTCGCTATTGTTGATCTGCAAAAAAGTCTCTGACTCATCGAAAGACATAAAAATAGCGCCCCCCTCCTCGGTCGCACCATTCGAATCAAACGTGCTGTTGTTAATCATAAGGGATGCGCTTGCGCCGCGGGCATCGACAAAAATGGCGCCTCCTTTGGTGTGCGAATGGTTGCTTAAAAACGTGCTGCGTCGCACCGTAAGATGCCCTTTGTTGAGAATCGCCCCGCCACCACCTGTGAGAGCATAGCCATCACGCAGCGTGAGATCGGTAATCTCGAGAACGTTACCCTGTGCATTTGCCATCAGGCGATAACTGGCTGCGTTCACTTTACGAATCGTGGCGTTGTGCCCCTTGATGGTCAGTTCATCGCTGATGGTGGGTAAAGCTGTTCCCCCCGCGGCGCTGGTGAGATCGTAGGTTGCGCCTGTAGCCAGCTCGATGATATCGGCGCCGGAGCCTGCGGGACAATCGGCGTGGGTGGCAGCATCGTTGTTGGCATTTTCGATGGCTTCGATCAGCGAACACTGCCCATCCGCACCATCAATGTCCACCACCCCGGCCGCAACTGTAATGCTGGCTGCGCGACTTGACTGCACCAAGCCGAAAAAGAGCCCCCCAAAAACAATGATCATGATAAGACTGCTGATTATTTTCTGAAAAAAGCGGTTGTTGGCGTTCATCACAGCACTCCCGAGAGGAAAGAATTTTGAGATGTGCGTATGGTAATGGAACTATAACTAAAAGCAGCAATCGTTTTACTGTCAAATATGAAGATAACGCAGCAAGTATTCCGCCTGCGCACTGGTGGCCACATTTGACGCCATCAACACACAATGCCGCTCTGTTCCAAAAACAGCTTGGTAAGATTCAGAGAATACAGAAGAAACTGCTTTTCGCAGGTAACTACTAACGTACCCGACTTCAATCACCACAAAGACACAAAGACACTAAGAACACCAAGAATTTCAAACCTTTTTCTTTCTTCGTGCCTTTGTGGCTTCGTGTCTTAGTGGTTTCTAGCCGGGCTACCTTAGTAGTAACTTTCGCAGATAAAAAGGATAGGATTAACTGACTTTCGTGTGATTTTCCAACCTCCGGGAGGTGAAGGAAAGCCACCTTATGAACGTGCAATCGCTCATGGCATCTACTTTGTCAGTTTATCATAAAATTGTTCCAAAGGAAATATACTCGTAATCGGGATCTATTTCAAAATGGAACGCCATCATACCTGTCCTCAAGACCTCGCAGGCCTGCGGCCGCAGGCGCATGATGCGCGGGCGGAGCAGCAGACATCAGGCCGTAAAGTATCTGCCAATCAGGGAAAACTGTGCTAAAATCGCCAGAATGCAAACAAACGATAAACAACTCCCGAACAAATACATCTTCCACATCCTCTTTTTGGCGGTGTTATTCACAGCCACCACCTTTTCTGGCTCCAGCGCTGCGCTCGATCCCGGCGAGGTTGCCAGCACGTCGGCCCTGCCCGCCTTCCCGGGCGCGCAGGGGGGCGGCGCTCTGGCCCGCGGCGGTCGCGGGGGCGCGGTCTACGCGGTCACCAATCTAATGGATAATGGCCCGGGCAGCCTGCGTTACGGCCTGGAAGACCTGACCGGGCCTCGCACCATCATCTTTCGCGTGGCCGGCTACATCCACCTGCAAGATGACATTTTTGTCGGAGACGATGCTTATATTACCATTGCCGGACAAACCGCGCCCGGCGATGGCATTACGCTGGTGTTGCCCTCGGATCCGGATCAATCCATCATTGGCTTTCATAATACCCACGATGTCATCATCCGCTACCTGCGGTTTCGCCGCGGCGGCCATGCCAATGATCAGCGAGGTAGCGCCTTTTCGATCAGCGGCAATAGTCACGATATCATCGTAGATCACTGTTCCATTGGCTGGGGCGGGGATGAAAACATCAGTCTGTGGAGCCAAAATGTGGATCCGGGGCTGAAAAATATCACGGTGCAGTGGAGCATTGCTTCGGAGGGCCTGTGGAACGACCACCATTCCACAGGGCTTATTTCGGGCACGAACACAAATCCCAACAGCATGACCGATATTTCGCTGCACCATAACCTCTTTGCCCGTAACAACAATCGCAATCCCCTGCAAAAGGTAATGTCGGGCGACATCACCAACAATATCATCTACAACTGGCGCTGGTGGGCCACAGGCGTTAGCGGGGGGATGACTGTGGACATCATCGGAAATCACTACAAGTATGGCCCGGCCCACACCAGCGGGCGTCCTGAAATTTCCATTCACCCCTACTGGGCCGACGCCTCATCGCCACCGATGACCGGCGTCGATGGCAATCCCTCCATCTATCTGGCGGGCAACACAGGCCCCCACAACAGCGATCCCGAAGCGGACGCATGGGATAGCATGATGACCTTGACTGCGGAGGATAGTTGGGGATATCCCGACGGCGTGCGCACCAACGTGCCACGCGAGTATGAACGTTTTTCACCCCGCACCACCCCCGCCCCCATCGACATCACGCCGGTGACCGAGCTGGAAGCTCTATTGCTGGCCGATGGCGGGGTGGGCGCAAGCCGTCGCCTGGATGAGAACGGCGTCTGGGTGTTCCAGCGCGATCAGGTGGATGCGCGGGTGCTGCAAGATTATGTCAACGGCACAGGCGATACCCTGCTGGAAAATGTGGATGATGTTTCGCCCGATGGCGGCTGGCCCTACTGGACGGGCGCCGCCTATGCTTATGTGTTGGAGTCTGAGTTCATAGCTCATCCTGATGATTACCCGTTGCAAACAGGAACGCCTTATCCTGACGCCGATGCTGATGGTATGTCCGACGTGTGGGAACAGCATCATGGCCTGAATCCCAACGACGCCGCGGATCGACTGGAGGATGGCGACCATGATGGCTACGAAAATCTGGAAGAGTTTCTCAATGGCACAGACCCCAACGTGGGCGCGAGTTTGGATTGTTGGGCTGCGCCCGGGCCGGGCAAGTTGCATCTGGCCTGGCAGGTGACGGGAACCATCGATCCTGATGCTGCATGGCGCATCAGCTACACCGGCCCCGCAGGCGATCCTCCCTCTCCCATCGCAAATATCCCCTTGAACTATCGGGGCTATGAGCTTTCTGGGCTCAGCAACGGCGTGAGCTATGCCATCACCCTGGAAGCGGTGCTGGATGGACAAACGATTTTTTCGGCCACGACTAACGCCACGCCCGCAGCCAACGCCACTTATTTGCCCGTGTTGAGCCTCTCGATGCAGGAA
>CAZYSY010000169.1:0-6288 GCA_964650295.1 uncultured Caldilineales bacterium | reverse complement strand
CTACTAAGGTAGCCCGGCTAGAAACCACGAAGACACGAAGCCACAAAGGCACGAAGAAAAGAAAAAGCTTTGAAATTCTTGGTGTTCTTAGTGTCTTTGTGCCTTTGTGGTGATTGAAGTCGGGTACGTTAGTAGTTACTTGACAACAGAAGATAGATGATGGGCGACGGGGGACGAAAATCGCTGATTTGATGACGTGAACCATCCATTGTCCCAGGCCCATCGTCCCTGGGTGTGAATAGGAGCCATGTGATTCCGATGGCATCAGTCAAATTCGGGCCACTACCATTTTTCTTAAGTAGGTGATGATATGCATTTAAAATAAACCTTGAAGACGATTACAACTCATCAAACGAAAATAGACGAGACAAACCATCGTCCATGTTCGTCGAAATGCGCAGCGCTTTTCTTAGAGTTCAAATGTCCATCTACTTAAATTGGGAAATTGCTGTTTGGAATTTGCCATCATGGGCCATTTTTGCTAGAATACTGCTCGCAAGGGGCCCCCATCGTCTAGGGGACTAGGATGTCAGCCTTTCAAGCTGAAGACAGGGGTTCGAATCCCCTTGGGGGCGCCACAAGCCCTGGTCAGTGTTGACCGGGGCTTTTTATCATGTTTCAGAAGAGGCGCAGTCACTGCCTTCCTTCGGAATGACATGATCTACTGACTATGCAACTAGCCACCTGACACAAATCGGCATTGTTTGCAATCACTGTCCGAATGAATTCGGTTCGGAGGGCGTAGCCCTCTCCTTTGCCTCCTCCCCTGCTCCGAGACGGGCGGAGAAAGGAGATTTAGAAAGAAATGGCCTGCGCCGCTCGTCCCCCTGCGGGGACGCTTTTCCGCCCGATCTGTGACGCCATCTGGCATCCAAGACGCTGTCGACGCAGGCCGTCAGTCGGCCGCAGGCTCTAAGCCCTGATTTCAATCGGCTGGAAGCGTGAATATGAAATTTGTGTCAGGTTGCCAGATGACGCAACAAACTCGATCTCGCACCGGTCTGCACTTGTCCCTTAGATTGCGTTCCCTTATAATTCTCTATATCACTGCTATCATTTTTGTTGCTTTTTTCCATCATCATGCGAGGAGGCTCTGATGAAAACGAAGTTCATATTGATCATTGCAGTGTTGGTTGTGGGGATCATCCCCATGTTGACGTTTGCATCGGGGTCAATCACGGGGCCAGGAGATGTCGCCATTACGGGGTATAATGCAGACGGAAGTGACAACATCGCTTTCGTGCTGCTCGGAGACACAACGCCAGGCCAAGTCATTTACTTTACCGACAACGAATGGAATGGTAGCGACATCGGGAGTGGCGGTGCATTCAATTCCGGCGAAGGCTTTCTATCATGGACCGCCCCAAGCACGCCTCTTGTGGCGGGTACGGTTATCGAGATTTCAAATGCCTCCGCCACACCAGCCGTCACTCAGGGAACGGTAACAAAAACCAGCAATTTCAACCTCAGCAGCTCAAACGAAGTTCTTTATGCTTATCTAGGTTCGGACGAACAAACGCCGACCGCTTTTTTGACGGCTTTCGCAAATGACGATTTCGGTTATGGCACGTTGAGCGGGACTGGATTGACCGAAGGGACGAATGCCATGCGTTTCGATAGCGTTGATTCAGATACAGATATCGCCGAATATACTGGATCCAGAAACAACAAAACCACTGCAGCAGAATATCTGGCGCAGATCATGGATACAAGCAATTGGGTGTCTCAAGATGGCAGTGGAGATCAGAGCAGTGACGGCACGCCTCCAGACGTTCCATTTGATACGACAGCTTTCACAAAACCCAATGCCATCACATTATCAGGCCTGCACGCCGGCAGTGGTGACAACAAAGCGTTTCTCCTGTTCAGCATCTTGGCAGGCACAGCTTTGTTCATCGGCGGTTTCTGGCTGCGGCAACATCTGCTTAATCGTTAAAATCTCACCGACCACAACATCATTCACGTGACGATAATATCGATTTAACCCAACCAATCCCCCTCTGCCCGCAGCACGCGGGCGTTTTTTGTGAGAAATGCCAACGATGAAAATCACTCGTCTTTCCCCCCTCACTTGGCTCATTCTGGCATTGGGCCTGATCGCACTGATATTGTTCATCGCGACATTACCGGCTGCGCCCATTCAGGCAGCGCCCACAGCCAGCACTATATTGATCAACGAATTCATCGCCAGTCCCACCGATGCCGAATCCATCGAGCTTTGCAACCCCACCGGCACAGACATCGATGTCAGCGGCTGGACCATCGATTGGGGTTATAACAGCACGACTATCAATGCTGGGCAAGTGGTGCCTGCCAATGGCTATTTGATCCTTGACAATAACAATACAGGAGGCATCTCCATCTCTAATGATGGCACCGTGCTATCGATCAAGGATACCTCCTCCACCGTGGTCGATTCGGTGGGCTATGGCGATGATGGAGGCGCTCCCAAACCTGAATACCACTACTCGACTTCACGCGCGCCCGACTGCACCGATACCAACAACGATGCCGCAGACTGGAACACCGATGACAGCCCAACGATGGGCAGCGCCAACGATGCGCCCATTGCCCGTCTGGGGGAGGATTATGTGACCATCAACGAAGTGAGCGGTGAGTCAGGCTCCGCCTTCATCGAGCTTTATAACACCGGCTCGACCACGGTAGACCTTTCTGGCTGGCGCATCTCGGTGGACGACTCCTACGATATCCCCAGCGGGCAGAGTATTCCCGGCGGCGGTTTTTGGGTGCTAAACGAAAGCGATTTCCCGCACTATTTTCATCTAGATGCTAATAAGGACAACGTCTATCTTTTTAATTCGCATAAACAACGAGTTGATCAAATCGGTTGGAGCTCCAGCCCTGGTTCTGGCAACTCATGGAACCGCTTGCCCGATGGCAGCGGCTCAAACGATGGTTGGGCAGAAGGTCAAACGCCTTTAACCGCTCAAGCCCCCACAAAAGGCTATACCAACGTGACCAGCGGCGAGCAAGCGCCCGCTGTCACTAGCACCGACCCAACCGATGGAGCCACAGATGTGGCGGTGGATATAGATATCATCGTCCGCTTCAGCGAAGATGTAAATGTGAGCGGCAACTGGTTCCTCATCGACTGCACCAAGAGTGGCCAGCGCCATGTGGCTGACACAAACGTAACAGGAGGCCCTGCCACCTTTACCATTGATCCCAACACCGATTTCTCGACATCCGAAAGCTGTCATGTCATCATCTACAAAGATAATGTCACCGATCAAGACACCGATGATCCCCCCGACACCATGGATGAAGATTACGCCTGGGACTTCAGCACGGTGGGAGCGCCACCCCCCTGTTCCACCATCCCACTGATTCAAGGCACAGGTTATTGGTCGAACTGCCAGGGACACAGAGATAACATCGAGGGCTGCATCACAGGCGTCACTTCCCGTGGCTTCTTCTTCCAGGATGTCAATGGCGATGGAGATCCCAACAGTTCCGATGGCATCTACGCTTACTTCTATAAAGGATGGACAAATCCCAATGGCTACCATCCAGGCATGATGGTGAAAGTCAGTGGCAACGTGACCGAGTACTATGACACCACCGAATTCGCCCACAGCAACTCCGACCCATTGTCGGTGACAATCCTCGATTCTGGCACAAACTGTGGCGGTGCGGGCCTGCCCTCGCCTGCCAGCATCACCCCCATCAGCGATCCCAACGCCGACCCCATGGCGCACTATGAAAAATATGAGGGCATGCGGGTGCAAATGAGCTTCAATGGCTTTGTGGTGGGCCCCACCAAACGTTTTGTCTCCGACCACGCCGCGGGAGATCCTGAAATCGCATTCGTGGATCAAAGCAGCAGCATCTATGGTCAGAGAGTCTTCGAGGATGACTATCCCGGCTACCAGGGCATCAATTACATTTCGGGCGGATTCGATAAAGACCTGCCAGATGTCGACTTTGGTGATAGCATCAGCGCCAATAATTTGGTGGGCGTGCTGGGGTACCAGTTCGATAAATACACCCTGCTTGTGGATGGCGAACTTTCGCAAAATATCACTGTCACCGACGACAACGACAGCGACGATGCAGAATCAGCGGCCGGTGAAAATGAGTTCACCCTTTGTACTTTCAACATCGAAAACATGTTTGACACTGTCGATGATGGAGATGGCGACATGGGCGATTGGGTCCCCGCCAGCACCACGGAATACAACGTGATGTTGGAAAAAAGGGCCAAGGCCATCGTCAATAGCCTCTCCAACTGCACTGTGATTGGTCTGGAAGAAGTCGAGGGCAAGGACCCGGTCTGGCAGGACCTGATAGACGCGATCGCCGCCCAGGGGGGCGTCAATTATAACTACGATTACTATGAGAGCATCGATCCGCGCGACATCACCACCGGCATCCTCTATGATCCATCCCGGGTTACACTCAATGCCAGTTATCAAAAACAGGGTTGCACCAGCACCGATTACGGCGTAAATTACGCTAACGCCGACAACACCTATGGCCGCGTGGTGGCCAATCCCTGCACCTCAGGCACTTACCCTCTCTTCAATCGCCCGCCCTATCTGGCCCAACTGACCATCAAAAATGCGGCGGGCAACCGCAGCGTCGATGTTTCTGTGATCGTCAATCATTTCAAATCGAAACGTGGCGATGAGAGCGTCAATCTGCCGCGCCGCGAAGCGCAAGCGCAACACGTCGTCAGCCTGATGCAAGATGAGTATGATGCAGGACGTCCGAACTCGATAACCCTGGGCGATTTCAACGATGTGCTTGGGTCTTCCACCCTGGCCCAGTTCGACGCCAATGTGGGCGGCGAGCCTCTGGTGAACCTGTATCTCACGCACGTGCCGGAAGATGATCGCTATTCCTACATTTTCAGCGGCGAATCCGAGGTGCTGGATCACTTCATCATGACCAGTGGCGCGGATGATTTCTTCATGGAAGGCCGGGCCGTGCACATCAACGCCGATTTTCCCGATGTGCCCAACCTGGGAAACGACAACTGCAGCAACTGCGTTTTCACTTCGAGCGTTACCACGCCGACAGACAACACCATCCATCGCAGCTCAGACCACGATCCGGTGTTGACGCGCTTTAGTACCTGCCCAATTTTAGATGCCCCCACAGCCATGAATATCGCCATCAACTCGGGCGTCAGTGGCGTTGATTTAAGTTGGAATGCCGTGACGGGCAGCGTCTTATACAAAGTGTGGAAGGGCAATGAACCCTACTTCACCCCCGATACAAACAACGACACCCCCCTGGCCACCACTACCAACACCAACTATACCGACCCCAATAGCCTGGGCGATCCTACCATCAACTATTACTACACGGTCACTGCGGTGAACGCCTGTGGCGTTTCATCTCAACTTGCAGCACGCATGGGTGAGTTCGACTTTGCTTTGGTTCCTGGCGCTTCGAATTGAAACCCAAAGCCTCGACAAATCGTATAGGCTCTTGAAACATTCCTGAACGTACCATAACCCGTATGGAGGTACTTGACATGAGCAACGAACCGCAGGAACAATCTCAAGAACAATCTCAAACCGCTCAAAATCCCTTTGTCGAGGAGTTAACCAAATTGGGCAGGAATTTTAGCCGGCTTATTCAGGACGCGCTGGAGTCGCCGCAATTTCAGGAAGTGCGCAAAGAAGTGACAACAGGCGCCCAGACCGTTATCGAAGAGATCAACGAGGCCATGGTCAAGGCTCGAGAATCTGAGGTGACCAAAAATATGACGCAAAAGGCCGCCCAGACCGCCGAGGAGCTGAAAACTGCGCCCGTAACCCAAAACATCAAAACGGGCATTTTCAACGCCTTGCGCGCGGTCAACGAAGAGTTAAGTGAAATCATGCAAAAGATGGAGCAAAACTTCCAGGCCGACGCATCGCCAGCAGCATCCGAGCAGCCAACCGAGGCCGAAGCGCCGAGTGCAACCAGCGCCGAAGAGCCGCACTGACCCCACCCTTACCGTGCATTCCCTCCAACCGCCAGGCCGTTCCTGGCGGTTTTTTCATGCGTCCAAACAGCCTGTTTCCTCGACATTCATCTGTACCTTCCTCTTTGGTCTTTGCGTCTGATCCGAACAAGCCAGAACTAAGAACACATCTCACACAAAAGCACCAAGCCGCCAAAAAAGTGACCGAATGTAACTACTAACGTACCCGACTTCAATCACCACAAAGGCGCAAAGACACTAAGAACACCAAGAATTTCAAAGCTTTTTCTTTTCTTCGTGCCTTTGTGGCTTCGTGTCTTCGTGGTTTCTAGCCGGGCTACCTTAGTAGT
>CAZYSY010000168.1:0-13905 GCA_964650295.1 uncultured Caldilineales bacterium | reverse complement strand
CGATTATTTCGACTATGTGGTGGTTCCCGAAAATTGTCATCAAGTGCAAGAGACGGAAATCATGCGAGTGGCAAAAACAGCTTCGAGAGTTATCCGTTATTCGCACATTACAAAATAACCATTCTACTGAGATTGTGGGGGGCGCAAGCTACAGACTCGCTTGAGTATATTTTTGTTTTTGGTAGGTGCGCTTTTGAAGCTTGAGAAAAGTGTTGCACTTTATGATGAAGATGGACGAAAATTGCCGCACGTAGACAATGATTCGCTTCTTCCACCCTCGTCTTTTCATCGATCTTCTTCATAATGAGTTGGAAGCGTCTTCAAGGTTTATTTCAAATTCATATCATCAACTACTTAAACCAGGCCTATGATCTGGCGACGTTGATAAATTGTCTCAACATTGAATCGCCCCCTTGACGTGTTGCGAAAGGGAGAGTAGGAGAGAATACGCTGTTAATGGGCTCAGAAATGTCTGAAACTGGCGTTTTTGCCGCTTTTGCACAAATGTCGCATGGTGTAGTACCATAGCAAAATATTGTGTCAATTTACCCATATTTGCCCTCGTAAGGTGGTGATTCAGACTCAGTTATGTTGTACATTACAACTGATGCTAGCATGTTGTCTAAGACAGCACAGCGTGATGGATTGATTGTTTTGCCGCGTTTGCTAAAGCGGAGCCAGCGGGAATTTGATCCTGAAAGCAGCAAGGCATATATTTTGCAACCAGTATCGGTGAGTGATTTTTTGGTGCATTGGCGGAGACTGGAAGCGGGGGATGAGGTGGTCGCAATTCATGCACATCGGATGTTCGAGCACACCGTAATTCGGGCCAAGACTGCAGGACGGTTGTCGCGGCCTCAGATCGAGACCCATGTGTATGAGGCTTTGTCCTCCCATAGCGTCAGACAAATTGTTGATCTATTCTTGCAATACCGGCGCCAACTTGATCTGAATCTAGCTGATTTGGTTTTAGAACAGATAAAACTCGAGACTGATTCATGGTTTTTGCAACCAGATGAAACGGCGCGAGGACGATGGTGGCGTTCGTTATGGACGATTTTTCAACGCTTGGATTGGTATTCGTTCGATCATTTGAAAAATGAGCCTCAAAAAATCTCCTGGGAAGCATTGTTACCCGACATTTATGATAAAACCAGGAATCGGCGGGTGAATGTGTACGTCACAGGCTATCCTTCTGCTGCGCCGGCCGCAAAAGTGGTTCAGGAGATTCATAAATGGGCGCATGTTGGTTACCTAGAGGTGACGCAATTGCAGGTGCGTTATCCGCACATCAATAAACTGGTGATCATCGAAAGTCTTCCTTCAAAGGAGCGTATCGAAACAATTGTTCATAGCGTCTTTGAAAACACGAAAATGTGGTGATTTCCTTTCCTCCTCTTTTCGCCAAACAAGAAAATAAATCTTGGAGTAAGGCATACTACTTATGTTTGATTCTCAGTTAAGAAATATCCGTGTCTTGTTGGTAGCAAGCGATCCTGGTATCGCTGAAGCTATTCGGCTGCATGTGGGACAGGCGTTTTTGCTGTCTTTGGTTGATACTGCTTTTTCTGTTACTGAAGCGCGAGAAAAGGTGCCGGTTTTTCTGCCCGATGTGGTGTTGATTGCTGAGCCAACGCCCGAATTTCCCTTGGAAACCGATGTTTACAGCTATTGCCGTGAGCTGGCTTTCGATTATCCTGGCATCGCGCCGATCTTGTTGTTGCAGCAAATCGGGAATAAGACCCTCGAGGCTGCATTGGATTCTGGCGCGAGGGGGGTGGTGCAGATCACACGTGGTTCGGAAGGATGGTATGTGCTAGGTGAACAGCTTGAATCGCGCGTGCGACAGGCTTTCGATATGGTAAGTCAGCAACGGGGTGAGCAATGGGCCTGGAATCAGTTGTTCGATCGCCGGCGCAGTGTGGTGATTATGAGTGGAAGTGGGGGTGTAGGCAAAAGTTTGATTGCAGCGTTACTTTCTATCCGCATTGCGTCGTATGCCACTCAGATTTCAGAGACGTTTCAATCGACGCCTGAGGTTGCTTTGATGGATGCAGATCTAAGAGGGGGAATTCAACATTTATTGTTTGATATCGAGCCAGCCCATACTTTGGCTGATATCGCCCAGCTCGATCGCGGGCTGGATAGAGCCAGCACTCGACTTTTCTCTCAAGAAGTCCGCTTTCCGGTATCAAAAACCACTGAGGGGCGCCTCCATTTGGTGGCATCACCAAAGCTAAGCTCAGACGACACGCCATTGACACCATCGCAAATGGCCAATGTTATGTCTGTGATGCGCAATGCTTTCGATTTTCTTGTGGTGGATACTCACACCTCCTTGATTCCTACTTCATGGCCTATTTTGCAAACGTGTAGCTATGTCTGGCTTGTCTGCACTCCTGATATCGTTTCGGTATATCAAACTCGTCGTTTGGTCGATGTAATGTTGCAAAAGGATGAGGGGGGATTGCGTTCGAAGCTGGGGGTTATTATCAATCGCATCGAGAAAAAGCGGGAGATTACGCCTGAAGATGTCCAGTTTGTTTTTGAAAAGGAGCGCATTCCTGTTTTGGCTGAGATATGGAATGATTCCATGCGAGTGGAAGGGTACCTCAATCAGGGAGAGCTTTATCCTCTCACGTTCGTCCCGAAATCTAAGAAGAAACGGCGCAAACGTAACAAGAGAAAACCATCTGATGCGCCCCCAGCGCTCAAGCCCATGTCATTGAATCAGGCCATCGACAAACTCACGTACACATTCTTATCCGATCTACTTTCCGTTCAGGAAGCATGAATTGAGCACTATGATGCAACCACCTTCATTTGTTGGTCAACATGAACGTTATCAAGGGATTGAATTGAATCCGGACACAGGGCTCTGGCTGGCTCGGGGCGTTCAAAGCGGACGGTTGGTTTCCGTCCGTGTGGTAACTGCTTCCGAGGGATATCGTCCAGAACGAGTTTTTCGCGAAGCAAAAACGCTTGGCGAGATTCAATCATCCCACATAGCGAAGATTATCGATTTTGGACAAAATCCTTCTCGCGGTGATTATTACATCATCATGGATGCCTTGGTCGGGATCACGCTCGAGCGCAAGGTGCAGATGACGCAGTTCAATCGACTTCCTCAATTCGAAGCCATCAGCATCTTTGCACAGCTTATCGATGCACTGCGTTTGGTACATGAACGCAGCGTCATTCATCGGAATATTCGCCCGCGCGCCATTGTTATTTCTCCTGATCAACAGGTTACATTGTGGGATTTTGGATTGGTCCAAACTGCGAGTTCAATTCAACAGGGCATGCTTGAGCTGTTGATGAGTCATGCCTATATGGCTCCTGAGTTGGTTGCTGGCGATATGGCCGTACCACAGTCTGACATCTATTCCGTAGGGGCGGTGTTGTATTTTATGCTAACGGGGCATCCTCCCTTCGAGGCTGGCGATTGGATTACGTTGGCAAAAAAAATCACCCATTCTGAACCTGTGCAGTTGCGTTGGTACCGCACCGATGTCATTGAACCTATCGAAACGCTTCTCACCCGCTGTATGTACAAACGCCCATCACAAAGGTTTCAAAGTGCAGCTGATGTGCTTGATTGGCTGAAAGCCGAAAGGCTAAACATCCATCGCGATGTGAAATCTTATCGACTTAGTCAGATTAGCAAAGCTCTGGAGCATGATCAATTGGAGAAGGCCAGAGATGAACTCAAGGTGTTACAGCGTCAGTATCCCAAAGATCGGGATGTATCTCGGGTTGCCCGGCTGGTTTGGCAACGTTGGCGCACCCGTAAGCGAACTGAGTTGGAAAAACATTATGCGCTGCTTATCAAATATCGCAAGGATCGAGCCTACAATAAAGTCATTCAATCGCTAAAATCCATGGAAGCTGTCATGGATGAAATTAAAAGAGAGAATTTGGAAGATGAGCGATATTTGCGGAATTGGCATGAGAAGCTGGAAGAGATTCGACGGGAAATTCTTATTGCCCAGGGAGTTAGCTTTCTTTCGAGTTCCACCACAAACCGTATATATCCAATGGAGAAAGATGTTAACTTTGTCGGTCGGAGATCGAAGCGGGGCCCATCACAAATCGATGTCGATTTATCTGCTGAGCCTGATTTCCGCACCGTTTCGCGCCAGCATGCGAAAATCGTTCGTGATGGCATTACCTGGCGCATTATTCATTTATCGACAGTTAGCATCACCAAGGTTGGAGGCGAGTTGGTGGGGCCGGAGGGCGCCTTGCTTACTGATGGGGCGGTGGTCCAGTTGGGGAAAGTTCAGTTAAGTTTTCATATCCGGCGTAACACATCTGTTCATCTGGAGGAAGAAGTATGAAGCATCTACATTTGATGATTGCTCGGCTTTTGAGAAAACGCTCCCCCTTGGTTTTGGGCGTGTGGATGGTTTTGTTCGGAGCGATTTCGCTGGTCATGGCTCAATCCGAGTTGCAGGAAGTCCAGATTCAGAATGTTGACTTTTCACAATTCCCTATGACCGAAGTATTTGTGGCTCCCCGTACGGAGGGCGGTGGTGAGCTTTCAGATATTGACGCCAACGCTTTTCGTCTCAAAGAAAATGGCGTATTGGCTCCCATTGATGAGGTGACGAAAGAAGATGTCGGCTCATTGATCGCCATTTTGTTGGATGCATCTGGAAGCATTAACTCTGCTGGGGCTACCGGAAAGCTGCGCAGAGAAGAAGCGATTGAGATCATCGATGAGCTGGTAATGTCAGGCAAGTGGTTGGATAAAGAGAAGCGAAATACCTATGTTATGCTTTTGGCTCCCATCGGAGCAGATGATTATAAGATTTTGCAGACATGGACCAACGATTATGTGAGTATTCATAATCAGGCCTACACCTACAACTATAAAGGACAGAAGACAGATACGCCTTTGTACGCCATGCTTATCGAGGTGATCAACCGGATGGATGACGCCCCTGGCGCTGATATCAAGCAAAAGTCTATCCTTGTCCTTTCGGATGGCATCGATCGCACCAGCGCTGAAGAGATCGGTGATGTCATTGGCCGGGCCAACAATAAGCATATTACCATCATGAGCGTCAAGTTGGGGCCAGAGCATTCGGGGCAGGCAAAAAATCTCAGACGCATGTCCAGGTTGACCAACGGGTTGTATACGGTGTTCACTGGCGTTGATGCGCTTTCTCGCATGTATGACACGCTAAAATCTCAGGGTTCCCAATATCGCCTTGTCTACCAATCGAAGATTAAGCAAGCTGGCCTCCATCAGATTCAAGCGGGCGTAGATTGGAATGGTGAAGTTGTCTGGAGCCAGCCGGAAGATGTAAGTTTAACGCTCGAACCGCCTGAGGTGCACATCAGCTCGCCGGAGGCAGGAATGCTGATTGAGCGCAATGCTGAGCGTTGGGACGAAGATCCGCTCTTTATTGAGCCGCGCACTATCGAAGTAATTTCAGAGCTTTCATGGCCCGATGAGCATCCGCGTGAGATTGTACGCGCCACCTATCTTGTGGATGGCGTCGCTATTGACAATCTTTCTACACTGGCCCCTTACTTGTGGAATATCGCGGCGTTGCCAAAGGGGTCTCATGCCCTTGCGGTGGAAGTGGAAGATACTCTGGGCATGATCAGCCTAAGCGATCCTGTTCCAATCACCATTGATATTTCTATTCCTCCCGCACCGACGCTCGCGCCAGAAGCTACTGTGGATGTAGACGCCCTGGTGGAAAAGATGGTGGCAGGCGAGGTAAGGCGTCGCACCAGTTCGCTGACGATGTTTTCGGCTTTTGCATTGTTGTTGGCGTTGCTTGCTTTGTTGTTGGCGGTGGTTGTTTTCATTCGACGACCAAAGATTGTGCGAGATATGACCGCCACTTTGGCCGGGGTCGTAAAGGAAGCGACTGAGATATTTATCCCGCGTCGGGGAGTTGATGCCAGCGTCAGAAAAGCAAAAGCATATCTGATTCCGGTGGATGGCGCTGGGCAACAAGCTGATCCTATTCCCATCCGCCATCAGACTGTCTCTATCGGTCGCGACCCATCTCGGGCGCAAATTGTGCTTGCCAATCGCAGCGTTTCCAGGTTGCACGCCAGTATTGTAGAGGATGAAGATAATGTTTTTCGGCTGCGAGACGAAGGTAGCACCGGTGGCACCTATCTGAACTATGAAATGGTACCCCCCGAGGGCATGATTCTGACGCCTGGGGATGAGATTCAGATCGGGCGTGTGCGCTTGACGTTTCAATTGCACCTTCCTGATGCGCCCTCTACTCAGCCGAGTGATTCTGGCGTAGCTGGCATGGAGGAGCCAGATGCACGGGCGCCTCAGGATCAAACATCGCCTTTTATCGCCGATGCGGATATGGTTGAGGATTCCGATATTACGGAACCGTTCTCTGATTAGGAGCTGACGCCATGGATGAGTTGCGACCGGGGGTCTTCATCGGTCATTTTCGGATAGAAGCTGTTCTGCCTGAAGAAATCGGCGGATTTGCTCGCATTTGTATTGCCAGGCGCGTTGAACATGGAGTAGAAAAAGAACGTGTGGCTTTAAAGTTGGTGCGCGTCAAAGTTGACGCCAAAACCGATAGGGCAGCCAACCGCTTGCGTGAGACATATACCAGAGCGTTACATAATGAAGTGGAAACGCTGCGGCAATTGCACCATCCTGACATCGTTCGTATCTTTCCCATTCCTATGGAGGGAGGCGGACTTGCCTTTACGGCCCGGGCGATGAATCTGGAGGGGCATCCCTGGTATTTTGTCATGGAGTACTTGGGAGGTGGGTCGGTGGAAGAACTTGTGAAAGAAGAGGGCGCTTTGGATGTATGGCTCGCTGTTGAAGTCTTGTATCAGGTGGCGAGCGCCCTTGATTATCTTCACAGCAAAGGCTATGCCCACCTGGATGTCAAGCTCAGCAACATGATGTTTCGGGGCGCAGTTGAACAGTCAGGACGTCCTGAAATTGTTTTGGTTGATTTTGGCGCTGCACAAAAAAGCCAGTTGCGTGCTGAAGTTGAAGCTGGTGCATTGGTGTATTTACCACCGGAACGAGTGCGTATGCTCCAGGGCGAGCCCCCAGAAACTATCACCGAAAAGGCGTCGGCCGATATCTATTCGTTGGGCGTAGCCTTTTATCGTATGTTGACAGGAAAGTTGCCCTTTTCGGGGCGACGCTCGCGGGTAACTACCGCCATTCTTGAACATTCACCAACACCTCCTTCACAGATTAATAAAGATATTGAATCCTATCCTGAGTTGGAGCAATTGGTGCTGGAGATGATGGATAAAAATCCCGCAGCTCGACCCAGCGCCAAAGATGTTCTGAGTCGTATCATTCGCATTATGCCTCCGCCACGACATTGGGGAGGAAGTGAGCCAAATTTGCTACCGGTGCGGCGACAACGGAGTAGCCGTTGGCGGATGGTCGCCCTAGGCTCACTGATTGTTAATTTGTCTTTACTGGGAGCACTGGCCTATGGATGGTTTATGCCATCATCATCTATGTCGACATTCCCACCTCCCCCCACTGAAGAAGTCCGTGTGCAAGATGCAGCCCAAAACACTTCTGTTGTAGCGCCTCTCATTTCTCCGGCCAATACACCGACAGCTTCTCCGACGCCAACCCCGACACTCACGCCGTCTCGGACCCCATCACCTACTCCCACGGCAACAGCGACATCGCCAGCGCCAACAGCGACACCGGTGCCAACATTTACGCCCACTCCTACTCCTCGCCCGCGACCATCAAACACACCTACTGCCACCGCAACGGCTACTCCCTAGCCACAACGCCTTTATCCTTATGACTTCTGTTAAGACTCAGGACATGTCTGATCCATTGACAAATATTCAATTCGGGAAAGCCGCGCGCCTGGGAACGCGTGTCAACCAGGAGGACGAAGCTGAAATTCGTGCCTTCTACACGGCGAGCGGAGAAGCTGTATTGATCGCAGTTATTGCCGATGGCATTGGTGGACACCAGGCGGGCGAGCGCGCCAGCGCACTGGCTGTGCACACCATTGTGGAGTTCTTTCAAGAACGACTCGAAAGCGTCGAAGCCGTCCCCTCTGTCTTGGTGCAGGCGTTTCGCGCCGCCAATCAACGCATCTTTGAGGAATCGATTACCGACCCTCGTTGGCAGGATATGGGAACGACAGCATCGGCAGTAGTTATTGTTCAGAATAAACTTTATCTCGCTCATGTTGGCGACTCACGCGTCTATCTTATTCGTGGCAAGAATGCCTATCAACTCACGGTTGATCACACCTGGGCGGAAGAAGCGTTGCAGGCGGGACGTCCTTATGAAGAGATAAAAAATCATCCCAATCGCGGCGTTATCAAACGTTTCTTAGGCATCAACCAAATTGTCGACGTCGATACGACCTATCAATCTCTTGAAACCAGCGAGCGCCTGCTCATCGATAGCGCCCAACAACCTGCTGCACTTTTGAATGGTGATCGGCTTCTGTTGTGCACTGATGGCGTCTCTGATGTGCTTTCATCGCGTGCCATACGCAAAATCATCACCAAACATCCTGCCCAGGATGCCGCCAAACGGATCGTTGATAAGGCAATCGATGCTGGAACACAGGATAATGCCACCGCTGTCGTTCTAACATTGCCTGGCGCCGTGGTGGCGAGTCCGCCATTTCTGTTCAGCCGAGCTGTTTTGGCGTTCTTGCTTGTATTGCTGGTGCTTGGGATCGGTATTGTTTGGGCCAAATCAGCTTCGCAGAGGTCTGTTCCTTCTTCAGACCTGGAGATTGTGGAAAGTCCTACTACAAGCCTTCCCTCTCAGGGGGCGAAGCATGATATTCCAAGCGCGGGTTCTGGGTATGATGGCACTCCCATGATGGTGGAGCAGTCTCCGGATCTAGATGCCGGCGGAAAAGGTTTAGCGGGAACTTCTTATGCAGCCGAGTCGACGGCTAGTGCGTTATCCACTCCTGTACCTACCTTCACACCCACTGCAAACCACTACACACCAACTCAAATAAAATCCACTCAGGTCTCCGGCACTTCGACGCCGACTTATACTCCCACAACCACCCCTAGCCCGACGCCCACCCGACACATTGGTTGGACGCCTCCATACAAGACTGCAACGCCCACGCCAAGCCGCACTCCTACGGCAACACATACGGCGACTCCAACCGCTACTCCAACATTGACAGCAACGCCTACTTTTACACCTACCCGAACACGGACACTTACACCTACCAAAACCTCTACTCCCACACACACACCAACCAGGACGCCCACATTCACACCCACGTTTACGCCTACGTTTACTCCCTCCCCTACATCCACATGGGTCGCCACCGACACCCCGACACCTATTCCGACTGATACGCCCACGCCCGTCCCCACCGACACCCCGACACCTGTTCCGACCGATACGCCCACGCCAATTCCCACCGATACGCCCACACCAGTTCCCACCGATACGCCCACACCAGTTCCCACCGATACGCCCACGCCCGTCCCCACCGATACACCCACACCACCATCCTGTCCTCCTTGATGTAGCTCGCTCACGGGGAAAGTGTCCGAGATAAAAGGTTATCGTAATACCTGGATGAATGAATGATTATGGATAACAAGACTACTTCGCCTTCAGTCCATTCAGCGCCAAAAATAAAATCTGGTGATAAAAAAAACATGACACTGGTTGACTACGTGCAACATTATCGCACGCGGTTGATGCGCGAAGAAGATCTTGAGGAGTTGGTGAACTTGGATCATCAACGCCTGCGCCTGCGCCTGGAAAGTATCCTTGCCAGGATGATGCGTGAAGAAAGCGTGGTTTTGCCTCCAGCTGAACGTTATCAGCTTCTGACGCATCTCATCGACGAGGCGGCAGGTTATGGACCTTTGCAACGTCTGATGATGGACCCTGGCGTTACAGAAATTATGGTGAATGGCCCGGATGAAATCTGGGTGGAGCGAGATGGCCGATTGGAGCGTCGCACTGATGTGTCCTTTATCGATAATGATCATGTGTTGCACCATGTCGAGCGCATAGTGTCGCGCCTGGGCCGACGCATTGACGAGAGCAATCCCTGGGTGGACGCCCGCATGCCAAATGGCGATCGTGTCAACGCCATCATCCCTCCTTTGAGCCTAAATGGACCTGTTCTCACCATTCGTCGCTTTCGTAGCACGCCATTTACTCTGGATGATCTTGTGCAAACTGGCATGTTGTCGACGGATATGGCACAATTCTTGATCGGTTGCATTAAAGCCAGGCTCAATATTTTGGTGGCTGGGGGCACAGGCTCGGGTAAGACCACCATGCTCAACGCACTTGGCGCTTTCATTCCTCATGGCGAGCGAATGGTCATCGTCGAGGATTCTGCAGAATTGCAAATTCATCGCGTGCATCCACATGTCATCCGTTTGGAAACCAAGCGGGCAAATGTCGAAGGAAAAGGCGAGGTGACGATTCGACAACTTGTAAGAAACGCCTTGCGCATGAGGCCCGATCGTATCATTGTAGGCGAAGTGCGCGGGGCCGAGGCATTAGATATGATTCAGGCCATGAACACTGGTCATGAGGGCTCCATGACTACCGTACACGCTAATTCGTCTGAAGAGGCGCTCTTTCGTTTAGAGACCATGATGAAATGGGCCGAAGGCGCCGCCGACCTACCATTAGAGG
The DNA here is from genome assembly GCA_964650295.1 of uncultured Caldilineales bacterium. Taxonomy (GTDB): domain Bacteria; phylum Chloroflexota; class Anaerolineae; order J102; family J102; genus M2005. Next base: position 3,254 of record CAZYSY010000168.1, on the reverse strand, counting down.
CCATTCGGGCGCAACTGGCTGGAGCTTTGGATATTATTCTTTACCTTTCGAGATTACCCGACGGCTCCCGTAAAATGACGAACATCAGTGAAATCAAAGAAATGCGTCATGGGCAGATTGTGGTGCGAGATCTGTTTTCATTTAATATGAACAAGATGGATGAACCCACTGGGCGCATCGACGGCACATTTTCGCCTACAGGCGTCAAACCCATCCAGCTCTCCCGGATACGTCAATTTGGCACTCAGCTTTCAGATTTCATATTCACGCCCGAATACTTGATTCATGATTTTGGTCGGGAAATATTGCAAGACCCACAGGTAACCGAGATTATGATCAATGGCCCCGATGAAATCTATGTGGAGCGGGCGGGCAAAATGCGAAAAATGTCTCATATTCATTTTCGCGATGATCAACATCTTATTGCCATTATCAATGCCATCGTCGCCCCTTTGGGGAGACGGGTAAACGAGCGCACACCTTTGGTCGACGCGCGGTTGCCAGATGGTAGTCGTGTCAACGCCGTGATTCCCCCCGTCGCTGTACATGGGCCCACACTCACTATCCGGCGTTTTCCTGAAGAGCCTCTTACGATCGACGATCTCATCCGAAATGGCGCACTCACCTTCGAGATGAGTGAATTTCTCGAAGCTTGTGTGCTTTCCAACCTCAATATTCTGGTCACTGGTGGCACCGGCACTGGCAAAACTACCATGCTCAATGCGCTCTCAAGCTTTATCCCCGAATTGCAACGCATTGTTACTATCGAGGATACAGCAGAATTGCGCCTGCAGCAGCCTCATGTTATCAGTCTGGAAGCACAGCAAGCAGATGAGTTTGGAGAGGGGGCAGTCTCAATTCGCGATCTGGTGCGCAATGCTTTGCGTATGCGCCCCGATCGTATCATCGTGGGCGAAGTGCGTGGCGCAGAAGCTTACGATATGATTCAATCGATGAACACCGGGCATGACGGTTCTATGTCCACCATTCACGCTAATTCAACTGCGGATGGGTTAAGTCGATTGGAGTCGTTGGTATTGCAAGCCAACGTCGATCTTCCTCACCACGTCGTTCGTTCTCAAATCGCTCATGCCATCCATATTCTCATCCATCTTAATCGAATTGGTGGTAGTCGATTGGTGTGGCAGATTTCAGAACTATTGGGCATGGAAGATGGCGAGTATGTCATCCATGATATTTTTACGTTCGATCATCGTGGTCTATACGAGCGAGAGGGCGTCCTGTTTGCCGATGGGCAACATGTCTTGATGGATTATCGTCCTCGGGCTGTATCCCAAATCGCTCAGTATGGAATCCATCTGCAGAACGCACTTTTTAAAAATTGGTATGATTGAAATGCTTCCTTTTCTTGCTGCCGTAGCTGTTTTGCTCATTTTTATCGGGCTGGAAGGCGTCGTGGCCCAACGCACTCGTGATCGTATGGTGAAAGGACGATTGCATAGTGTGGGGCTTTCGCAAGAGCATTCGCCCTGGCGAGAACGTATCCAGCGCATCAATCAATGGAGAAGATTGGAGTTTTTACGGCGCATGCTGCGTCAGGGGGATCTCGAGATCAGTCCCTTCTTCTTTTTGGTGGGACTCATTCTCGCTACCATCACCACGGCAGTCGTGTTGCGATTTTTTTTCTTGTTTGGATTTCTGCAACTTCTATTAATGTCTTTCATTGCGGTTGTGGCAGCTGCTTATCTTTATCTTTCGTTCCGGAAGGATGCTTATCTCAAAAGTTTTCGGTTGCAGATGCCTCAAGTAGCGTTAACTTTGAGCAATTCATTGCGGGCTGGACTTTCAGTTCCGCAAGCGATTGCCGTAATTGCCGAGAAGTTGCCCAGGCCTGCAGGCGACGAATTCCGTCATGTGCAACAGATGTTGGAATTGGGGACGCCACTCGATGAGGCTTTTGAGTATCTATTGGATCTGTTTCCACTAAAAGAGCTTGAACTCATTGCCTCCACCCTCCTTATCCACCGTCGTTCCGGTGGAGATCTAGTGCGGGCGTTAACCACCATGTCGAATGCCGTTTTAGCGCGGCAACGAGTCGAACGCGAGGTATACACGGCCACAGCCGAAGGGCGCATGACCATGCTTATCATCATGGTATTGCCAGTGAGCATTCTATTGATCATGGAGTTTGCGATGGACCATGCTGTCAGTCAGTTTTTTAGCCAACCAATAGGATGGTTTTTCGCTGCGCTCTATCTCATCGTCGTGGTTGTCGCCTTGTTATTAGTTAGACGCATCACCAATATTCAGGTGTAATCCCATGTCTGTTTTACTTGCCATCTTGGCTGGTCTTTCCATATATCTTATCGTTCTTGGCTGGGTGGAGATGCATAACATTCCTCCCAGTAGGCAGCGCGTCAATCGGTTGTTTGCCGAATTGGGCGAGAACAGTGAGAATGAAATTTCACGCCGAAAATCCGGCGCCAGCGCGCTAGTCCAGCGTCTGCATCAGTGGGCTGAGAAGTTGGGAGAAGCATTTCCTCACTATCAGAGCTTCGTCCAGCCAGGAAATTTAGAACAACGCATCATGTGGGCGGGCAAACAACGGGAGATTTCACCAGCCCAATTATACGGTTGGCAATTGTTGGGATTGCTGGCTGGAATTGGTTTTGCGATGTACCTAAAGCTGACTGTAATTGGTTGGGCCATTGCTTTGCCCCTGATGATCGTCGCTGCCATTATGGGATTGTGGGCGCCCATTCTTTGGGTTGATGGCGAGGCCAATAAGCGCCAGCGCCGGATTGAACTTGAATTGCCAGATATCATCGAATTATTGGCCACCACGGTCGATGCGGGCGCCAATTTCGTGCAGGCTCTTGATAGTGTGCATCAGCGTATGCCAGAAGGCCCTTTGCGCGAGGAGCTTGGTTTGCTATGTGATGAGATCGAATTTGGAGCTCCAATGGCAGAGGCTCTTACTCGACTGGCCATGCGTAATCGCGTCACGTCGATTCAAATGTTTGTTGGTGCGTTGATCCAGGGGCATGAGCTAGGCGTCCCCATTGCTGAGACGTTGCGCGTGCAAGCAGAGGTGGGAAGGGATGAACGAATTCAGCGAGCTCGTGAAGCAGTTGGAAAGGCTATCCCTAAAATCACGTTGGTGACGACGCTACTCATCGTGCCCTTTGTCTTGTGTCTGGTATTGGCTGTGGTTGCTTTTACATTCTGGCGTGATATGGGACCATTACTTTCCGATTTCTTTTCTCAATAGCGAGAATCGTTGTACGGAGTAC
>CAZYSY010000167.1:0-11831 GCA_964650295.1 uncultured Caldilineales bacterium | reverse complement strand
GATGCGGTCCCGTTTGTCCTGCTTCTGGTTCCACGCTTCCTGCTCATCCACGAAGGTCTGGGCCATGGTCTGCACGATGGTGACCGCGGTCTGCGGGTCAGGGTCCTTGGCTACGATCTCCATGACGAAACGGTCGGGCTCAGGATTGACCTCGACTTCGCTCAGCAGCTCGTAGGTGTTCATATCCAACTGCGCCCGGTCGATGACCTTCTGGGCCATGCGGTGGGTGAGCAGATTGGTCTGGAAGTTGCGCAGCAGGTCCTTGGTGGAGCTGGTGAGACCGAAATCGGCCCGGGCCGGGCGCACGCTCACCAGAATCCGGGCCCGGTAAATGGATTCCTGAAAGTGGCTGAAGCCGAAAGCCGCCGCGCCAGTGATGAGCGCGGACAGCAGGATGATCCAACCGCGCTTTTTGAGGATTTGCCAGTATACTTTGAGTTCCATAAGTCAATGTCTTGATGGTGCGCAATTCGATTTCACTATTGTAACACAATCGCCGGTCAGGAGCGGATTGGTGATGCCCTCGATCGTTCCGGCGTTTCAAATGGAACATTTTCACCGGATGATTTGAGGGAGATGCACCACGAAAGGCGTATTCACCTGGATTGTGCGGGTAATTTCGTCAGTCAGGCCTCCTGTGTCTTTGATCAGCATTCGTACAGTGATAGTTCCCCAAATATCATTGAATTTGATCGTCCAGGTTTGGCTTGCGTTACGCCAACTGGTGTCGTAGACGCCGTCATCGGTCCAGTCGAAGCGCACGGACAGGTCAGTCAAGGCGTCTTCGTTATCGTGACTGCCAGTTGGATCTGCCGTGAAGGTCGTTGTGATGGCGCCCGAAGTGGGGGAGATGATGAGGCTGGCGGTTGGCGGCGTGTTATTTCCCGATTCGACTCGCACTGTGCAGACCGCGTCGTCCGAAAGTTTACCCGTATCCATCACTCGCACCAGCACATCATATTCGCCTGTTTGGTTGAATTGACGCGTTTGCTGCTCGCTGGGGAGTATCCAATCGGTATCCCAACCCCCTGCGTCCCAATCCCAACGCACTCGTAGATCTCTGACCGCGTCCTGGGCGTCGCTGCTGGTCGCGGCGTCGAAGGTGAAGGTGGTGTCCACAGAGCCTGTTGTCGGGGTGACTGTGCACCGGGCTGTGGGCGGTGTGTTTGTCCCCGGATCTTCTACATGAACCATATGAGATACTGTGTCGGTAAGTCCGCCGGTGTCTTTGACGATCATGGTAACGTTGTAATCGCCAGTGGCTGTATAAGCATGCTCGGGCGCGGGGTTGCCGGGGTTGAGCCATCCGGTATCGTAAACGCCGTCACCTTCCCAATCGAACTTGATCAACAGCCAGGCCAGAGAGTCTTCGTTGTCATGGCTGGCACTGGGATCAAAAACGAATTGCGTCCCCACAACGCCGCTGAGAGGATCGATGGAGAAGGCCGCCACGGGCGGCATGTTGTCCTCCGGCGAGGGCTCGCTGATGGGCCTCGCATGAACCATGATTGCTAAAGCGCCGAACATCATCGTGATGGTAAACAGCATGAGTAAAAGCCGGATTTTCATAATTCGCTTCTCCTAATGATGGGGGCGTTTCATATCTAGACACCTTTCCAGATATCCTCCCTCCGTCCCTCTCGGAGCGGGGGAGGAAACAAAGGTGGGGCGGCGTCTGTAGTGTCCGAGTCCACTCGGCCAGTGCTCCATGAGACAAATTGCCCAAAATTGAAATGCACCCCTAATGATGAGGGGCTGGAATTCGTATTGTATCACAGGATAAAATGGAGGGCGTCCGCCTCTTGCACGGCCGGATTTGCTGGCGTGTTCTTGCTTTTTGTGCTGGTTTCGCTGAGATCGAAAGCTTTGCTTTATCCGTTTAGGATGACCTTCAATGCTCTGGCTGCGGTATGGCTCATTCTTTGCTAGAGCGGCGGCGGTCGCTGGTGAACCCGCGTCAGGGGGACGGAGCTCAGGCCAACGCCAATTGTGAAATTGCTACACCGCATCCTGAATCGGTTGACAGAAAAGCAACATTTTAGTAAAGTTTGCAGCATGAAGGCTTGGTTTTCCGAGTTATGGGAGCATTTGCGCCAGCAACCGTTGTATCAACAGTTGAGGCTGTTACGGTGGAACGCGCCTTTGGCCGTGCTGGCGCTGGCCGCCCTGCACCAGATTTTTGTGCAGACGGTTATCCGTCCGTTGAATTCGCCATTGGGATGGTGGTTGGAGGTGTTGATGTACACCATCACGGGTAGCATCGCTGTCTGGTGGGGTCTAACCTATATCGCCAATAATGCGGCGCAGCAGGCCGAGACGGAACAGGAGTTGCGCGAGGCTTTTGCCGAATTGGAAGACAATCACGAAAAGCTGCTGGCTTTGGATCGGTATGGTCAGTATATCGCTGCTGCACCTAACGAGGATGAGGTGTACAAAGTGGCTGTGCAGGCCCCCACCCATCTTGCCGGCGCACAGTCATCCACCATCATTACTTTCGACGAAGAAAAACATACGTTGAATCTGGCGATGGCGTGGGGGTTGAGTGAAGACTACGCCCGCCGTCTGCGGACGCACCTGGATCATGGCGTGTCGGCTGATCGTTGCCGCACCTGCTCCACTCTCCACGCGCATGTGGATGGCGACTGTCCTCTGTTTGCAGGCGTGGCCGACCGGGCCCGCAACGACGGTATCCAATCGTTGGTGTGCGTGCCCATCAATACCGAACAGGAGCGGGTGGGTGTGCTTACGGCTTATTTCCCCTCAGCCGATGGTCCCAAGGAGGAACAGGCCTATCTGCTCAACATCCTGGGCGGGGTCATTGCATTTGCTGTGGATAGTCTGCGTTCGCGAGAGCGACAGATGGAGGCGCTGCATTCGCTGGATGATGTTTCCCGCAGCCAGCATTCGCTGGACGATCTGGCCTCGCAGACGTTATTGACGGCCATGCGCGGATGGAAGGCGCAATCGGGTGCGATCTTCCTCTATCAGCCCGAGGATGATCGGTGGGTGTCGCTGGCGCAGGAGGGATTGGGAGGCGTGGCTTCGGCCCGTTTTGCGTTTGCTCAGGCTTCGGCCCAGCAGGCCTTTCTGGAACGCTCTCTGATCTTACAGCCAGCCATCTCCGTCGATTCTCAACATGGACTGGGCTCGATGGCGGCGCTGCCTCTCATTACCGAGGGACAAAGCTTCGGAGCGCTGTTTCTGGGCGCTGAACGACAGCATGGCTTCTCCAAACAACATGCTGATCTCCTGCAAACCATAGCCCATCAGATTTCGTTGGCCATTCGCAACGCTCAGCTTTACGCTGAAGTGCAGCAAACGGCCATGTTGCGGGAGCGCTATCGTCTGGCCCGGGAATTCCATGATGGTCTGGCTCAGACTCTGGGCTATTTGGGCTTGCAGCTCGATAGAATGGAGCGCATGTTCCACAAAGGCCAGTTCGAAAAAATCGAACAGGAGATCAACGAAACCCGACAGGTGATTCGCTCCGCTTATATGGATGTGCGAGAGGCCATTGAGGGGCTGCGTTTGCGCTGGGAGGATCCTGAGAGGCTGGCGCACAACCTGTCGGCCTATGTCGATGACCTCTCCCGCCAAATGGGTATTCCTATCAACTTCACTGCAATTCCGGCGGACCTGACAGCGTCCAGCCGCGTCAGTCTGCAATTATTGCGCATCGCTCAGGAGGCGCTGACCAATGTTCGCAAGCACGCCCAGGCCGCCCATGTGGATGTGCGTTTGATCCGAACTGAGCTCTCTCTGGAATTGCGGGTGGCCGATGATGGCGTTGGTTTTCCCGATGAGCCACGCCAGAATGGAGCTCATCGCAGCTATGGGCTTACCTCAATGCGTGAGCGGGCCGAAAGTCTTGGCGGGCGCCTGTCGGTAGTCACCGGGCCGGGACAGGGTTCGGCCATCACCGTCATCGTGCCCATGCAAGAGCCGTTCGGGGCTTCTGCCGGAACGCGGGAAGTCCAATTTACGGAACTCATATCAGCCAGCTCATGATACGCGTACTTATTGCCGACGATCACCATCTCTTCCGCGAGGGACTCACGCGCATCCTCGACGATGAGGATGGCATCGAAGTGGTGGCCAGCCTGCGTAGCGGCGAGGAGGCGTTGGCCGCAATGGGCAGTTTTCGCCCCGACGTGGTGGTGTTGGATGTAAACATGCCGGGCATTGGGGGCATCGAGACCGCGCGCCGTCTGCGTGAACGCTATCCCGATCTGGGCATCCTCATGCTCACCGTATCGGAAGATCGGGAGACGTTGTTTGCGGCAGTGCAGGCGGGCGTGCGGGGATATCTGCTCAAAAACAGCACCAGTGACGAGTTGGTGGAAGCCATCTACCGCGTGCAGCGAAACGAAGCAGCCATCTCGCCTGCCATGTCGGCCAAGCTGCTGGATGAGTTCGTCGCGCTTTCACAGGGGCAGCGTCAGCGTCCGGAAGATGTGTTGACGGAGCGGGAGCGGGCCATTTTGCGCTATGTGGCCAACGGAATGAGCAATAAGGAGATCGGCGCAGCGTTGGCCATCTCTCCGCATACGGTCAAAGCGCATTTGCGGCACATTTTGGACAAGCTGGGGCTGCGCAGCCGCACCCAGGCTGCGGCCTGGGCCGAGCGTCATGGGTTGACGGGCGGGGGCGGACAAGGGTGAGGGCGGCCCCGGTTTTGACTGCTCTCTCGAGCCGGAACAGGGGGGCGGAGAAGCGGAAGGATGGATTGTCGGGCCGCCACAAAGCCTTGCTTTCATCCGAAAAGTCCGCAGAAATCGGCTGAGCTGATATAGTTGGCGGCGCATTGAAAGCGCCTTGACGTGTCATTTGTCATGGCTGATATCGGGGAACAGCATGGGCTTTGACCGTATGGGGTACGCCATTTGGAGGGATGGAGGGGAGGAAAAGTAACCGCGCGGGTATCAAACTTTATCGCACAGGGCGAAGACGGGAATCAGGTTCATCCCGTATAATCGCAGTATGAGCACTCAGGTTCTGTTGATTGGCCGCGGTCTTTTTCAGGACGGTCTTGATCGCGTTCTGAAAAACTACTCGCCCGATGTGGAGATCATCGGCGTGGCCGAAACCTGGGAAGAGGCAAAGAGCATGCTGTCCACGATACATCCCGACGCCCTGATTGCCGACTATCAGTACGCCGATGTAATTGTTCCGGAGATGGAGTCATTCACTGAGAGTGGCGAAAAGTCCATCAAGGCCCTTTTCGTCATTCTGGATGAGAACAAGATGATTGTGTATCAGCGACAGCAAATGACAGACATCACGATTGATCGACTCGTTGAGGCATTATAATTCCAACCCATTTTCCAAGGAGGCAAAACCGTATGACTAATGAGAAACTGCCTGAAAGTGGAAATGATCGGCATGAGCATCCTAGAGGGACAGCCGTGATTATGGCTATCTTTCTGCTCATCATCATTATCCTTTGGGGCACCGTTTACCTGCTGATGCTTTCGAGAGGAGTAAGTTTCTATGGCTAACAAACATGAATCCATGCACATCGATTCGTACGAGAAGACCTGGATTATCGTCAGCATCTTGATGTTGATCGTTTTCTTTGGAGCTGTCACCGTTGCCGGTCTTTCTTTCGGCGTCCGGGTGCCCGATCCCGTGCAGCGAGTGAATCCCAACGATCTGGCGGCCAGCGGCACCTTTGCTGAACCGGGGCTGAAAGAAGTGGCTCCCAAGCGCTATGAAGCCTATATCGTGGCTCAGACCTGGTCTTTCAATCCCCGCGAGATTGAGGTCCCCGCTGGCTCTGTGGTCAAGTTCTATGTCACCAGCAAAGATGTCCAGCACGGCTTCAAGTTGCAGAACACCAATGTGAATATGCAAATCGTGCCGGGCCAGGTTTCCAGCCTGGCGGTGAAGTTCGACAAGCCGGGTGAATATGACTTCATCTGCACCGAGTATTGCGGTATTGGTCACGCGGCCATGTACGGCAAAGTCATCGTCGTTCCCTGAAGTCGTCCCCGATTTGCATACGCCCACATCCGAACTGTTCTGAGGAGAAATTATGACTGCAAACAACTATCAACTCACGGCCAAGGAAAAGAGATTCATTGGCTGGCATTTCTTTTTTGCGATCTTTGCTATTTCGATCGGCGGCCTCTTTGGGCCATTCCAGGCCATGGAGCACGCCGGCTGGGATTTCTATGAGAAATTCCTGAACCCTGTTTTTCATTCCTACTACGAAGGGCTGACCCTGCACGGCGTCCTGAATGCGTTGATCTGGACGACCTTCTTCATCACCGGGTTTATGACCTTTCTCATCATTTACGGTCTCAAACGCCCTCTGAAGTACTTCTGGTTGAATGCGTTGGGCTTCTGGATGATGGTTGTCGGCCTGACTACCGCGGCTGTTCCCATTCTGCTGAATGAGGCGTCGGTGCTTTATACATTCTATCCCCCCATGAAGGCGCATCCGGCTTTCTACATCGGCGTCACCCTGGTGGTGGTGGGAAGCTGGATCGAAGGCTGGGGGTTCTACATCACCTATTACAACTGGCGCAAGGATAATCCTAAAAAACGTACGCCTCTGATTTCGTTTATGGCGCTCGTTACTATGGTGATGTGGCAGATCGCCACGCTGGGCGCTGCGGCGGAGCTGCTGGTGGACCTGATTCCCTGGTCGCTGGGGCTGCGTCAGGGGCTGGACCCGCAGTTGGATCGCACCTACTTCTGGTGGACGGGCCACCCGCTGGTGTACTTCTGGCTGCTGCCCGCATACATCTCCTGGTACGCTTTCCTCCCCCGGCAGGCGGGCGGCAAGCTGTTCAGCGATTCGTTGGCCCGCTTCTCCTTCTGGCTCTTCCTGCTGCTGTCCGTGCCCGTGGGTTTCCATCATCAGTATGTGGATCCGGGCGTGCCCTCAGGTTGGAAGATGGTGCACTCTTTGCTGACTTACTCGGTATTCTTCCCCTCGATGCTGACTGCATTTACGGTGGTGGCTTCATTGGAGAATGCTGGCAGGGCTCGGGGCGGCAAAGGGCTGCTGGGATGGTTGGCCAAATTGCCCTGGAATGATCCCAGCGTGCTGGCCCAGTTGCTGGCGGGCATCCTCTATTTCTTCGGCGGCATCGGCGGGTTGATCAATGCTTCCTACAACATCAACCTGGTGGTGCACAATACCGCCTGGGTGCCGGGCCACTTCCATCTCACCGTATCCACGGCTGTGACCCTCACCTTTATGGGCATTCTTTACTGGATGGTGCCCTATCTCACCGGCAAGCAACTATGGTGCAAGAAGTGCGCTGTGATTCAGGTGTGGCTGTGGTTCATCGGCATGACCATCTTCTCCAACGCCATGCACGTAGTGGGGCTGCTGGGCGCTCCCCGGCGCACGCCGTTGGGCCAGGCTCCGTACATCCCCGAGGAATGGGCGGGGCATCTGCTGCGCGTGGGGATTGGCGGTTTCATCCTGCTCATCTCGGTGTACATGTTCATTGCCGTCATGATCGGCTCGGTGCTCACCAAGAAGAAGCTGGAAAGCGAACTGGAGCCCCCTGTGGCCGAATCGCTGCTGGACCCGCAGACCACGCCTCGCTGGTTGGATCACTGGGCTCCCTGGCTGATCGGCGCCACCATTCTGCTGATCATCGCCTACGGCCCGCAGCTTATCTATCAGATCGGCACTGCTCAGTTTACGTCTCCCGGGTTCACGGTTTGGTAAACTCATAACCCTTCAATTCGATTTTCAATCCGCCCCGACATTGCGCCATTGCGATGTCGGGGCTGATGCCGTTATGTGAGGATGTGTTTATGTCTCAGGTTGATTTCGACGGAGAAAAGGAGTCAGCGTCATCACCTCGTTTTTCGGGACGATGGTCAGCTTTTCATAAATCGGTGGATTGGCCTAAGCGGGAGGGGAATTGGGTCAAGCGTTTTTTGAACATCCTGGAGCGTCTGTCGCTGGCGCTGGAAAAACCGGTCGAGCGGATTGTCCGGAATCCGCATCTGAACCCCCTGTATCATACAGGCACGATTACCGTGTTCCTGTTGATCTTTATCAGCATCACGGGCGTTTATCTGTTGATGTTCTATCAGTTTGGATTCAATGTCTCATATCTGGCTGTTTCAAACGTCCAAAAAAGCCCTGTGGGGCATATCATCCGGGCGGCGCATCGCTACGCTTCGGATCTGGCCATCATTATGGCCTTGTTACATGCCTGGCGCATGTTTTTTATGGATCGTTTTCGCGGTCCGCGGTGGCTGGCCTGGGTAACGGGGGTGTTCATGGCTGTGGCTATTTGGTTTACAGGCATGACGGGGTATTGGATGGTGGCGGATGTGCGGGCGCAGGCCATCAATCAGGTGTTTGTCGATTTGATCGGGCGACTGCCCAATGGGGACGCTATCATTTTGAATCATCTCACGCCCATCGGTGAATCATCGGGGTGGATTTTATTCGTAACACTCTTCTTCATTCATATCGCCCTGCCTGTGCTGCTGATTCTTTTCATCTGGCTGCACATCAAACGTCTGCATCGGGGGAAGATTCTGCCCCCGCGATACTGGATATGGCTTTCGCTGGGATTCACCGCCGTGGCGGCGATTTTGATTCCGGTGGGGATGCTGCCCAAGCACAACATCGTACAACTGCCGGGCAGGCTGAATATCGATCTGTGGTATTTGGCGGCCCTGCCCGCGGCGCTACACTGGAATCCCACACTGTTCTGGACGCTAAACTTCGTCCTGTTCGCTCTCATCGCTGCAATCCCCTGGCTTTTGGGCAATCTCGTCCGTCCGAAGCTGGAGCCCATTAAGGTGCACGACGACGCCTGTATTGGCTGTACGTTGTGCGCCAAGGATTGTCCCTACAACGCTCTGAGCATGGTTGAGCGCACCGATGGCAAACCGCACAAGTATGTCGCGGTCGTCGATCCTAAGCTGTGCGTCTCGTGCGGCGTCTGCATCGGCAGTTGTCCCACCGATGCGCTCACTCTGGGCGATCAACCTGTCGAGGCTGTGTGGATGGACACTGTGGCCCGAGCGTCACAGGGAGGCGAGAAGCCGGTCAAGGTCGTCTTCGCCTGCGAGCGACACGTCTTCCACGGAGCCAAAGACATCCTGTTCGACAAGGAGCATCCCGGCTCGTTGGATACGGACGATCAGCACATCGAGGTCGTTCCCCTGACCTGCGCAGCCATGGCGCATCCCGACCTGGTGGCGCGGGCTCTGAGGGCGGGCGCTTCCGAGGTGCAGGTAATTGGCTGTCCGCCCGAAGACTGCGCCAATCGAGAGGGCAATGTGTGGGAGGAGCTGCGTCTGGAGCGGGAGCGTCAGCCCAAGCTCCGACGCAAATTCGCGGGCGCTCCCATCAGCATGGATTGGGTGCCGCCCAACGACTTCAGACGCGCGCTCAGCGCCACCGAACACCAGACTGAGGCGACATCCTATCGTTTCAGCCTGAAGCAGCTCTCCTTGGGAGCCATGCTGCCCGCGCTGGTCCTTTTTGCTGTATTCATGGCCGTTACCGCGGGCCTGAGCCTGATTCCGTACACGGCCTTTGGCGAGAATCAGGCGGCCGTCGAAATCCAGATGAAGCATCGCAGCGGCGTGCCCATCTGGACGGGGGAGAGAAAAGAGGTTGGGCCAGAAGCGTTGAATCTGGCAGGCGCTGTCGCTCCCCATCTTATCGTCGAGATCGACGGTGAGATTAAGGTGGATAAAGTCTATCCGCAGGGCGGCGATGAGATGCTGGCGTATGCTTACGAGATGCTCTACACCACACCCGAGAAGCATCACATTCGCGTCACACTGGTGGATCAAGCCAGTCAGGCCGAACCGGAGGTGGTGTTCGAGAGCGACGTTCCCTTGCAACCTCGTCAGATCCTGCCCATCCAGATTCGAGACGCCCGCATCACTGGCGGAGATCCGGCCCGCGGCAAGGAGATATTCTTTGCCAGCAGCATTGGTCAGAGCGCAGGATGTCGCGTGTGCCATTCCATCAAGCCCGGAGAGAAGAAGGTGGGGCCATCGCTGGCGGGTATTGCCACCCGAGCCGCCACGCGCGTGCCGGGCATGTCGGCCGAAGCGTACATCCGCCAATCCATCGTGGATCCGAGTGCATACATTGTCGAAGGCTTTCCCAATGCCATGCTGCCCGATATGGCGGAAAAACTCAGCGATCAGGACATGGAAGACCTTATCGCTTTTCTGATGACGCTGAAATAACATGGCGCCCTTCCTCCCCTTGGCAGGAAACGTAATGCGTTTTACCCAGCCAGACGCGGATCGGGTTGATACGCTGTTTAGGTTGGATTATAATAACTTTCTAAGCTTCCGTTCGATGTTTTAATACCCCTCTCATCTCCCTGAAACTGGAGGTCTTTCGAAAATGAAGAAAATCATCTTTGTCGTACTGATTCTGTCCCTGCTGGTCGTGATGGCTGCGGCCTGCGGCGGTGGCGGAGACAAATCCGCCTCGGGCGGCGACGCCGACGTGGCCGCGGGCAAGGCGCTGTTCGAGAAAACCGTGCTGGAAGGCAATGCTGGCTGCGTCACCTGCCACGCCATCGAACCTGGCAAGACCATTGTGGGCCCCTCCCTGGCCGGCATCGCCAGCAAGGGCGCGGACTTCATCCATGAGTCCATTGTCAATCCCGACGCCGATGTGACCGAAGGCTTCCCCGCTGGCACCATGCCCCAGGACTATGGTGAGAAGCTCTCGGAAGAGCAGATCAATCAACTGGTCAAATACCTGATGACCTTGAAGTGATCTCCGGTTGACATTACAAAAATAGATAAAGGCCCCTGGCGTTGCCGGGGGCTTTTTCATTAACGATCTCAAACCTGGCGGGTACACTCCCGCCTTGGGAGTCAAGCCACCAACGAAGCGAATCCATTGTTAGTGACCGAACTTGAAGTTGCCCCAGTTTTCGTCGTTGGGGAAGGCTTTTTCCCAGCCCTGCCCGTCGAATCCATCGATAGTGCGAATGCCGTCCAGCTCGCCCAGTGTGGTGATGGTGTACACGATGTCGCCCTGAGATTGGGCGATGCCTTCGAGATTGCGCCATCGAGCTTTGAGTTGATTGCCATCAATGACGCCTTCTCCCTCCTGAATCGCACCAGTCACGATCCAGTGTAGCCTGTATTGCCCGGAGCCATCGCCCGGTTCGATCTCCAGCGTGCCGCTGTAATCGGCGCCGCCGGCATCCATACCATTGACCGCGTAAACGCCTGTGATGTCGGGTAGATTATTTGGGTCTGCAGGCTCGCCCTGGATGACGCCTTTGTTGCGGTTGCAGCCTCCCAGGAGCAGGGTTGCCAAAATCAGGGAAAAGATGATAAAAATGATTTTCTTCATATCATAATTTTCGCCCATCTTCTTGGAAATGGCAAGAGGCAACGTGGCGATGGGCGCGTTTCAAAATGGGGGCGCTTTTTTGCGTTCCCGGCCGACTCAAGTCGGGCGCTTCAGGCCTGCGGCCAGGGGACGGCCTCCGCCGTCCAGATCGCCGCAGGCCGGCCATGGGCGCCATCTAATCACCTTTCCGCAGCTCCTCTCCCCACCTGTCCCGGAGCGGGGAGGCGCTCCACAGTTTTGCATCGCGGCGGCTTTATACGAGGCTATTGTCAAATCATCATTAGCGACCAGCGAGGATATTATGCGCCGATTCATCATTGACACCGACACCGCCTCGGATGACGCGGTGGCCATTCTCATGGCGTTGCAATGGCCCGATGTGCAGGTCGAGGCCATCACCATTGTGGCGGGCAATGTGCCGCTGGAGCAGGGCGGGATCAACGCCCGCTACACCGTGGAGGTTTGCGGCCAAGAAACGCCGGTCTATCTGGGCGCGGCCCGGCCC
>CAZYSY010000166.1:0-8379 GCA_964650295.1 uncultured Caldilineales bacterium | reverse complement strand
CGGGTCCAGCAGAGTGGAGAGGTCGTCGGGCCAGTGAATGGTGGGCGCGTAAAAAGCAATGGTGGAGCGCTCATCGGGGTGAGGGAGCTGCCCTTCCGCCCAATCCACATTGTAGGTGCGCAGGGCAAAGCCCGCCAGCAGAATGATGAACAGCAGAAGATAGGGAATGGAACGGCGGATAGATGTCATAACGCCAGCATCGGTGAAGTGTATGTTGAAGATTGGAAGCCGCTTTTCCTGCACGGTGATGATTGAGGATGGAGGGGAGCTGACAGGCAATCATCACCAGGAAAGCGATATAATGTGATTATATCCTGCGAAGCCGCGCAAAACAAAACGAATCGCAGGCTCGCGGTGCGCAGCCTCTATGACAAGGCCATTCGCATCTTTTTCTCCCGTTCGTGATTCGTTTTTTTGAATGGAATATAGATTCCTGAAGATGCTACTTGTCCATTTGTTTCGGCCCATGAGCTGGTGTATAGTAGCTATATGTATAACTGATCCCTTCCATATTTGAGTCTGAGTAAATTGATCTGAGCATGCTGTGATTGTGAAAAATATTGTGCCGTGCACATCTCAAAGAGCTAGGGCAGAAGGTTGTTCCATCACCGACGAATGCCTGGCATCGAGATGCTTCCCCCCATTGGTCATTGAATGCTGAATGCCTCGGGTGTATTCGCATGGCGCGCTTTGCTACATATCTGTACACCCAATATGCAACTTTTTCGGAACTAAATCTAACCAATAGCAAAACAAGTGGTCTTTGAAAAGTTCTTTCACCAGCATAAGTAGATGCGCGTAGGATATCCTTTCTTGGGGAAAGTAACTTGGGGACTGCTTGGCCATATCGCGATTTGACGTGACGTATGAAGCCGGGTGAGTGATCATCAGGATTATGAGTTCGGCTGAACGCGGTTCCTCGAGTTGCGAGCTACTGAATAACCTGCGATCTTGGAGGTATTATATGAAAACAAGATTTGGAGCACTTTTTTTGACCCTAAGCACTGCCATCATATTGTTGGCGGGCGGGCTGTTTTTCATCAGGACGGTACTAGCGGCGGAATCGTCGACGCCGAATCTTGAGATCAAGGTCGTTGTGGATCAGGATGGGACAGAGCCTTTTGATGGGACGGATCCGCTGGTGGATGGCTCTGGCGCCCATACGCCGGGTCTGGATGGCTCCAATGGGGCCATCGAAGCAGCGCACAATGGCGTTGTTCGCACCAAGGATCGAGTTCGATACCGAATATATTGGAATGTCAACGACGTGGATTCGGCGGCTCTGAGCGGGGCGATCGTGCACAATGTGGTTGTGCGGATGGACACAGGGCGCGAGGATGTGCGCTGGTATCAGCTGCCGAAGATATGTCTCAAGAATAATGTGACGCCAGTGTCGGAGATAGGCGATAATGGCAACGGAGCGGGAACCTACCTTGTTTGTAATTTAGGCGATCGCAAGGAGGGCGAAGGCGGTTCGTTTTATGTTCATGCGGATGTGTATTTGAAGGCGGACCTGTCGGCCAGTAATGGAGATGTGATTTCGGTGGCGGCGACGGTGGACTCGGATGAGACCAGCCCGGTCACTTCGGGTGCGGAGCCCGTCACGATTTCGGCCCGATCGTCGGCGAACTGGGTGAAAGGCCATGTGGAGGTTGTGCACGATGTGACATACAATGGCGTGGTGGGAGAGGTGTTCATTTATCCCATCGTCTATGTGCCGGGGCCTGGCGGCTCGGGACGAGGCACAGAGTGGCTGGATGATAGCTTGGCCCTACAATTTTATGATCATGCGTGGGATTTGGGGCCCAGCGCCATCTTCATGCCCTCGAGTCTGGAGTCAGTGGTTGGACGCAAGGCGTGTGGCGGATATGATGGAGCGGGCCAATATCCATATGGCGATGATGGGCAATTGCCGCCCGGCGCCAATGACGGCATTGACAATGAGACAGCTCCGTTTGACGTGACATGCACGGATGTGACGTCTAGCGGCGGATATCCCATGGTTCGAGTGGATGTCTCGAACTACTCGACCCGGGTGCTGGCGGAGAAGACGGCGAACGGGAAGCGGAACACCGCGGCGGTCAGTTTGCAGGTCGCCTTTTGGGTTTCTGAGGCGGATGTGCTGGCCAAATCTCCGAATTCGGATCCTTTCTGGAATACCATCAACCGGGACGACAGTTTGGACACCAGCGGCGCCGATCCCTCCGAGGGATTGGTCCCCAACACGGAGCCCGTGCAGATTGGAGGACGGGGCGGCTATTTGGACGAGAATGGCATTGGGGATAATTCTGTGGCGGATGTGGTGCTGCTTCCTACGGGCGGCTCCAATCCGGGCAATCCGGCGAAATATCGGCATTATGTGCGGTTGCTGCCTGGACCGTATCAGGAGGTTTTTTATATCAATGGTGCGGGGGCGGAGTTGGCGGGCTTTGATGCCAGACGAGTTTCTAACGGCGGGGCCGGCACTTCTCTGCGCGGCGATGCTTCGAGCAATTTCAAAGGGGATGGCGTCGTTTCGCGCAACGATATGATAACCCTGATCGCCACGGCCAAGGCCCGGGATGATCAACCCAACCTGTGGGATGATCCTGTTCATTTATGCGTAGCCATCGATAACAGCTTTGTGGAAGTTGTGGACTTTCCCCATTCCTTTATCCGCAAGGAGGTTGACGCACTGCGTGATGGCACCGAGATTGGCGTCGGCGTGGGAACGCCTTCGGATGGGATTGCGCATGTGCTGATGGGGACTGCGGACAAGCGGATGGCGCATAACTGGTGGTATTACGACTGGGTGCGCAAAAATCCTGCGCATCCTGATTATGTGGTGGAGGTGGCGGGTGGTGCGGTGGCGCCCAATGTGAGTGAGCATGGCGTCACTTGTAATGACGAACCGGGCGTGACCTGGGTCTCCACCACCGATGCGACGGGGTTGCAGCAGTTCGCAACGGGTGTGGATATCGACGGGAATACGATTTACGGTGGAATTACCCGTGTGCGGGTGCGGATGCTGGAACATGCCAGCTGGTATTATGAGGATGAAGATGATCCTGCGGGGCTGGGAATGCTGGTCTACACCCTGAATATGCAGTTGCGCGTCAAACCCAATCGCACGGGAAATCATAGCGCCCCGGACGGTTCAGAGATCTACGTTCACGCCTCCCGCGGGCGTGGCGATTGGACTACCAGCCCGGCTCTGGCCGATTGCACCAATGACGACAAGTTCACCGTGGATAATTCGGTGTGGTGCAACATGCCTTACGACACCTCGCGAGAGGGGCATTATGATACCAGTCACCGCACTAATCTGGATTTGCAAAGCATCGAGTACTACGATCCATGGGGGCGGCCCCTGATCGGGCACACCAACAAGGCGACGGTGGTCACCGCCGTACTCGGGGGACGTAAGACGAACCTGAATCCGGACGAGCTGTTAATCAATGGCGATCTGGTCACCTTCAAGATCGAAGCGTGGATCACCGGATCGCCTACCGAGCAATTTGCGAGGATGAACGTGTCGGATGATCTTTCTCAAAACGAAAATTTCGAATTTGTCAGTTGGACGCCGCCAGTGGATAGGAATGGGAATCCGGTTTCAGGCTACGTGGATTGCACCGAGCATTATCATAATATCCCAGGACGGCTGGTTTGCAGTTTCTCCACGGCCGATAGCAGCACCTGGCGATCGTCGCCATTCTACGCTACGTGGACGGTGACGGCGCGGCTGGTGGACGCCAAGGCCAATTCCGCCATTCCGAATCAGGTTTCTGTCCAGGGATATCTGGTTGAAAACGGACAACCAAGCGAATTCCGACGGTTTCAGCCTCGCGCCTACGCCTACACGGCTCCTCCTTATTACGAATTGAAGCTGCGGAAGCAGATTGATCCTGGCGTGGGGCCGTGCCGAGAACATCCGGGCGTGGATGCGCTGGCTCGAAATACGCTGGAAGCTGGCGATTGCACGATGTTCCCCTTGGGCGGGGTGTATACGACGACCCTAACCTACGCCAATCATGGCAATGAAGATCAACACGACGTGGTGCTTATCGACGTGCTGCCCTATAATGGTGACGCCAGCGAGCCTCAGACCGGTTTTTCGGGCTCGCCGCCGCCAACCGGGCCAGTGGGGGATGGCCGTACACCTGAGTCGGATTTCGTGGGGACTTCGCAGCTGCAAAAGGTCGTGGCCCCCAGCGGCGCTACGGTGGAATGCACAACCGATGCGCCCAATACCGTGAATCGCGATCCGGCAAACAACAACTCGAGCTGGAGCAGCACGTGCGACGGCAATGCAACGGCCGTGCGCATCAGCATCCCACTGTTGGAAGTGGGCGATGCTGGAGAGGTGGCGATTGGATTGCAAAGCGCCAACAACGGCCTGGACGATATCTACACGAATAATTTCGGAGGTAGGAGCGATGAGGTCGCCTTGCCCCTGCGGTCCAACGACGTGTCGGCGATGTCATTGGGGTATGACTGGGGGGATTTGCCAGGGAGTTTTGATACGGAAAGGGATGATAACATCCCCGGACCTAGTCACGTCATCACAGATAGCCTCTATTTAGGCTCCTGTGTGGATGGGGAATATGATGGCGCGTCCGCAGCTCATGCGGGATTGGATGCGAACACGGGGGATGATGGTCAGGGGATTGTGCAGGCGGCGGCTGGGTCCTGTGACGCCACCGGCGATGATGAAGATGGGGTGAAGCTGGTCTCGCCGCTCATAGCCGGATCGCAGTCCTGTGTGGAGGTGTCGCTGCACAACGGTTTGTCGCAGCAGGTTCACCTTTATGGATGGATCGACTTCAATGGAGATGGTCAGTTCGCCAGTTCTGAGGCGCTGACCGGTGGCGTGGACGGCGATCGTCAGTTCCAGAACGGCCTGGTGACCTTGCCCGCGTCCGCGGACATCTCCGCCCAACGATTCTGCTTCAAGACGCCTGCGAATGCTACCTTCGAGGGCGGCGAAACGCACATGCGCTTCCGGCTCACCAGTGAAAGTCTGAACGGTTCCACCCTGTGGGCGGGGCCGGCGAAAGATGGCGAAGTGGAGGACTACTGGCAACCATTGGTGTGTGTGGGCAACTACTTGTGGTGGGATGTGGGGAACAGCGACAACCAGCAGGACGGCAATGACGCGCCGATGGATGATGGGGTGACAGTGCGTTTGACCTGGGCCGGCCCCGACGAAGATATCCATACGCAGGCGGACAACCTGACGTATGAGACAACAACCCTCAATGGCCTATACAACTTCTGCGGCTTGCTGCCTGATGGAGATGGGGACAACGTGGCTGACGCCTATCAGGTGAGCGTGCCCACCCTGCCTGGCCCCCTGGTGACGCCTGACGCCACAAATCGAGATGATGACGATAGTGATGGGGACGCCTCAGGATTGGGCCCGGTCTTCCAGGTCCCGTTGCCAATTTCTCGCGATGATAATGCCGCCAACGACCAGGACCCCCATCAATATCCCGACACTCAGACGGATCTCACCTATGATTTCGGTTTTCGGCAGGTGAAGGTTGCGTTGGGGAACCGGGTATGGGAGGACACGGACAAGAACAGCCGGATGGATAGCGGAGAACCTGGCATCAATGGCGTGACTGTCCAGCTCTACCGAGATCGAGATGGTGACGGCCAGTGCGAACCGGGCGGCGATGATGGAACCACGCCTCTTACCTCGACGGTGACCAGTGGCGGCGGCTATTACCAATTCCTGAAGCTGGAGCCCAGCGATCCAAATCAAGCATCTAGCAATTACTGCGTGGTCGTGGTCAAGAGCAGTCTGCCTGCAACTTACAACTACAACAGCCCCGGTTGGACTTCTTCGCCAGATGTATCGGATGAAGAAGTGGGGCAGGGAGATGACGGCTATCCCTGGGGCGGCTATGTGGTGTCCCGGCCCATTCAGATCATGGTGGAATCCCAGTCAGACACCAGCGACGACGGCGATCCGCCTGGATATCGCGACAACAGCGCCTATATGACAGTGGACTTTGGATTCTATCACGATGATCAACCCACTGCCGTGCGCCTGCGTCGTCTCCAGACGGCGAACTCCCTCGTGGCATCGCCCCGGACGCTGCTTTTACTTCTCATTCCCCTGGTTGTGGCCGCTGTATTTTTCCGGCGGCAACGGCGTGACATTCGCTGGCGCGAGTAGGCTCTTGCAACTCTTGGGGCGGTCTGGATGATGGTTAGCCACTGACGCTGTACATCGTTCAGACCGCCTCTGTTCTCAAAGCTGAGGGAGGCGATTTGAGCGTTGGTGGGGTGACGTCCGAAGGTTCGGGCGCTACGCGCCAGTGGCGGAGCGACGCTATTTGTCGTCATCCAGTTGCAGCACGGCCATGAAGGCTTCTTGCGGCACTTGCACCGAGCCGATCATCTTCATGCGCTTCTTGCCTTTCTTCTGCTTTTCCAGCAGCTTGCGCTTGCGGCTGACATCGCCGCCGTAGCATTTGGCCAGCACGTTTTTGCGCAGGGCCTTCACATTGGCCCGGCTGATGATGCGGCTGCCCACCGCGGCCTGAATGGCTACATCGAATTGCTGGCGGGGGATGACCTTCTTCATCTTGGAGACCAGCTTCTGGCCCTTGCTGTACACCTGATCCTCGTGCACGATGACCGAAAGCGCGTCCACTGGCTGACCCGCCACCAGCAGATCCAGTTTCACCATCTTTGCCGGGCGATATTCGTGGAAGTGGTAGTCCAGCGACGCATAGCCGCGGGTGCGGGCTTTGAGATCGTTGTAAAAATCGACCAGGATTTCGGTCAAGGGAATGTAGTAGCTGAGCTGCACGCGGCGGGCGTCCAGATACTCCTGATTCTTGAACTCACCCCGACGTCGTGTCACCTGATCCATCACCGTGCCAATGAACTCGGTCGGCGTAATGATATTGATCTCAACCCACGGCTCCCGAATTTCGACGATGTCGTTGGGATCGGGTAGTTCGGCCGGGCTATCGATGACGATTTCTGTGCCATTGGTGAGCGTCACCTGATACTCGACGGATGGTGCCGTAAATACCAGATCGAGATCATATTCTCGTTCCAGGCGCTCCTGAATGATCTCCATGTGGAACAGCCCCAAAAAACCACAACGAAAACCAAAACCCAACGCCTGCGAGGTTTCGGGCTGGAAGACCAATGAGGCATCGTTGAGTTGTAGTTTTTCCAGAGCATCGCGCAAAAGATTGTAATCATCGGCCTCGGCCGGATACACGCCCGCAAAGACCATCGGCTTTAGCGGTTGAAAACCGGGCAACGCCTCCTCTGCCGGATTGGCCGCCAGAGTGATAGTATCACCCACCCGACATTCCTGCACCGACTTGAGTCCTGTCGCCACATAACCCACATCTCCAGCCTGTAAATGATCCACCGGCTGCATGGCCGGGGCGAACACCCCGATCTCCAACGGTTCCGTCTCTGCCCCCGTTGACATCAAATGCAGAGTCTGCTTCCTATCGATACGGCCATTGAACACACGCACATAGGCAATCACGCCTTTGTAGGGATCGTAATGACTGTCGAAAATCAGGGCTTGGGTAGGAGCATCCGGATCGCCTTGGGGCGGTGGCACCTGCTGAATCACTGCCTCCAGCACCTGCTCGACATTGGTGCCTTCTTTGGCCGAAACGCGCGGAATATCCAACGCATCTACCCCGATCAGATCTTCCAGCTCCTGCGCCACCTCATCAGGCCGGGCCGCCAGGAGATCGATCTTGTTGATCACAGGGATAATCTCGAGATCCTGCTCCAGAGCCAGATATAAATTCGCCAGAGTCTGCGCTTCGACCCCTTGCGCCGCATCCACCACCAGTAAGGCCCCTTCGCAAGCCTTGAGCGCCCGCGACACCTCGTAGCCAAAATCGACATGGCCAGGTGTATCGATGAGATTCAATTCATAGGTATTACCATCTTTGGCCGTATACTCCATACGCACGGCCGACGCTTTGATGGTGACACCCTTCTCACGCTCCAGGTCCATGCTATCCAGCATCTGGTCCTGCAATTCACGATCGCTGACCGTGTGGGTAAGCTGCAATAACCGGTCGGCCAGAGTCGATTTACCGTGATCGTTGTGCGCAATGATAGAAAAATTTCGAATGAATTGAGTTCGCATGGTGTAAAGGCGGTATCTACCGGAGAATTGGGGCTAAAAAGGGATACCAACTTCGCATTATACGAGGTCATGGTGTGAGCTGCAAACATCGGGAAAGGGGCAAGTCACAAAGGTCGGGATCAGGCACGCGCCTCTCCTTCCCCTGTAGCAAAGAGCCCCGGCATACGGCCAGGGCTCTGCAGAAAAGCGTCGAACCAGAATCAAGCCTGTACCAACAAAGGCAGGTAGAGGGGAAAGTCAGGGGTGGGAGTAAG
>CAZYSY010000165.1:0-9653 GCA_964650295.1 uncultured Caldilineales bacterium | reverse complement strand
CGGATGTATGGCATACGCAGTTGTCGGTTATCGGTTGGGCGCTGGTGTTGGGCGGGATCATCTTCTTGCTCCGATATTTGGTCAGGGATGCTCACACCCTGGAACATGAATTGGCCACATGACGCCGTGAAAATCGGTAACAACATCTGACAGCAGTTTCAAATTTGTCGTTACTCTAAGCCCCCCCTCCCAGCCTCCCCCCGTTACGACAGCCGTCGCACGGGGGGAGGAGCCCAGCGAGAGCAAAAAAAATTTGTAGCTGAAGGGCTCCATCCCTCGAACGCGAGCGTTGCGAGTGTCGGGGGAGGGCCGGGGAGGGGGCAAAAAGGAGGCGGGGAAGCCTCAGATAAACGCTTTCTGGCCGGTTTTCCCTAAATTTGGAATTGCTGGACATCTGATGGATGACCGCAGCGGTCGATAAATCCGGTGCGGTCATCTTCTCGAACGATCTGGTAAGGACACTCTCCTCATGATAATCTTTCGACTTCTGTGGGGGTGTCCGGGCGAGGAAGGTACGTTTCAATTTGGGGGCAATTATTTGACACTGGTCGAGTGAACTCGGGCTCTACAGGCGCTTCGCGCCTATGGTCGCCCTGCGGCGACCTGGACGGTGGAGGCCGTCCACTGGCCACAGGCCTGAAGCGCCCGACTTGAGTCGGCCAGGAGCACGAAAAGCGCCCCAAGTTTGAAACGCCCCTGGCGATGACGCCGTTTTGGCGAAAGATCAAATTTGTGTTATGATTTTGCCCCTCAGTAATGATACACAATGTGTATTAAGAGGGTATAGTATGACACAAAACAAACTGAACCAATTCACCATCTGGCATGAAGCCCTGCTCAAATTCCTGCGAAAACTGATCACCACCGGCAATGTCTGGATTTTGAAGCTCTCGGGCGGACGCCTGGGCAATGCTTTTCTGGGCGTGCCTGTGCTGCTGCTGACGACCGTGGGCCGCAAGTCGGGCAAGCTGCGCACGCGGCCTCTCTACTATCTGGAAACCGACGATGGCCATTATGTGCTGGTCGCTTCCAATGCAGGCACTTCCAAAGACCCGGCCTGGCTGCTGAACCTCCGCGCCAATCCTGAAGTAACCGTTGAGGTGCTGGGGCAAAAACGCAAGATGTGGGCCCACGTCGCCTCGGAAGAGGAGAAGGAAGCGCTCTGGCCGCAACTGCTGGAACTCTTCCCCACCTGGCAGATGATGGAGGAGCGCAGCGCCCGCACGTTCAAGATCGTGGTCCTGGAATCCATCGATGACTGAACACATCGTTGATTTCCTGATCGTCGGTTCGGGCGGCGGCGGGATGACCGCGGCGCTGGTGGCGAAGGACGCGGGCCTGGATGTGCTGATGGTGGAGAAGACCCCGTTTTTCGGCGGCTCCACGGCCCGCTCCGGCGGCGGCATCTGGATTCCCAACAACTATCTGCTGGCCCGGGACGGCATCGAGGATTCGCTGGAGAAGGCCCGGCTCTACATGCAGCACACTGTGGGCGACCGCACGCCCGCGGCGTTGCAGGAAGCCTACCTTGTCTACGCCCCGCAAATGCTGGAATGGCTGCGGGATCACACGCCCGTGCAGTTCCAGCGGATGCCCGGCTACGCAGACTACTATCCCGAGCGCCCGGGCGGCATCGCGGCCAGCCGCAGCCTGGAGCCCGCGCCTTTCGATGGTCGCAAGCTGGGCCCTGAGCTGGCCCGGTTGCGCAAGCCCATGGCGGAGGCGCCCGCGGGCATCGCCTTCACCAGCTCCGACTACCAGAAGATCGGGATGATGACGTCGACCTGGGAGGGGAAGAAAACCGCGTTGCGAGCGGGCCTGCGCTGGGTGGGCAACCTGCTGCGCAGGCGTCGCGAGCTGACGATGGGCCAGGCTCTGAGCGCCCGGCTGCGCTACGCGATGATGCTGGCCGACATCCCCCTGTGGCTGAATGCGCCCTTCCGCGAGCTGCTGGCGATTGATGGCCGGGTTATCGGCGCGGTGGTGGAGCGGGATGGCGAGCGGATGCACATCCATGCCCAGAGGGGCGTGCTGCTGGCCGCGGGCGGCTTTCCTCTGAATTTGGCCATGCGGCAGCGCTATCTGCCTGTTCCCACCTCCACCGAATGGACGGTGGCCAGCGATGGCAACACAGGCGACGCCATCCAGGCGGGCATGCAACTGGGTGCGGCCACTGATCTGATGGATGACGCCTGGTGGGGGCCCAGCTCCAAACCGCCCGATGAGCCGCCCTTCTTCCACGTGGCCGAGCGGGCCTATCCCGGTGCGATCATGGTCAATGGGATGGGAGAGCGCTTTGTCAACGAAAGCGCGCCCTACATCGATGTGGTGCACACGATGTACGCCCGGCATACGCCCCAGACGCCCCACATCCCGGCCTGGTTCATCTTCGATCAGCGCTACCGCCGCAAATACCTGTTCGGGACCTTTTTCCCCATGATGCCCATCCCCAAACGCTATTTCGAAAATGGCTACATCCTGCGGGCCGACACCCTGGCCGAGCTGGCGCGCCTGATGGGCGTGGATGGGGACGCGCTGGCGCAGACCGTGGCCCGATTCAATGAGTTCGCCCGCACGGGCCAGGATTTGGACTTCCATCGCGGGGAGAGCGCCTACGACAATTACTACGGCGATCCCACGGTCAAACCCAATCCCAACCTGGCTCCGCTGGCTCGCCCTCCTTTCTACGCGGTCAGGATGTGGCCCGGTGATCTGGGAACCAAGGGCGGGTTGGTCACCGATGAGTGGGCGCGGGTGCTACGCCCGGAACGCTCGGTGATCCCCGGCCTCTACGCCACGGGCAACAGCATGGCCTCGGTGATGGGCAACAGCTACCCCGGCGCGGGCGCCACCATCGGCCCGGCCATGACCTTTGGCTATCTGGCCGCCCTGCACGCGGCGCGATCGGGGCGCATCTGATGGCGAAACCAAGAGAACAGCAGGCAAGAAGCAACGAAGCGAATGCTCCCATGTAAAAATTCCAGCGGCAGGGAGCCCCTTTTTTACTCGTAACATGGAACACAATGTAGCCATTGGAGCCTCTTTCGTGTTAGAATTGATGCAATATCGGCATCCCCAAACTTTTCCTCCATCCATGTGACGATGAAAAAGAACTCCCCTGGTCGTTCCAACTCCCGATTGGACAAAATGAAATGGGAGATGATGCAATCAGTTCGCACCACCCCGCTTTTCAAGTCACTTTCTGACAAAGATTGGCAGGACGTGGTGCAATATCTTCATGGTCACTGCTATTCTACTGATTCTTACCTTTTCTTTCAGGGCGATCCCCCCGAAGCCCTTTACATCATTTGGAGTGGACGGGTTAAGCTTGTACGGCACACCGACCAGGGGCGAGATGTGGTGGTGACCGTGTTAGGGCCAGGGCAACTCATCGGAGAAATGGCGATATTCGATGGCCGCCCTTATTCGATGACTGCAATTACGCTGGAAGAAACCGCTGTGGTGACCATCACCCGCAACGATCTGATGGAAGTCATCCACCGCTATCCTGAAGTTTCTTTCGAGGTCATTCTCGAGCTCAACCGAAGATTGCGGTTGTGCCATGAACTGGTGCGGAGCCTGGCTGTGGATCGGGTGGATCAACGTATCGCCCGGGCGCTGTTGCGATTGAAAGACCTGGGCGGCGCGCCCGCCCCCGATGGCAACGGTGTGATGATTGACATCCATCTCACCCGTCAAGACATCGCGGAAATGACCGGCACCACGGTGGAAACCGCCATTCGGGTTATGAGTCGTTTCAGAAAAAATGGTTTGACGAAAAATTACAAAGGCAGAACAATTTTGTTGAATATTGCGGGGCTGGAGAAAATCGCCAAGGGGAAATAAGTAACAACAATGTCGGGCGATTCACTTTGCGCGATTGAACAAAAAGCAGTATACTCCCCTCACATCCACTCAGTTGTCTGATCGCGCATCATCCCAGCGGATGCCGGGGGAAGTCCGGTGAAAATCCGGCGCTGTCCCGCAACTGTAAGAACTTTGGTTCAAGCCAGAACACCCGGCGATCAGACCCCGACATCCTGCGCGGACAGGGGTCGGACGCTTTTTGCGTCTTCGCCCTTGTCCCTCTCAGACGAGGGCGTTTTATGACTACTTCAACAACCAAGACCGCTACAGAAAAACGACGAGCTTCTAAAAAGAAAGGGCTGGTCATCGTCAACACTGGCAACGGCAAAGGCAAAACCACAGCAGCGTTGGGCATCGTCATGCGCGCCTGGGGCAGAGGAATGAATGTGGGGGTGATTCAGTTCATGAAAAATGAGCATGCCCGCTATGGTGAAATCAAAGCCGCCGCCAAAATGGGCATCGACTGGATGGTTACAGGCGATGGCTGGACATGGAAAAGTCGGGACATTGACGCGTCGGCGGACAGGGCCCGACATGGTTGGGAGCTGGCGCAAGAACGCATCCTCCATGGCCAATACGATGTGTTGCTCCTGGATGAATTCACTTACACCATGTATTTTGGCTGGCTGGATGCGGCTGATATTGTGGCGTGGCTGCAAGATAACAAGCCTCATATGTTACATCTTATTATCACGGGGCGCTACGCACCAGCAGAGCTGATCGCGTATGCGGATCTGGTGACCGAGATGTGTGAAATCAAACACCCTTATGCTGAGCAGGGCATCACGGCTCAGGCTGGAATCGAATTTTGAAAATCGGGAAAATGCAAGAAGCCCCAACGATAACCACAGCAAAAAGACCTGCGCCCCATCACTCCAACATCATGTCCGATCCACCACTTCCGCCCGCCCTGATGATTCTGGGCACACATTCCAATGCAGGTAAGAGCCTGCTTGTGACATCCTTTTGTCGCATACTGGCGCGTCGTGGCTACAAGGTTGCGCCTTTCAAGGCCCAAAATATGAGCAACAACGCAGGGGTGACATCTGACGGGGGAGAGATGGGCCGGGCGCAGATCGTGCAAGCAGAGGCCGCAGGCGTTGAGCCGCACACCGACATGAATCCGGTGTTGCTGAAGCCCGAGGCGGATCACCGCAGCCAGATTATCCTCAACGGGCGCGTTTTCGGGCATATCGATTCGAGCAACTGGTTTGAGTTAAAACAGCAGCTCTGGCCCAAGGTGAAGGCGGCTTATCGGCGGCTGGCCGCGCGCTACGATGTGCTTGTGCTAGAAGGAGCGGGAAGTCCGGCGGAGATTAACCTCAAGGCCGGAGATATGGTCAACCTGCGTATGGCCAAATTCGCCAATGCCACCAGCCTACTGGTGGGCGATATCGACCGAGGCGGTGTGTTCGCCGCGCTTGCTGGTACGATGCTGATGTTGGAGCCTGAAGAACGGGTGTGGATCAAAGGCTTTCTCATCAATAAATTCCGTGGGGATGTGCGCCTGTTGGGGAATGCCACCGAAGTGCTGCGAGCAAAGGCGTTTGGCACGCCCACCCTGGGCGTCATCCCCTATGTCTCCGACCTCCACTTGCCCGATGAAGATGCCGTTCCCTTGGACCGGGTGGACCGCCAACCTTCGAGCGATGACGCTGCGCCCATCGAGATCGTGATCCCTTACCTGCCCCACATCTCCAACTTCGATGAATTCGATCCGCTGTTGGCTGAGCCAGGCGTGCGCGTGCGTTTCGTACGCCGGGGCGACGAAGTGGGTCGGCCCGACGCCATCATCCTGCCGGGCAGTAAGGCCGTGGTGGCGGATCTGATGTGGTTGCGAGCACAGGGGTTAGCAGAAGCAATTCAGCGGGCGCACACAAAAGGCGCGGCCGTGGTGGGTGTGTGTGGAGGATACCAGATGCTGGGATTAGAGTTGTTGGACCCGGATGGGCTGGAAGGCCCGCAGGCGGGCGCACATCCGGGCCTGGGTCTGCTACCTACCCGCACGAGGTTTGGTGGCAACAAGCACACTTATCGATCTGTGATGCGGCTCCTCGATGGAACGATGGTGACCGGCTATGAAATTCATACGGGTGAAACCGAGTTATTGGATGGCGCCCGGCCATTGGGAACGATCGTACGCCGCAGCGCCCGGGCCGAAAATGCGCCCGATGGGGCGCAATCCAGCGACACCAGCGTCTGGGGGACCTACCTGCACGGCATCTTCGAAAACGACAACTTTCGACGTAACTGGCTGGCGTCGCTGGGCTGGCTGCCGGGCAGCCAGCTTTCGGCCCGGGCGCTGCGCGAATCCGCCTATGACCGCTTGGCCGACATTGTCGAAGCTTCCGTCGATATGAACGCCATCCTCAAACTGATGGGACTATGAAAACACGCGACGCGCTCAGCTCCCTACTCATCCTACCTGTCCTTATCGCCTGCCTGGTGGCGGCTCCGACCATTGCCCGCACTGTTCGACCCAGCGCCCAATTCCTTCCCATCCAGGAAACCATCAATCGCGCGCTGGCTTGGCTCCACACCCAGCAGGCGGTCGGCGGTGAGCGGGACGGCCTCATCGGCACATCCAGCGTCAGCTGTGATGTGGCCCGGGTGGTGGCCCTGGCGGGTGAAGACCCGAACGGACTCGCTTGGACGCCCGGCCGCATCAGTCTCCTGCAACGCTGCCAGATGGGCCTGCCCGACATTTTTATACAGAACGATGCCGGCGCCACTGCCAAGGTGTTGCGCACTGCAATAGCCACAGGCAACAATCCCCGCGACTTCGGCCACTACGATCTCATCGCCAGAGTAGAAGCCGCCTACGACCCTGGCGCCGGCCTCTACCATCCCAAGAGCATCTTCCGCGATACGTTAGCTGTGCTTGCCTTACAGGAAGCCGGCCGCCCCGTGCCCGATGCCGCCATCCAAGCGTTGCTCGACCAGCAGAACTCCGACGGATGTTGGGGCTGGCCCGTGGGCGGCGATGTCACTGACACCGACACGACCGGCAGGGTCATCGAGGCCATCGCCAGATCCGGACAACCTAACCATCCTGCCGTGCTGCAATGCATCGACACCCTCATCGCCCACCAACTTCCCGACGGCGGATGGGAAGCGCGCTGGGGAGATGGCGAAAGCAACAGCGATTCCACCGCATTGGTAATTGCAGCTCTACTGGCAGCCGGCCGCGATCCACGCTCATCCGAATTCACCCCGCACGCCTGGAACGCAGTACAAGCCCTGCTCAGCTTTCAGGCCAGCGATGGATCCTTTTGGTGGAAGCGCAACACCATGGGTACGCGACTTCTTGGCGTCAACCACGCCCTGCCAGTGCTGATCGAACTCACCCGCTCTGGCTCAGAATAGAGACGGGCAGCCGGGGCGTGGGTTGATGAACCAAAACACCGTTGTTCATTCGTGCATTGTGGAGAGATCATATTCTTCCAAACACAAAAACGACGGCGCGTTCAAACATGCGCCGTCGTCTGTGATATCAGAGAGCAATTCCAGAAATCCGCAACGATTGCTTGGATTTCGCTGGCAGATTAATCTTTGCCGGGCAAATTCAGTGGATTGCCCAACAGAGTGTTCAGAGGCGAGCCTGCAAATTGCTTTAGCTGACCCTGATGCACGATGCGGGGTTTCTGATAAGCCTGTTTCTGATTGTTTTTCATGATCACAACTCCTCTTATGGATGGCGGAAAGAAGGAATGAATTTCACAGCGATAAAAAAGCAGGGTCAGGAATTAAGTCGGCGCACGCCAAGACCAACACCAGCCACAGCAACCAAAACCAGCGCCACCAACCCAGCAATCAATGTCCAGTTGGTGGACGTTGTGTCACCAGCGTTCATAGAAGAAAGTGAGACAGATGTGGCGTTCTGACCGGTGTAGAAGATCAAATCAGGTTCTTTGCCTGACTGAGGCGCGGAACCCCCTGTCCCATCTTTATCTTCAAACCAAACCGAGCCGCTTACGCCACCACAACCATCTGTCATAACGACAGCCAAAGTTGCTTCCTGGCCTCTCTTATTCAGGAAATAATCTCCTAATTCGTTACTAGAAAAGCTCAGTTCGACCATATTAGATTGGCTGACAGAGCTAAGATCTACAGACGCTGAAGCCAACACAGTATTACTGTCATATCCCGGATCGGTACCATCTTCTGTCCAATTATCGGAATTAGCCGGGTACAAAGTAAAGGTATAGGTGGGACCACCGCCTGCTGTATCGTAAGCCCAGAGTTTTAATACTGCGCTCTGCCAAGTACGATTCTCGGATGACAGATTCCAACCAATATAACCAACATAAGTGGGATAGCAGCCGCCTGCAGGTGAACCACTGGATTCGATATAGACGCCATACCCATTATAACAAGTGGAACCAGTATCGCATGTGGTGTCTTTGTCCGGGGAACGATACGTTCCTGCAAAAACTGCTGTAACCAACACTAATGCTACAAGCATGGCAACTGTTGTGCCAGTCATTAATCGTCGCATCTGAAAAAACTCCTCAACATGAAAAAGAAATCGTCGTGATATAGATAAATAGATATCAACCAAGTCGGGATTGCCTAGGGCCAGTTGTTAGGGGCGCTGCTGTTGGCGCAAACAAAATAGGGATATCCAATAGACACGTTGAAGGGAGTGCCAGGTGCGCCGACAGTATAAGTATCATAGAGCTGGTTGGTAGCATCCCATTGTGCGACCTTATCAATCCCGCCAATAGCACTGGCAAGATCCGCAGCGGTATTAATTCCGGTTTGGTCCAAGGGAATTGAAATCGTATTGAAAATACAACCCGAGCCAGATGGTTTGGTTAATGCAAAGCTCACCGATCCTGCATCGGGCACATCACCAACGAATGACGCCACATTGTCAGCGCTACTATCAAGCAGCAAGAAATATGCACCACCAACCTCTAAGGAAAAATCTACACTAGGAGCGCCAACGGTGTACGTCTGATAGGACTGGCTGGCGGCATCCCAACGCGCGACCTTCTTGGTACCCGTAATATATCCGGCCAAACCAGATGCAGTATAACTAAAGGAATCGCTGGAATCGAGTGGCAAAGCAATGAAGTTGTATTTGTCAGTGGCAGTAGGCGCCAAAGCCGGGGCCGAAGCTGATTCAGCAGCCGGAGCAGCCGCAGCTGTCTGTGCCGGAGCAGGGCCTTTTAAAGCAAAGACCGCAGCCACAGCCAGCACCAGCACCAAGCTCACAAATAGAGTTGTGTAAAGAAGACGTTTCATACGAAGCTCCCTGAAAGTGTGGAATACAAAAGGAAGTTTACAAAATTGAAATTTGAATTTAGATCAATAAGCTTTCTACCTTCCAAGCATTTTACTATAGGACGTAAAAAAACAACAAATGACAATCATCAAGACACCTTATCTATTATAACGGAGCGTTTGCCATTTGTCCAGCAAATTCCAAGCCAGAATTTATCATTTCACATGATCATCCCCAGCAGAGAACGATTTTGTTTGCTCCGCAATAGGAAGTTTTCGTGAAATATGACGGTGAAGGAAGGCGGAAAAGAGGCTTGGCAAAAAGGCACGCATTCTTTTCAATTGCCCCTTCTGTGTTGAAGGAGGACATCTACCAGCAATAAGACACATCGTCTAGTACTCAGTCAAATGTAGTTTGATGAAAATTCTCTTGTGGCCGTGGCCTTTACCATCGAGTAAACTCAGACTCTCCAGGCGCTTTGCGCCAGCGGTCGACCTCCGTCGACCGTCTCTGGTTGGTGAAGGGACGGCGTAGGCCGTCCGTTGGCCAGAGGCCT
>CAZYSY010000164.1:0-11069 GCA_964650295.1 uncultured Caldilineales bacterium | reverse complement strand
GGCTTTTGCCGATTATCCCGTCAACCTGGCGCTGCTGGCCCGCTCTGAACAGCGCATCAGCGCCCTGGCCCAGGCGTTGAATCAGCGGCCGGGCGTCAGCGCCCTGCCCGTGATGGCCGACGTTTCCACGCCGGATGACGTTCAGCGGGCGGTGGCCCAGACTCTGGACGCATTCGGGCGGATCGACATCCTGATCAACAACGCGGGCGTGGGCATGAGCAGTCCGGTGGGCGAGATCGATTATGAGAAGGGTCACCAGCTCTTCGAGATCAATTATTGGGGTGCGGTGCGCATGACCGAGGCGGTGCTGCCAGGGATGCGTGAACGCAAAGATGGCCTCATCATCAACATCTCCTCCATCGTAGGACGACGCTCCATGCCCGGCATCAGCGTCTATTGTGCGTCCAAATTCGCGCTCAACGCCTTTTCCGAAAGCATCCGCGTGGCGTTGAGACCGGACCATGTGCGGGTGGTCAGCTTTTATCCGGGCGTGACAGCCACAAATTTCGGCGACAACCTGCTCACGGGCCCCAACACCATCCAGGGCAAGGGCCGGGCCAAGGTGACATCGGCCGCGGATGTGGGCCGGGCCATTGTCAAAGCCGCCCGCAAAGAGCCGCGCGATGCCTACGCCACCCTGTTCGATCGCATCTTCGTCCTGGCCGCCACCTGCGCGCCCTGGCTGATGGATCGGATGCTATCCAAGTTATAATCCCCCACTTCCAATACCACAATTTCAACCTCCCCCAACATCCCCCATGAAAGCATTTCTCCCTCTGATGGGCTGGAACGAAATTCTGGCCCGCGTTTTCGAAGGATTCGTAGTCGAAAAAAACGCTTCTCCCGAGTGGCTCATCAACCCGGCCACCAAACGCAGACTCAAGCTGGATTATCTCTATCCTGAAATCGGCGTGGCTGTGCGTTTTACGGGCATGAAGGCCAAGGGGCAGCGCCGCAAGAGTGATTGGGAAGCGCTGGAAGATCAATCTCGAGACGAAATCCGCCGGGAACTGTGCCGCCTGAACGGGGTGGATCTGGTGCTGATCACGCCCCACGATCCTTTTCCCCATGAGCAATTGCGGCGGTTGCAGATGAGCCTGGGCGCGTCGTCGCGGCGTCTGGCCAAGGCCAAACGGTTCAAGGGCAAGGCCGCCCTGATGGAGCGGCTCAATCGGGCCCGCAAACGGCTGGATGAGATCCGTCGCCACGTGAAAAAGCCTGAGGACCTGACGCCTTACGCGGAGGCCTGGCGCGACCGTGAGGCCAATACCATCGCCGATCTGCGCAAATCCGCCGCGCAAAAACCCAAACGCACCATCAACCCCAACCGGCTAAAGGTGGGGCAAAAGGTGAAGCACAGCCATTTCGGCGTGGGCACGGTCACTGCCATCACAAAGGGCGAGGATGATAATTACGTCACCATCAATTTCGTGACCAAAGGGGAGCGCAAGTTCGCGCTTTCGTTGCTGGCGGGCAAGTTGATGGTGTCGCGAAAGGGGTAGCGGGATGAAGCTGGGCGTTGGATGTTCTGTGAGGCTCCCCGCTTCTGGTCATTGGGTTTTGTCGACAGTGAGCTGATAAAAGGCCAGCAACGCCATCAGCAGCACGATCCAGGCGACGATTTGATTGACGCGATAGCCATCGCCCACGGTGAGCGCCTCGGCCCGAAACGCATCCACCAGCAGACGCACGCCCGCGTAGCCTGCCAGTGCAAACAGGGCGGCAAAGCCCGGACGAAACCGTCGCAGCCACGCCCAGAATCCGGCCAGCACTGCCAGCACGCCCAGCAGTTCGTAGTATTGCACCGGATGCCGGGCCACATTCCACTGGTAGATGGCCCACGGAGCCATGCAGGGTTCGCCAAAATGGATGCCGTTGAGTCCCTCGGCCAGAGCCCGGGCGGCCAGCAGCATCAGCGCGCCCCCGGCCAACGCGTCCAGCATTTCGGGAATGGGAATTCGATACTTGCGCTGATACCAGAACGCCACCGCCAGCGCCGCGGCTGCGGCAAACCAGGGCTGGATCGCGTTCATATTGGGAGAGAGAACGCTGAGCGGATCCGCGGCGTAGGCGGGAAAATACATGATGACATGCCCCAGTCGCCCCACGATAAGTCCGGCAATGACTGCATAAAAGCCTATGTTGTAAATGTGGTCGGGATTCAATCCGCGGCGGGTCGCCACTTTTGATGCAAACCACAAGCTAACAAAGTAGCCGAGCAAAAGCAACAGGGAATAGGTGGGCAGGGAGGCCGGGCCGATGGAGATGGTGGGGACCATAGGCTACGGGTAAATCCTTTTGAGCTGTTGTTTGAGCAACGCCGCGTTCATCTGACCGATGACGATCTCGCGGATGACGCCGTCGCGATCGATGAAAAAGGTGGTGGGCAGGGAGTTTACCTGGTAGAGCTGTGAAACTTCGTACTGGCTATCCAGCGCCACAGGGAAGGTGAGATTGCGTTCTTCCAGAAACGCCTGTACGGTGGCCCGATCTTCCGCCTGATTGACGCCCAGCACCACCAGCCCGCCCGGCGAGTACGCCTCATACGCCATTTGTAACTCGGGCATCTCAGCCCGGCAGGGCGGGCACCATGTGGCCCAGAAATTCAGCACCACCCCCTTTCCGCGCAAATCAGAAAGGCTGAGCGGAGCGCCGTCCAGGGTTTGCAGGGTGAAGTCGGGCGCAGAATGCCCGCGCAGCGGAATGCTTTCGGGCCGGATGGATGATCCTGCAGGAACGCGGCTCAGCCATATCCAACCGGCGCCCAGCACAAGGGTCAATAGGATGAGTGTGGAAAGGAGTCGTTTAGGAGTCATTAACACGTTTAATAGGCGGACATGGCAAAAACCACGCCCATTAAATCCTGATAACCAGCCCCCGTCCAGTTCAACGTCGGCAGTAAAAATCAGGATGATGAGGTTGTCGAAATCGTAACTGCATCATTTTCTAATAATTGTCGCTCATATGTGTCTATAAGCCCAAACAACACCTCATCGAAAAACGCGTCGAAATCCTCCCGCAGCTGCATATCTTCCCGTTCTGTAAGTCTGGCCGAATCAGGATTGGTCAGGGAATGTAAAAGTTTCTGGCGAAAAAATTGAAAGGCGCGCACCGTATCGAGCAACGAGATATCATACTTCAAAGAAGAAAAAGCGTAAGCTTGTCCCAACTCTCGGCCTTCCAATATCAGCGCTTCGCGCTGCCCGGGCAGTGTCAGATAACGGATCGCCTTCTCGAATAGCGCCCGCCCCAACGAACGTTGATTTGCCATACCTTCAGCGTCGAACTGACGATACCACAATTGTTCAGATGGGGGCGATTGCTGCAAGTCCCGCCGGGTTTCGACCAGGGCAGTCGTAAATAACGATTCTTCGGGACTCAGCTCTGAAGGGATTTCGGAATGACTGGCCTGAAGCAGAAAACTGTGAATATCCTCAGATCGAAATCGGCGATGCCCGCCAGGCGTACGATAAGAAGGAATTTTGCCAGCATCAGCCCATTGTCGCAAGGTTGCGGGATGGACGCCCAGGAGCTTGCTGGCTGCAGAAAGCGTTAACCAACGAGACATCATCGACCTCATACAAAAACGTGACCGACACTGAGACACATTTATCGGTGAATCACTGTTACGATTTCTTGAAAGTTTATCATCTCTCCACGAATACCGCAATGCCATATTTCTAATCTCACTCTAATTGTTTGCTTACGATTCGCTAACACTCCTGTACTATTTATAGAAGTGAACATTGTATACGATAAATAGCTTTCTCAGTTCAACATCTTCAATCCCCAAGACAGGAGGTAGCACTATGACCACCCTGACACGCTGGGATCCCATTCGCGAGATGATGCAACTGCAGAATGCTGTTGATCGCCTCTTCGAGTCCGAATTGGCTTCCACCCTGCCCCTGTGGCGACAATCCTCCACCGCATGGATGTTGCCGTTGGACGTCATCGAGACCGAAGATGAGTTTATCGTCAAGGCCTCTATTCCTGGCATCGATCCCGATGAGTTGGACATCAGCCTGACGGACAATGTTCTAACCATCAAGGGTGAATTCAAAGTCGACGAAGCCGAAGATGTGCGATATCATCTGCGCGAACGTCGCTTTGGCATGTTCCAACGCAGCATTTCGCTGCCTGTGCCGGTGAACGCCGACAAGGTGGAGGCGGTGTATGAAAATGGGGTGCTAACACTACACATCCCCAAGACCGAAGAGGTGAAACCAAAACACATCTCCATCAAAAAGGTCAGCTGAAAATCAGATTGCTGACCCAAAGCCGCCCCTGAGGAGGCGACATGCACCTCCTCAGGGAATATGCGCGGCGTCCACAACATCAATTCATAAGGAGGCGAACCATGACCCGACTGATGGTCTATGATCCTGTTTATGATGTGCTTCGGCCCAGTGGCATCCTTCAAGAAAGCCTTATTGGCCCGGACGAAAGTGCGTTGCATACCACCGAATTACTGCCTCTTGTGTCCGGCGCTATAAATAGCTTTGGCAACTTACCGCTCGATATGTACGAAACCGATGAAGCGCTGATCGTCGAAGCCGCCTTGCCAGGATTCAATGAAGACGAAATCGAAATCGAAGAACATCATGGCATCCTCAACATACGCGCCGAGCATAAAGAAACATACGAAGAGAAAGGCGAAGCTTGGCTGGTGCAA
This sequence comes from uncultured Caldilineales bacterium, assembly GCA_964650295.1. Taxonomy (GTDB): domain Bacteria; phylum Chloroflexota; class Anaerolineae; order J102; family J102; genus M2005. The sequence continues at coordinate 6,394 of CAZYSY010000164.1, read as the reverse complement.
GAGCGCAGCATTGAGCTGTTAGAACGCACTTTGCCATTGCCCGTAGAGGTGAAAGCAGATCAAGCCGAGGCGACACTCGAAAATGGAATCTTACGCATCACTTTTCCCAAAGTTGATGCCGGAAAATCCATTACGAATCGCATCAAAGTCTCTATTCCCAAACTCAAGCTTCCAAAATTGGGAAAGAAAGAGGGCAAGGTTAAGATCAAAAAAGGATAAACCATAAATCAGTAGATTACGATTGCGAGAGTATGCGTCCCGCCGGATTGCGAATCCGGCTCTGCGCATCATGGCAAATCGTGATCTACTGTAAATACGACCAATGAAAGCGGCGATGTTGTGACAGACATCGCCGCTTTTGGTCTGCTGGGCGGAAACAGGTTGTAAGCATGGTTTTTCAGTGGCGCCGCGGTTGCGTTTGCGTGCGTGTGGACATATACTTTACAAGTTATCAAGCCGGAGAAATCGGCTGTCACGCGCCTGCGTCCACTACTTTGCATCTGGTGAAATCCCAATGAATTCTAGTCGTAAGAAGAAATACGTTCTTTTACTTGGCAGCCCTCTGATTGTTCTACTCATCGCCATATCGATGGCTGGCTGTGGGAACAACAAACCAACTATTCCGCCAACCCCAACCAAAACCCCCACGCCGATAGCGACAAATACGCCAACAAACACGCCCCTCCCCACAGCGACCCCCACACCAGAAGATACGGCCACCCCCACACCCACGCCGCTGCCTACAGACACGCCCACGCCCACGCCCTCCAGTTATATCGATCCCAAAACAGATGACGCTATTTCACTCTTCACTGGCAAGAAGCCAACAGACCCATCTGTTTTACAAAGGCGACCATTGGCGATTAAGGTTGCCAACCAACGCAGTGCAGTTCCGCAAACAGGGCTCAGCAAAGCTGACATTGTGGTCGAGAGCCGTGTAGAATTCAGCCAGACTCGCTACACCGCGATCTACCAAAGTCAAAGTGCGAATCGTGTTGGCTCCGTGCGCAGCGCCCGCCTCATCGACCTCGAACTAACCGACATTTTCGATGCTGTATTGTGTTTTTCGGGCGCGGTTGAACCGGTTAGACAAAAACTCTATCGCACCCCCGACCTGAAAGATCAAGTATTGGAAGCGGTGCTGCATCCCTACGGATTTTACCGAGATCGCAACATCCCCGTGCCCCACAATCTCTTTGCGGACACAGATCGCATTTGGGAGTATTTGACCAAAAAGGGTTGGAACACTCCACCGGCATCTCCAGGTGGTTGGTTTTTTGGTGAAACTGCACCAGAAGACGCCCCCGCAGCCAGTGAAATCAATATCCCGTATCCAGTCATGAAAGTGCGTTGGCGCTATGATGAAGCCAGCGGCAAATGGCTACGCTGGATGGGCGGACAGCCACATATCGACAAAGGCACCGGCGAACAACTCACAGCAGATAATATCGTACTCATCTATGCCAAACACGTCACCACATTGATTGTGGAACATGGAGATAAACGAGTCTACTCGGGCGGCGTCTGCACCAACTGTTCCGTCGAAATTCAAATCTGGGGCAGCGGCCCGCTCAAAATCTTACGAGATGGCAAAGTCTACGAAGGCGTGTGGACGCGTCCTGGTCGAGGAGAACCATTCACCATGACATTTGAAGATGGATCTCCTATTCCGCTGAAACCAGGCAACAGTTGGTGGCAAGTTGTCCCCCTCGAAATGGATGTGACAATCACCCCCTGACACGTAAACTTTCAGAAGGTCTGTCAGAAATCTCCTTTCTGAAGTCTTCTGTTCACATTTAGGAGTAATTTTTACGATGAGCCCAAAAGGCAAAGTTGCAATACTGCGAACCACTCCCCGCACCATTTTTGCCGATTATTACCGGCTGATGAACCTGGCCGAGTACCAGGATTTCCTACCCAAAGATGTCGAAACGGCCCTCAAGATCAATATCTCCTGGCACTTCTTCTATCCGGGCAGCTCAACCACGCCCTGGCAACTCGAGGGCGTCATTCGAACCTTATTGAAAGATGGCTACCCGCGCGATCTGATTCACGCATCACATAACCGCACCGTGGTTATCGACTCTCGTCTTGGCGAACGTGAAAACAAACAAATCAACGTCGTTGAAGCTTATGGGTTACGCAACATCCATCTTTATGAAGAGGATGTCGAATGGATACACATTCGCGATGCTGTGGGGGATCTTACCAACAGTTTCCTGGTGTTGAATGATGTTTATCCCGATGGATTCTACATTCCCAAACGCTTCATTGGCGAAAACATCATTCATCTTCCCACGGTCAAAACCCATGTTTTCACCACGACCACAGGGGCAATGAAAAACGCCTTTGGCGGACTCCTCAACGAAAGACGCCACTGGACCCATCCTGTCATTCACGAAACGCTGGTGGACCTGCTGATGATTCAGCAAAAAATTCACGCCGGCGTCTTTGCGGTGATGGACGGCACCTTCGCTGGAGATGGCCCGGGACCTCGGGCCATGATCCCCTACGTCAAAAATGTTATCCTTGCCAGTGCGGACCAAGTGGCCATCGACGCTGTCGCTGCCAAAATGATGTTGGGCATCAATCCGCTTTCCATCGAATACATCCGCATTGCCCATGAAATGGGCTTGGGCTGTGGGGATCCAGACAAAATTGAAATCGTCGGTGATGTCGACGAAGCGAAAAAGAACTGGCACTTTACCGGCCCTTTCAAAAAGATGACCTTCGCGTCTCGAATGCAACATCTCATTTACTGGGGACCGCTCAAAGGCCCCATCGAGTGGTCCCTGAAAACCGTCCTGGCGCCTTGGGCCTACGCAGCATCAGTCATCTATCATGATATGTTCTGGTATCCATTTGTGGGCAAAAAGAAGATGAAGCTGGCGCTGGAAAGTGAATGGGGCAGGCTTTTCCGCAATTGGGAAACCCTCACCCCCGACGAACAAGGATTCCCCGACGTCGGCGAAGATGCAGCGGAGCTGCACCTCGAAGGCATGTCGGCGTTCCTACAATCGTTTGCCATCCTGTGGACCTCCATGAAAGAAGCTCCCGAAATTAGTGCACACCGTCGGCACCACGATATAAGTCAGGAGGAATTTGAGGAGCGATATTATATGAAGAAACATGGCGGCACCAGTGGCAACCAATATACGGCCACTGTGTTCATCTCATTCCTGGCGGTGTTAGCCGCCATGCTTCTGGTCATCTTTGGCATAAAAAAGAAGCGAACCTGACTTCAACCCGACATCAAGAGGACGAACGCCCTGGCTGCCTTCGTTCTCTTTTATTTTCCGCCACAGCCCTATGGATAACTGACGCCCTGACAAGGCTAATTCGCAATGCAACCACCAAAATATCCTGAAAAATGACGAACAGAGACGAAAGTGGACGAAGGACGAAGATGTCTATCGTTCATGTTCGTCCTTTCGTCTTATGGTCCGTGGTCGAGTCGGAAGCACAGACAGTCTCATTCAGGGCTGTTGGCTGGCAAATGCGTAACATGCGTGGATAAGATGGATAAGGCATCACTCATCCTATGACACGACCTATCGCCATCATCAACTGCCGCATCGCCACACAAGAGACGACCATCCAATCGGGGATTATCCTGATCGAAAACGGCGTCATCACCGCTGTAGGGACAGATCGCGATATCACGCTCCCCGTCGACACACGCCTGCTCGATGCCGAAAAAGGGATCATAAAAACGGATAAAAATACCTATTCACTCGCGACAGGAAACCTGGCAAACCTGGTGTGTCTATCGCGATATGGCGATGTGCGTTGGCGAATGCACTCGGGCGACATCGTATTCCCGCCACCTACGGCGAAAATATTCTCTCGGAAAAATTGGTTATCCTATCGCACCAATGCCATCGAAATCGTCTTGGAATTTCTCAAAAGCCGCCCCGAATCCCGTTATATTCAACGTACATATCATCGTACAGGGTTTCAAAAACATGGCGTCGATCTCCTTTGGCGCTTCCAACCCCCAAACGCGCGGCAACAATCCCTCACCATCCGCGTCGTCCCCACGCTTTCCGAACATCCTGCCAGCATTTTTATTTTGGATGGCTCTTCAGCCCGCAAATTGCCCGAAGCGGGATTGAGTAGTACGCGAGCGCATTGGTGGTTCTATCACCACAACCCAGATCGCGCCATTTATTGCCTTCCCACAGTCGCATTGAAAACATGGATGAACATTCATGCAAAAGAAATACCCACAACGCCGACAACGGTGGCGGAGCTGGCAAGCTCATTCCGAGGCCGGGTTCTTGCAGTTAAGCGACTACGCCAAGATATTGCACGTTTTAGAATAATTCAGCTCTAGAAAACTTCCAATGTGCGAGCTATATAGGGGAATACGCTGATGTTATAGCTTTGCCACAGCTCTTCAGGTGCAATGATAATGATCCGCCAACGTTGACCGACATGATTGAACACGATTACTCGCACGCGTGCAGGATGCCCGGTCTGTAGATAGGTTGTTCGAGCCTCCGACATCTGTCCCTCTGTGTCGGCAATACGAATGCCCGTAGCGAGCGTCCACGACTCAGGAGTGGCCAATCCGCCAGGAATGAGAGATGCAATCTCAGTGGAAACGGATTTCTTGGCCTGACGCATGCTCCAGCTCAAAGGAGCATTGGGCGATCCCTCCAGTCGACTAATGGCGTACAGACTTCGGTCGCGATGCTCCTCTGTCTTGGTAAGCAATGCTGTGCGATGCGGAGCGCTATATTCTTGCAGATCCCACCCCGGAGGCGCACAAAAACTCACTCCCCATACAAACACCGCATCGCGAGAGCCATCGCAAACGCTAGGCATCGTGGGGATTGGGGTTGGCGTGGGCGTTGCAGGGAGAACGGTAGGTTGAGAGGAGACCGCACCAGCGCTGGAAGGGGAAGCCAACACGGGCAGAGCATGGACTTCTTGATCTCCTGATTTCGCCGAAGGAGATGAAGTGACTACGATAGTTGGTCGAGCAGGAGCGGGCACAAGGATTGCCGAACCAATAACGAGACTGTTGGGGTCGGTGAAGTGATTTAGTTGTTGCAATGTGACCACTGTCGTATTGAATTTGCGAGCAACACTTGAAAGCGTATCACCTTTTCTCACAATATAAGATGTCGTTCCTGCTTTTTGCGCCGGAGTCGTGGGCCTGGCCGCCATTGGCGGCTTGGGAACCCTCAACTCCTGCCCAACAAACAACGTTGAAGGATCACTGATCTTGTTGAGTTGCTGCAACTTCTTCACCGTCGTCTTATAGCGTTTTGAAATGCTATAAAGGGTGTCCCCTTTTTTGACAACGTAAATGGTGTAGTGAAGTGCAGGCGTTATCGTTGGCTTTGGCGTCGAAACTGCCACGCCGGTCGAGGCCGGCGTCTTTAGCGCCATCGTTGGCGACGCTCCACTTGCTGCTGTTGGACGGGGCGTTATTGCGGCCAGTTTTTGTGTATTTGTCTTACGCTCCTGCGCTTCCATGGGAAGTTTGGAAAAGTAAGATGAAATCTGGTCGCGCCCGAACCACAATGCCAGGCCCAATAAAGCAACTACGACCCAGAGCCAGATAGAACGAAACATAGGAATGCCGTTATTACAGGGGAACAGGAATGAGTGCGGGGGAGATCGACATAAGTCATCCCAAGCTTATCACGGAGCGGGCTTCTGGTCAAACATGATTATTGGCTCAGAGAGCGTATTGATCTGGTTGGAGGAAATCTAGTTTCACGTCGTATGTATGAGGCGCCTGTCTATTGGCAAACTATTTATGATCGTATACCCAATGTGCAACTTTCTGGGGCATCAACGAATTTAACAAGCATCTACCGCTGAACAAACCGACGAACATGGACGAAAAGTGACCAACGTGGACAAAACAAGCATCTTATTCGTCCATTTTCGTCCTGTCGTCCCTTCGTCTGTTTGTGGGACAGCAGATTAAAGCATCAACGCCTGCCTTTTAGAACCGAAAAGTCGCACATCAGGTGATCGTATGTATTTTGACTGATATTTACATTCCTACCCGTCGCCATGATGCGCCTGGATACATTTGGTGATAGGCGATGGACGAAGAATTCGCTGTTTGGCAATGTGAATCTTCCATCGTCCCTGAGTGTAGATAGGAGCTCCCCCGATGGCGTCAGTCAAATACGTACCACTATCAACATTTTGGTTCTCCAGCCAGTTCCGTAACCGAGTGACGTTGAGAAATTGCCATAAGGTTGAAACATCCTCACCCAGATCAGTACTCAACAAATGCGCAGATACTGGGCGATGAGTGACGCCTTATCATACCGCCCCATGCTGCGGTACGCGTCTTCCTCGAACTCCAGCGAAAGGGTGGGGATGCGCATCTCGGCCACCTGGATGTACAAACGCACAGCTTCCA
>CAZYSY010000163.1:0-20751 GCA_964650295.1 uncultured Caldilineales bacterium | reverse complement strand
ACCAACCAGAGACGGTCGACGGAGGTCGACCGCTGGCGCAAAGCGCCTGGAGAGTCCGAGTTAACTCGATGGTAAAGGCCACGGCCACAAGACAGGCCGACTGAAGTCGGTCTCTATTGGCCTCTGGCCAACGGACGGTCTACGCCGTCCCTTCACCAACCAGAGACGGTCGACGGAGGTTGACCGCTGACGCAAAGCGCCTGGAGAGTCCGAGTTTACTCGATGGTAAAGGCCACGGCCACAAGAGGTTGTCCATCAAACTACAATTGACTGAGTACTAGTCTGCGTCAGGCAATTCGGCCATCGTTCATTGTGGTCTGCTGATTGGTAGCATTGTAACATACAACGAAGTCCGCCTTGAAAAATAAAATGTTTGCCCGCCGGAGGCGCGATCCGGCGACCCCAAGAGCAGTTCTGTTGGGACCAAAAAGAGAGAGCCACTCTCGGGCATGAGCGGCTCTCCGGTCGGAGTATGAGGGGTGTTGTGTTGTCTGAAACTAACGTTTGCCACTGCCTGGTCGGGGGCGACCGGCTGGCGGATTCGGGGCGGCGTCAGAGTTTCCCCCTGGAATTTTGGTGATGTTGCGGGCCACCATAATACCATCAGCGTCGGTATGTACAACAGCGACGACAGTATCCCCTACCTGGGGATTGCCGATGATCTTGGTGTCGATGGTTATCACAACAGAAGAACCGGCAATGACCCACACATCATCCTCCTGCGATTCAATCACGCCCTGAATGACGCTGAACTGCTGCAACGAAGTGACCAGAATGCGTGTGCCAACCAAACCATCCTCAGTGGGCGTCGCCCAAACTTCAGCAACATCCCCGACGCTCGGCTCATCGCCTTCGATGGTCGTTTCTTCGGTAATCAAGACCGTCTGACGGGCCACAATCCAATAATCAGTGGCGATTTCCTGAATACGACCTTTGAAATGCACTTCACTGGGCGTGTCGGTGACTACAATACGCGTTGCGATCAATTCTTCTTCCAGGGTGACCGAGGCCCAAACCTTCACCCGGTCACCCACATCGGGTTCATCGCCTTGCATAACCGTATCTTCGGTTATGGTAATGGTCTTATCGCCTGCGGGGGTGGCCACCACCCAGGAGGATTCATCCATGCTGCGAATGACGCCAGGAAAATGGATGACAGCCCGAACGGCATCAACAACCATAATGTGCTCGGCGACGAGTCCTTCTTCAGTTTCCTCCGCCAAAACTCCAGCATAATCGCCAACATCAGGCGAATCGCCATGGAAGACTGTCTCATCGGTAATGATCACAGTTCTGCCATCAACAACCCAAAAGCTGTCATTGATTTCCTCGATAACGCCAACAAATTTAACTTCATTCGGATTTATCTTGAGAATCTGTAGCGCAATGAGTGTGCCATCTTGCTTTTTAAAAGCTTTGACTTGAACAGTGTCACCAACCTGGATCGTGGCAGGACTGACGTTGAAACGCGTCCCGAAACCAACATAGAGGGTTTTACCCGCGATCACCCATTCGCCTGGAACGAGCCCATCAGGAAGACTTTCCACCTCACCGGAGAAGGTGGTGATCTCGAAAGCGAAATTAATTGGAGTGGGCCATGGCCATGGTGAAGTATGATTGCTGGTGGCCAGTGCGTTGGAAGGCAGGAGCATCAGCAATGACAGCAGTACGATGACAATGCCAAGCCATTTTGCGTATTTTTTCATTTGCGTTCACCTCATTCTAAGATCATTACAGAATCTGTTTGCTTCAGGGCAATAACCACCAGACCAAGCAAATCTGCTCAGCCTGTATTCTAACAAATATGACGTCCTAGAAAACGAAACAGTACGGGGAGGTGATGACGGAAATGACTTAATCTACGTTTTATTCTTTTTCCACCAGTGATTGCTGGGCAGCTGCTACGTTTTTTGTATTCTCTGCGATCTTGAAAATCACAATGATAAGCTCCAGACCAATGCGCACGATCACAAGATAGACCAGCGCTAGAAGTGGAGTGAAGATGATCATGAAAACACCGCCCCAGAAGTCGCTCAATAGTTTTAGCATTCCCCCAACGACACCCCCAATTGTTCCGATTGCAACGAAAATGATGGCCAATATATAGAGTACTGAGATCAGTTGTCCTGTAATGAAATGCTCGAACGAAATATCGAACAGCGCCCCCAGAAAGCCTTTTGGTTGCGATGAGTCATTCATCATTATCCTCCCATTGAGTATGAATTCGGTTGAATTAACAAACGCTCATACGCATTATCCACCCCCGCCAGGCATTTTGTCAAGCGTGTGCGCATAGCGAGGTGCGTTTCAAAATGGGGGGACGGTCGCCCTACTGCGACCTGGACGGCGTAGGCCGCCCACTGGCCGGAGGCCTGAAGCGTCTGGCATGAGTCGGCCAGGAACGCGAAAAAGCGCCCCCATTTTGAAACGCACTCATTGTATGACGCCGAGGGGCAAACTCGCCCGAACTTTTTTGCTCTCTAGTCGGGTCTGCGCAGCGACAACATCGACACACGGCCTCAACATTGTTCCCTCCGACGATGATGCAATCGCCTCAGGCGTAGTGGCGAGCAGGCCAATAATGACGCAATCGCCACACGCCCGCGGGCGCATCTACCAAAAGTTCGGCCCGGCCGCCATCGTTAAACTCCACCATCATCAACCAGGAAGCGTCTCCCACGCGCTCGTTTCTGCCAACGCCCAATACCTGATGACGCACGCCCTCGATCCAAACCGCCTGGGGACGCCACGAATTCCCGCGCCATATCGCCTCGACCAACACCGGAGCATGAGCCGAGGATTGGGTTTCAGCATGAGGGTGGGATTGTGTGGAGATGAAGTGTTCTTGCACATATCGCAGCGCAAGATGCAGGCTCGCGGCCACTGAGGCCCGCTTGTTACCCAGACGATCATAAGGCCACACGTGCATCTCGCCCCAATCGACATTGGCGGCGGTCAGGTGCAAATACACAAGTCCCACTGGTTTTTCGGGCATGCCGCCGCCAGGTCCGGCTATGCCAGTCACGGCCAGGGCTAAATCGGTCTGCAGCAATCGGCGGGCGCCCCAAGCCATCTCTGTTGCGGTCTCAGGACTCACCGCACCATAGGATTCCAGCGTGTCTGGCTGCACCCCTAACACGTGTATTTTGGCAAAATTGCTATAGGAGACTATCCCACCCACGACATAGCTGGAGCTGCCGGCAATGTCCGTCAGGACGCTGCTGATCATCCCGCCAGTGCAGCTTTCGGCCAGGGCGATGGTGAGATTATGATCCTGGAGCGCTTGTCCCAGCTGGACGCTGAGCGATTGTAGATATGCGAAGGTGGGGGCGCTATTTTTCATGGAGATTGCAAACAGGGGATGAACGTAAAAATCAATGTGCTTTGGATGATATAGGTTGTACGACCATTCATCAGGCGTCGCTTGAATTCGCTTCGGTGCAGATGAGCATCCAGGGATGATTGCGCACCCGGGTGAGCACAACAATCACGGGTCGGCCTCCAGGCGCGCTATGAAGTCGTCGCCGAAATGGCTCAGGCTCGATGGGCGAGCTTCGTTTTTTAACCGCCACCACCCGGGCGTGCAAAGCGCGCAGATGGCGATTGAGCTGTTTGAGATCAAAAGCGAAGTGTTCGATAATACGCCAGGAGCGGGCAAAAGGCGTTTTCAGCAAAGCCGGGCCCGACAGATAGGCGATTTCGGAATCAATTTGCCACAAATTCAGGCGTTGCGCCAAATCTGCCACCGCTCCTGCACGAATGACTGCGGGATCGGGCTCATAGAGGAAGTTGCCGGGAAGTTGTACGTGCGTCTGAGCGCCTTGCGCCCATAAACTCACGCCTGCGGGCAATACAGTGGCCCGCCGCCCTACGCTCCGCCGCAGGTGTCCAAACCACAACACCACTTCTTTCAGCTCCCCTGCCAAGCTAATCCATTCCGCCTCGGCTTGTGGGGGGATAAGCTCATGTCGCAGTCCCGGCATGAGCTTAACGCCCAGATGTGGCATCTGCTGACGTTGTAGCCTCAATATCTCTGAAAGCGGAGGGTGCAATGCCTGAGGATGGAAGATGCGCTGGCGATCCGTACGTCGCCCCGGGTCGGCCCAGGCTGCGCTTACGCGCCAGGCTGGCCGCCGCACATCCGCTCGGAGGGGGAAAATGTTGGAAGTCAAACCCAATGCCAGGACATTGGCCCGGAGCAGGGCTAAAGCCAACGGGTCGAGATCGATCGCCAGCACCTTCCTGCCAATGGCTGCTAAAGCCAATGCGTCACCGCCTAACCCGCAACCTACATCCACCACCCACGCGAAATCGCCATAACGTCGGGCCGTGTAAGCCGCCACGGCGGAAGGCGTTGCTTGCTGCAAAGCCTTCTCGCTAAAAAACATTTCATGCGCCTGGTCGCCAAATTTCTTGAACGCCCGTTTTCTTAGCTGTGCAGTGCGCACCAACGCCGAAGCCTGTGCGGACGTGAAGTGTTTTCGCAATCGGGTCAGCGTCGGCAGAAGGGAAGAGTCGTCAGGAGGATGGTCGGTTAACTGGTGCAACCAGGGCTGCGCCTGCTCCGACTGCAACCATCCCACCAGCTCAGGCGTCAAGGACATCTTCCTCATCCCCCCCCCTGGCAAGGCTGGCTCACAGGTAGAATGATGCGGAACACAGCGCCCTCTTCTGGGGCGGACTCCACTTCAATGCGACCATAGTGGGCGTCAATAATCCACTTGACAATAGAAAGTCCCAGTCCCGTGCCCCCTTCGGCCCGGGTTCTGGCTTTATCCGCCCGATAGAATCGATCGAAAATGTACGGGAGATCTTCAGTGGCAATCCCCTGGCCAGTGTCGGCCACCGAGAGCACGGCCTGATTGCCCCGACAGTGCAAACTGAGTTCGATGCGTCCCCCGGGCGGGGTATAGCGAATGGCGTTGTTGATAAGATTATCCAACACCTGCCGCAGGCGATCAGCGTCGCCCATGACCACAGCTTGATCTTCATGCAGCAAATGAATGCTCAATTCCTCCCCAACCCGCCGTTTGGCCATGCGATAGGCCTCGAGCAGCAGGGTGTCTAGCTCTACGGGCGCTCGATTGATCGTGAGTCCGGAATCGGCTTGCGAAAGCAGAAGCAGATCAGAAATCAATCGGTGCATACGTTCCGCCTCTGAGTACATCTCATCCAACATCTCTCGCTGCTCTGCGGACGGCAAGTTTTTGGCTCGGCGCAAGAGGCTGAGATTTCCCAGAATCGTGGTGAGGGGAGAACGCAACTCATGAGAAATGTCTCCAGTAAAACGCTGCTGTTTCTCGAACATCTCCTCCAAACGATCCAACATTTCGTTGAACGTATTGATGAGCGCACCGATTTCATCATTGCGTTGGCGGTGGATAGGCACGCGGCGCTTGAGGTTGCCTGTGCGAGTAATGGCTAATGCGGTGGCGGTGGCTTCATTGATTGGTTGCAACGCCACGCCGGTGAGCCAGTATCCCACGCCAGCAGCCAAAGCCAGAGCAATAGCAAAAAGCAGCAGCAAGTTATTGCTGAGTTCTTGCAGCACCTTGACCGTAGGCGTTAGCAGCCGGGCCACCTGCACAACGCCAACCGCCCGGCCATTGACGACAATGGGCGCGAAATAGACGCGGAGATCATTGGGCCTGTTGAAGCCTGTGGTGTAAAAACCGGCAAGGCCGTGCATGGCTTGTTGGTAGTAAGGCTCGGGCAACTCGATGGAGGCTTGAGATAAATTGGGAGAGCGTAACACAATTCGACGGTTCGCGTCCCGAATCTGGATGAAAAGCCCTTGTTCATAGAAAGAGGCGATGATCTGGCGGATGGGGTTGATGATGACCTCAGAGCCCGAGGAGAGGATCACCAACTGCATGATCTGATCCCCTTTCTGTTGCAGTTCTCGATCGATGCCGCTGAGAACACTGGTCTGCACCCGCGAAAAAACCATGGCCCCCACCAAAATCAGGAGGGCGGCCAGGAATCCAGTATACCAGAGGGTGAGTCTAAGCCTTAACGACATGACCAGATGGAGAAATCAGGGCAGACGGAGAATGTAACCAGCGCCCCGTTTGGTGTAGATGAGCCGGGGTTCGCCTTCGGCCTCCAGTTTGGTGCGAAGATAACGAATATACACCTCGATGATGTTTGATTCACCCCCGAAGTCATAATCCCAAATTTCGTCGTAAATCTGCGAACGGGAGATGACTTGATTAGGATGACGCATAAACAGTTCCAGCAGATCAAACTCACGCGCCGTCAATTCGATCTCGCGATGGCCGCGGCGGACTGTGCGGGCCGCGGTGTCCATCACCAAATCAGCGAATTCCAAGATCTGCTTGGGCTGCTGATGTTCCGCCCGGCGCAAGTGCGCCCGCACCCGGGCTAACAATTCGTCAATGTCAAATGGTTTGATCACGTAGTCATCAGCGCCGCTATCCAACCCCAACACCCGATCGTCAACGGTGTCTCGGGCGGTCAGCATGAGGATGGGCATATCGCTCTCCTCACGGACGCGCTTGCACACTTCGATGCCATCAATGCCTGGTAGCATCAGGTCCAGGATCATCAGATCGGGGTTCTCTTCATGAAAAACCCGCAGCCCTTCCAGGCCATCCTGCACCAATCGCGCTTCGTAGCCTTCCAGCAACAGCGCCCGTCGCAACAATTTTCCGATGGAGGGATCGTCTTCGATGATCAATATCTTCGTAGTCATAGTGGCATCTCAGAGTGGTTTGGCATATGCAGCGTTTTCAAAATATTCCAGAAGGAACATCTCATTATGTAACATTTCAGGTAACTGCTAAGGTTGACTCGTCTGCGCCGCTCCGCCCGAGGCTAAACCCTCGGGCTACGGGTGCAAAGCCCCACTGGGGCTCAGCCGTGCAGCCCAGAGGGCTTGGCAAGAAGCCCGGAGGTTCAGCTCCGGGCGAAAAAACAGGCCGAAGCCAGGTACGTAAGCAGTTACCATTTCAGTACGATTAGCATGGGAACCAGTGACCTGACGCATTGGCCTTGTCCGCCGTCATTGCCCGAATGAATTCGGTTCTTGGGGCGCAGCCCCCTCCTTTGCTTCCTCGCTCCGAGATGGGCGAGGAAGGAGATGTGGAAAGGAATGGCCTGCGCCGCCAGTCCCCCTGCGGAGACCGTGTTCCCAGCCGCGATTTTGCCATCTAGATTTTTGAAAGCAGGGCTGTCGCGCAGGCTGACAGGCGGCCGGAGGCCTCAGCCCTGATTCAATCGATGGACCATTGGGCATGAAATTTGTGCCAGGTTGCCAGGCATGGAGACATGATGTGCGACAACGTTATAACTTGAAGCCGGGAGCGCCTTCGGCGGCCAGGAGATCTCGCAAACGATCGATGCTGAGATTCCCACCGCTGAGGACAATGCCAAGCCGTTTTCCGGCTAGTTCCTGGCGCAATTTCAGTGCCGCGGCCAGAGACGCGGCGCCCGCACCTTCGGCCAGATTGCGGGTGTGGGCCAATAAAATGATGATAGCCCGCCGGATTTCATCGTCACTGACCAGAATGAAATCATCCAGATAGTGACGTAATATCTGCTGGGGTAGCTCGAAGGCTGTACGGGTGGCCAGTCCCTCAGCGAATGTTGCCGTGGGCGCTTCCACCAATTTCCCCGCGTTCCATGAACGCCAGGCTGCCGGCGCCTGCTGCGACTGCACCCCAATGACGCGAATCGAGGGATTAATGGTCTTAGCAGCCAGGCACACCCCGGCTGCGCCGCTACCGCCGCCCACGGGCACGATGATAACCTCCAGCTCAGGTTGTTCGCTCAGCATTTCCAGGGCATAGGTGCCAACGCCAGCAATGAGCAAGGGTTCATTGCCGCTGTGAATGTAGCGATAGCCGCGACGGGACGCCTCCGCCTCGACCCATTCACGCGCCTCGTCGTAATCACGGCCATGAAACACGACCTCAGCGCCCAAATTTTTCATAGAGGCCACCTTGGCTGGGTTGGCTCCCTCGGGCACAGCGATGATAGCGCGTACACCAAAGAGCCGGGCCGCATAAGCAACCGATTGTCCATGATTGCCGGTGCTGGCGGCAATCACGCCAGCCCGTTTCTGGGCGTCATCCAATTGCGAAATAAGGTGTACTCCGCCTCGCACTTTGAACGCCCCCACAGGCTGATGATTCTCATGCTTCACCCAGGTTTCGGCTCCGATCATGGCGCTGAGTGCAGGGTAGTGAAAGAGTGGAGTGGGCCGCAGATAGGCCCGCAGGTTCTGCTGCGCTTTGAGAAGATCGGTAAAATGAAGAGGAAGTGTATCGGTCATGATGCGTTGTAAGGAAATGAATGATGGGAATGATGTGGTTGGTTGGATTCTCAAACGATTGGCGCCGCTTTGACGATTGTTGGCCACGCCACTGGCATCGCCAAAAGTCTTGGGGCGTCAGCTGAACTCCGCCAAACTTCGAAAGGGATGGGTTCCATTATAGAAAAGATCACGCGGCTGCACAAAGATAGCGCCAGAGAAAGTGCAGCAGAAATTTGGCGTTACTCCCATGCGATTCTACAATATCCACATGCTAACGATTTTTCTCTTGCCGGACGAAATGGCAGTAGTCAAGATGCCGGCTACAGCGCCTGTTCCGCAATGGTCGCTGGCGTCGACCTTTTTCAGCATCACCCGCACGCCTGACGAACTTTCCATTGTCTGTTCTGACGAGCTTCTGCCTCCCACCGTGCAGGCGGAGCGTGGATGGCGTTGCTTGCAAGTGGCCGGGCCCTTGGACTTCACGCTGGTCGGTGTGTTAGCTTCGTTGGCCACCCCTTTGCAAGCAGCCAACGTCAGCATCTTCGCCATTTCAACATATGAAACGGACTATCTTTTAATCAAGGCGTCCCAATGCTCGCAAGCCATGGCTGCGCTCCAGGCGGCGGGGCATCGTATCATCGAAAAGCAATAGCATACCTGATGTACGATTTCTTGTCCTTAAAAGCGGGCGTTGATGCTTGGATATGCCGTCTCACAAACAGACGCCAGGACAACAGGAGGAATATTGAGGAAGAAAGATGCTGGTTTCGTCCACATTAGTCTATGGTCGTCCATGCCCGTCGGCTTGTTTAGCGGATGACAAAACAACCAGGCCCGCCTAGCCCCCCATTTCAATGCCATGCCCGAACTCCCCGAAGTCCAAACCATTCTCGACGCGCTGGCCCCTGTCGTGCTGGGCCAGAAAATCGCTCGCGTCACCACCCTGTGGCCTCCAGTCATCGATAGGCCAGAACGCTCGTTGTTCGAAACCTGGCTGTCAGGACGCCGTCTGATGAAAGCAGCACGGCGAGGTAAATATATGCTCTTCAGGTTGGATGATGAGCGCTGGTTGATTGTACATCTGCGAATGACGGGAAAAATGAGGGTGACGCCTGCGGATACGCCCTTGCGGCCACACGATCGTCTTATTTTTCACCTGGCCAATCAACAAGAATGGCGATTCGAAGACCAGCGCAAATTCGGGCGCGTCTATCTGGTGGAAGATGCAGAAGCGGTGATCGGTAAACTGGGTCCCGAGCCCCTGAAAGAAGATTTCGATGCCGCATATCTCACGCGCGTCCTGGCCCGACGCACCGCCCCCATCAAATCGTTGTTGCTGAATCAACGTATCGTCGCGGGCATTGGCAACATCTACGCCGATGAATCGTTATTTCGAGCGCGCATCCACCCCACGCGTAGAGGAGGGTCATTATCCGCCGATGAAATCGAACGGCTGGTTGCAGCCATCAAAGAAGTGCTCATGCAAGCGTTGTCCGAAATGGGAACCACCTTGCGCGACTACCGCCGCCCAGACGGCACGGTGGGCGCTTTTCAAAATCGATTGCAGGTGTTTCAGCGCACGGGTGAGCCTTGCCCCGCCTGCGGAACTCCCATCCAGCGCATTGTGGTGGGCGGGCGCAGCACTCACTTTTGTCCGCACGATCAGCATTGAGCCGTCCCCATTCGTTACCAGGCAACAACGCCTCCCCCATCCGGCTATTGCCTGAAAGGAGGAGGCTGGAAGGTGCGGGAATGCCACCCTAAGATGGGAGCGCTCTAGCGTTTTGTTATGAAGCTGCTGTAGAGTCCTCTTTCTGAGCAGCCGCCAGCTTGGCCTTTTCCTCTTCCACCAGCACCCGGCGCAAGAATTTGCCCACCATCGACTTGGGCAACTCGGTGCGGAATTCCACCATTTTGGGGACTTTATAGGGCGCCAGTCGATCTTTACAGAAGGCAATGATTTCTTCTTCGGTGGCGATCTCTCCGGGCTTTAGCACCAGATAAGCTTTTACCGTCTCTCCCCGAGTGGGATGGGGAACGCCCGCGACAATGGCCTCCTGCACTTTAGGATGCTCGAACAGCACTTCCTCGACCTCGCGCGGGACGATGTTATAACCGGAGGCAATGATCAAATCTTTCTTGCGGTCGACAATATAGAAGTAACCATCGTCATCCATTTTGGCAATATCACCGGTATAGAGCCATCCTTCATCGTCCTTCACATTTTTAGTCTCTTCCGGCCGATTCCAATAACCCACCATCACCTGCGGTGCGCGGATGGCCAGCTCTCCCTCCTCGCCCACGCCCAGGGTCTGGAAACGTCCAGTTTCATCGGGATCCAATGAAACAATGCGAGCCTCGACATCGGGGAAGGGCAGGCCAATGGAGCCCGCTTTGGATAGCCCATAAATGGGGTTGGAATGCGTCACTGGCGATGTCTCGGTCAGACCATAGCCTTCGCGCAACTTACCGCCTGTGATTTCCTCAAACTTGCGTTGAATCTCGACGGGCAATGGCGCTCCACCAGAAATGCACACCTTGACGGACTTCAAATTGTAATGCTGTACATTTTTGTGGTTGATGATGGCGATGTAGAGAGTGGGCACGCCGGGAAAGAGTGAAACGCCCTCCTCCTGGATGATCTTCATCAGCAGCTCGATATCGCGCGGATCGGGCATGACCACAAGCTTGCCGCCCACATACAAATTTTCCAACATGCTCACGGTCATGCCAAAAACATGGAAGAAGGGGATGGCCCCCATGAACACCTCTTTGCCATGCGCCATGTCAGGCACCCAGGCATCGATCTGTAGAACGTTGGCAATCAGGTTTCGATGGCTGAGCATGGCTGCTTTGGGCGTACCCGTCGTGCCGCCAGTATACTGGAACAACGCCACGTCGTCTGTGCTGATGCCCACCTCGGGCGGATTGGGCGGATTGTTGGCGATAAGCGTTCTCATCCAATAGACGCCATCCCCCTCCGGAACATCCACCCAACTGCCCGATTTTTGTAACGAACTCTTCAGCAGTTGCGAATATGCTGGATTCATAAAATCGTTCAAATGATAAACAATGACCTTTTCCACGCTGGTTTCTTTCTGAATCTCTTGAAGTTTGGGATACAGATTGTTCCAGATGACGACAGCCTTTGCTCCCGAATCGTTGAACTGATGATGCATCTCGCGGGCGGTGTAGATGGGATTTGTGTTGACCACAATGGCGCCGAGCCGTACAGTAGCCAAAAATGCAACAACCGTACCAGGAGAATTTGGAATCTGAACAGCCACCCGGTCACCTTTTTTGATGCCCATCCCCGCCATAGCGGTCGCCAGCCGATTGACTTTGTCCTCCAACTCCTTATAGGTCATCTTTACGCCCAACTTGAATCCCAAAGGCAAATACTTCAGAATCATCCTCACGGCGACCTGCTGCGGATAATTCTTGAAAGAATCACTCAGCAACGTCCATAAATCGACTTCAGGATAATCAATCGAGGCGGGCACCCCATCATCGTAGAATTGCAACCAGGGTTTTTCCATTTTATTCACTCCTTGGGTTGAGTTGTGAGGAGGGTGTCGACAAGCGATGGTTGGGTTGTCGGCAATGACAACGCACCAATTAAACGTCGACCTGATTATACAAATAAATCTTTGCTTCCGCAATCATAAAATTTCACTCGGATGCGTTTCACCTGAGCATGCGCCAAAATCCCGGCTACTCCGACTGGCGCCGCCACCGACTGGTTGTCACCGCACTGGCGAAGAACGGTCATCGTACCAGGAACGAACATGTTCGCAGTTCACCTTGTGCGGCGGATGCCAGACAAAGGCCCGCGCTTCCAATTCATCGTAAGCGGCTTTCATACGCGCGTGGGCGATATCGCGCAGCTCCTCTACATCTTCTTTATCCAGGCCTGTGGTGGGGATAGGCTCCAGCACTTTGATCCAGACCTTCCCCGGGCGGGCGTGTCCCGCCACCGCGTCCAACAAACAGTAGGAAGGGCTGAAGACCACAGGCACCAGGGGCGCTTGCAATTGGATGGCCATATGAAACGGGCCTTTTTTGAATGGTCCCAACCCCACCCGGTCGGTGTTAAGGCGCCCCTCGGGGAAAATCCACAAATTGACATTCTCCCGACGCATGGTCTCGGCCAACTCAGTCATGATCCCGATAGACTGCTCGAGATCACTGCGATCGATGAATACATTGCCCGCCTTCTCGAAAATCCAGCCAGCAATGGGAATTTTGCGCAGCTCCATTTTGGCGACCACCACCGTACGAGGAGGATACACCGTCGCGATGATTGCGGCTTCGATGGTATGCTGATGATTGTTGAGAAAGATGCAGGGTTGATGGGCGGTGAGATGCTCCTCGCCCTCCACTTCCACCTGGATGGGCGCGATCTTCTGCACGCCCCAGCGGATGAAACGCAAAAAGGCTCGGTCCGCGTCGTAGCGCTCTCGAGGATGAAAAAGCATCCAAACGCCCATGGCAAAGGGCGAAAGGAGCATCCACAATATGATGAGGAACGAACGGACCCAAGAAGAAATTTTCTGCATGTCCCCATCCTACTCCAATTCCCAGCCCCCCGCCAAACAACGCCCGTCTCGATCTCGCCTGCATCCGAATCGCCCACCCAATCCATTCTCATGGCGGCGTGCGTCCCAACAGATGGACGATAGTGGCGCAATATCGATGATGGAGAAAGGCTCATCGAGAACACGAGCAGGGATGCCCGGGCCGGAGAAAATGATAGGAATGGTCCTATCTTCGGGGCCAGCTGTGTTGTGGGTTTTCTCATGCCCGCCATGATCGCTGGTCAGCAGCACAGCCGTATGCTCGTCCAGCGCCTTCATCTCCTGGCCCATGCAGCGATCTGCATTGCTGGTGGCAGCCAGATACTCCTTCGACATCCAGCCGAACACATGCCCGATCATGTTGGTCTGGCCCAAATAGATGAATGCGAAATGATACAGTAGATTTTTGTTTTTTCTGGTAGTGGTCCGAATTTGACCGATGCCATCGGGAGCGAACGGCTCTTATTCACACTCTGGGACGATGCACCAGGGACGACAGACGATCCACGCCATCAAACGGGTGCGTTTCAATTTCGGGACAGTTTATCAATGTCGTCGGGCCACAGTTCCGGCGGGAGAGCAAAAATGTGCACATGCGAGTCTGTGATTCGCTGGCCTGACAACCTCAGTCGGTCTACATCGAATGAATGCATCTATTGTGAATCGCACCCATTGTCTGGGCATGGTTCAATGTTGGGCGCTTTTCTGTTTTGCCGGGCGGATTGCGAATCCGCCCTGGGGAGTTCCGCTCCGGAGCCGGATTCATCGGGCGGGATGGCAATGATTGCCCCCATTTTGAAACGCACCCCATCAAACCAGTGGTTTGCGTCCTCCATGTCCATCTTCTTCCCCCTATCGTCAACCACTATCTTTTTCCTTTTGAATTTTAGTTACTACTAAGGTAGCCCGGCTAGAAACCACGAAGACACGAAGCCACAAAGGCACGAAGAAAAGAAAAAGCTTTGAAATTCTTGGTGTTCTTGGTGTCTTTGCGCCTTTGTGGTGATTGAAGTCAGGTACGTTAGTAGTTACGAATTTTATATGGTCAATAGAGCGCAACCAGGATCAAACCAGTGAAAACCACCGCCACGCCAACGAGCTTGGGCCGATAACGGGGCTCCTTCAACAAAAAAATACCCAGCAACGCGCCCAGAGGAATGCTCATCTGTCGGAATGCAGCCACGTAGCTGACATTGGTCACATAGGCCATGGAGGCCAGCACCAGGCCGTAGGCGCCGGTGATGACCAGGCCCGACAGCGCAGCCTGGGCTCGTCCCTGCCGCCAGAGTTCGCGCAGCCGCCCTCGCTCCGCAGGCAAAATCAGCA
Organism: uncultured Caldilineales bacterium; assembly: GCA_964650295.1. Lineage (GTDB taxonomy): Bacteria > Chloroflexota > Anaerolineae > J102 > J102 > M2005. The sequence continues at coordinate 6,570 of CAZYSY010000163.1, read as the reverse complement.
CAAAGAGCAGCACCCACAGGTTGGTGCTGAGGGTCTGCAAGCTGATGTAGTAGAGGGTGACGGGCGTCTTGCCCAGCCACGAAAACCCCGTCCGCAGCTGACGCAGCGCCTCATCATCCACCAGGGTGTAGCCGGTGGTGCCCAGCGCGGCCATCAGCGCCAGCAGACAACACAGCGCCAGATAATCCCGCAGATGCACTGAGCGAAAGCTCTTGAGCGGCAGCAGCATGCAACCCACCGCCACGGTGATGATCCCCACCAACCCCAACGGCGATATCTGATGACCTCGGCCCAGCGCAAAACTGATGGCGGTGACCAGCAGCACGGGCAAGGCGCGGAGCATGGGGTATGCCAACGACATATCGCCATGACGGTAAGCCCCGGCCACGCCCGAATAGTAGATGGCTTGGAACAATCCGGTGATGCCGACCAGCCCCCACACCGCGGGCGGAGTCCAAGCCCATAGTGTGCGGTTGTACCACAGCAAAGGCGTCAGCGCCAGCACCGAGGTGGCCGATGCGATGAGAAAAAAGGCTACGCTGGGCTGACGCTTGCTGGATAGGTTCCATCCCGCATGGGCGATGACGGAAAGGGTGATGAGCAGGATGGCGGTGGCGGTCATGGAATCGGTTGGTTTCGGGATGCGTAACACATGCGGACGCCACGCGTCACGGGCTTGGTCGTCGTTATCCTGTTTCCTAACGAGTTACTGACTGTACTCAACCGTGTAAGCAACCGTAGCCTCAGCGCCAGCAGGCACGCTGACCAACCACTCGATGGTGCTGCTGTTGAGCTGAACGTATTTCTCCGGTGAGGCTTTGGTGATCTCCCAGTTGACGCCGCGATTCAGATGCTCGACCACGTGAATTTCGACATCCTGGTCTTTTTTGTGATTCCGCACGGTGATCCGATACGACTCACGCCAGGCCTTGTCGCCCAGGCGCTTCATATCGGTTTGCAGACGCTCGCCCACCAGATCGAAAGCCTCGCCCACGGTCAGGGTGACATCCTCCCCTTTGGGCGTATGATCGATGCGATCCTCGCCAATAAACAGGGGCGAACCATCCACATCGGGTTGATACAATCGCACCACGCCCGCGGGCAATTGCGCATTCACGCCCTTCTCGCCAGTGTCGAAACGCACCTTCACGCTGATGTTGCCCTTCATGGCGCCAGAATCGGTGGGGCGCAAATTGCCATTCCAGGCGTCGAAAACAAAGATCTTCTGCGCCGGCACATCTCGAGCGCTGAGAAATTGAATCTGCTTGGTCTGATTGTCCTTGATGGTGACCGGACGAGGGATCTCGTACAGGTGATATTCGGCAAACTCGCGCTGCTCCACTTCGGGCGCAGCCGTGGGAACCGCAGCCATCTCTTTGTAAATCACCATATCGCCTCGAGGCGGCTGCACCCGGTTGACATCGCCCGCCACCAGCTTCAGCCGGGCGTCCTTATATGCTGCGCCGCTGCGATTATCCAGGGTGATCCAACCATCCAGATCCAGCTTGTTGCTATCCTGGGCCAGCACCAACACATAGTTGGATTCCCAACTGATGCCGTTGGTAAGATAGGCGATCTCCACATCCTGCTCCCCCGCACTGGTGGCGTCCACCAGCCACTTCAACGTGGGCCTGGTAATGAGCCCATCGGGCAATGCCGGAAAGCTGAATTGCCGCACCTGATCGGATTTCAAGACATCGACGCCGCCATCCTGCGTTTGGATGATGATATCATTGACGCCACTGAGCAGCACCCCCTCATGCTTGCCGCCATCCTGGGTGATGACCACAATGGGCTGATCCACATATTTCTCTAACAATTTCTGCGAACCCACAATGTCATACTCATAATTCTGCTCCAGCACCACGGCCTGGGGGTCATCCAAAGAACGAAAATGCACGCTTTCGGGAATGATTTGCGAAGGCACGTCGGTGACAGCCACCTGGTTCACGCCCCTTTTCAAATCGAACTGGCGGATCTCTTTGACCATCCCAATGTTGCTGTTGTACACAGTGAGATCGACTGCCGCCTGCTGAGCCTGGGCCACAGTCGTCGGTTGTACGCTCATAAAGATGACGCCTCCTGCGATGACGAATACACCGAAAGTGATGAGAGTGAAGACAAATTTCTTGCTCATGTTTTCCTCCAAAATGAGGCAACGGCCACGAACACCAGTCTGATTTGCAACTCCCAGCGCCACGTCGATGCGAAATTGTCGAATCGCCTTCCTGCATGACCTCGCATCATCGCGGCGATAGGGTTCGATTGGGGGTGTCGGTCGTTGCAGGTTGAGTTGGGTTTCAATCATACTGACGCCAACACCAGGAAGATTGTTCCACACTCATTTCAACAACTCGGGCGCGTTGCTACAAATGCCATCCACGCCCATTTTCCGCAGAGCTGAGATTTCTTCAGGGCGCTCCTCATGCCACAAGATAACGCCCAGGCCAGCGTCGCGCACCCGCTGTATCCAGTCGGCCGTCAGCAGCGCATGAGGCTGAGGCGCCGCGTTCTCCCAACAGGGGTGCACGAAATCGGCCCGCACGGCCCGAGCCAGGGCCACAGGATCGATGCCGGGAGCGGTGAAGAGGATGGAGGTCTGAATCCGGGGATCGAGGCGTTTGATGGCTGCCACCCAATCGGGACGAAAAGAGCCAACCAAAGTCCATTCATAAAGATGATGCTCACGAATGGCCCGGGCCACGGCATCCACCGCATCGCCAGTCTTCAGCTCGATGTACATGCCCAGCAGCTCCTCCCGGCACGTCTGGATGGCCTCCACCAGGGTGGGAATACGCTCTCCCTGTCCCACATCTACGCTCTTGAGCTCTGCCAGACGCTTGCGCCGCACTTCCCCCGCGTGTCCAGGGAATCGATCCAACGTGGCGTCGTGGAGGATCACCGGCACGCCATCTGCGCTCATCTGCACATCGAGCTCCACCATGTCGGCGTCCAAGCGTGCGGCCTGGCGAAACGCGGCCAGGGTGTTTTCGGGCGCATGGGCCGAAGCGCCGCGATGGGCGATACGCCAGAATCGCATTTCTGCGGGAGGGATATCTTCTCGCAGACGCTGCAACCACCAGACCACGCGTCGCGGAATCCAACGTTGCAGCGCATGCCAGGGCACGAGCAGATTTGGGCTGATTTCGAATTGGCGATCGAATTCCCAGGCAGGCTCGAATGCCAGGCGCTGAAGATGACTGAGCACCAGACGGTTGGCCTCGGGCGTGCGATACGAGGCCATCTCCTCCTCAAACAGCGGCGTCACCCACATGCCGTTTACGCCCGCGAAGCGGGTGGTGGTGGCTGCGATGATCTCGGGAGCGCGATCAAAAAACCAGGATTTCTCGGGCGCAAACGCGTGCTTTCCTGGCTCGGAAAGCAAGATCAGATGCTCGCCATCCAGGGGCAACACATGCTCGATGGCCATGTCATGATAGCCGCCATGCCAGCTGGCCTCGCCCCGCACCACCCGTCCTGAGGCGTCCACAAACACCCACACATGCTCCAGTTCATACAAATGCCCAATATCCCAATCCCACCATACCGCATACTCGATGGCCATAACCTCAGATGGGGCCAGATCCACCCGTCGGGGGAAGGAAGGAGAAGGACCGCTGCGGCGGAAGATGGTGTAGCCCACTGCCAAAGGCAAAAAGGGCTCACGGCGGTCGAATCGAATGATGGGAGTATAGCGGGCGGCCAACGCTCGTTCCCCCTCATCTTGCGGCGTGCGCAACAGCTCATCAACAGTAGGTTCATTCATCAGGGATGATCCACTAAAAAGGGATTGTACAGATAGGATTGCGCCACCGGACCTGGCTCGTGAGCAAAGACGGCATAGGCTCGGGCTGGATCCAGGAAGAAATCACCTCGTTGCAAGGAGGTATGCGCGGTTTCTTGCTCGTATCCCCAGGGGGGATTGGCCTTATCCTCGCCCCAATCATCGCCATCGAATGCCGCGGGCAGGGTTTCGCCCCGATAGGCGAAAGGTTGGTCGAAAAGTTTGCCCGGACCGATCTCATGGCGATGGAGCCACAGGGTGTCGGCGATATCCAACAACGCGTAGCCCACATTTCCGGCACTGAGGCTGGGCGGACGCTGCGCATCATCGCCCGGGTGGTAGCGGATTGTGTGGGGAGAGAGGATTTTGGCCTTGCCATAGATGCCATGTCCGAAGGTCTCCACCCACACCACCGGATGATTCTCCTCGATGCGTACCTTGCCGCGCACCTTCAGCGTCCCGCGTTTCACGCCCGAGCCATCAAAAGCGTAGAGATAAATATGGTTGTGCGCCAGCGTGAAAAGCGCCATAGGCCGCCCGAAACGCGTGCCATCCTTGCGCACCACCACCTCCAGCGATTCCATATCATTCTCATGGCAGCCATCACTTTCGGCGCAGGGCTCATCGGTATAATCCCGCGGATGATAGAACGCGTAGAAAACATACCAGTGGGTCTCGGTCTCGATGATAGAATGATAGACAAAAGCCCGCAAATCTCCATCTGGCTGATGCTCCCAGTTGTTATTGCCGATCCAATCGCCATCGAAATTCACCGCGGCAATGAAATCTTGATCGCTGGCTACACCCTGATAAATGATAGGCGCATAATGTCGGGCCAGATCATGGCGCGAGGCGGGCTCGACAGGCGTGATGGTGGGCGTGGGCGTGGCGTCAGAGCACGCGACCAGAAGCAATGGAATTAAAACGAGCAGCCAGCGCTGCCAGAAAGAGAACATGAGAACGTCAGCTAGAATTGTGGTTGCGGAAACGTCCAATGTCTGCATAAGCTGGACTTAATGATGAGAACAGAGGGAAGATGGGGCAAAACGTACGTTATTCCAGCCTTACACCCCCAGTCCCGATTATACTCCTTGATGACCGCGCTGGCTCAGAAGACGCTCCACCGCAGCCATGTCGCCATCCCACGGACCGGGCTTTTCCTGCTTGAGGGTGGTGACTGCGCCCGCCCATGCCGTCGCCTCCGCGGGCGAATGCTCTAGGCGTCTGGCCAGGTAGGTCATAAAGCAGGTGTCGCCGCGACCGGTGCGGCCTGCCAACGACCGAGGAGTGAAGGGGGCGTGGTAGAACGCGCCCTCGGCAAACACAGTCACGCCAGAGGATTGTGTGAGGATGATCTCTCGCGGGCCATAAGCTGCCAGCCGTCGTGCAGCCGCGTTTAGATCGGTCAATCCGGTCAGCAGTTCGGCCTCGGCCCGATCCACCTTGAGATACGTGACCTGAGCCAATCCTTCGGCCATTTCGGGCCAGGGTCTAAAGACCAACTTATCCCCTGCCCGCACCCGCACAAAGCCTTGCACATCCAAAGCCACAGGGCCACGACGGGCCAAGTTGCTCAGCAGCGGCAGTCCCACCTCTCCGGCGATGATGGGAGCAATGGCGTAGATACGGGCAGTCACGTCGGGCACATCCGCCGCCTGAATGGGACCGGCAAAACCAAGAGGTCGAGTCACGCGGCGCTCCATATCGGCCGAGTTGTAATAATTGGCAATGCCCGAGGTCTCATCCGCGGCCGCAGCAAACACCATCACCCCGGCCGCGCGCAGATCATCTAGCAGCGCGAAATCCTCCTGGCGCAATCGCGTGACCACGGCCACGCGATATCCCAGCCTTCTCAGTGCGATGCCGCCATAGTAGACCGCGCCGCCGGGCGCATAACCGCCCTGGCCATCCACGAAAATCTGATCCAGCGCCAAATGCCCCAACATCAGGATATCAACATCAGCGAATGAGGTCATGGCTTAACTCCACAGCAACGAGATTTCGGTGGCGGGATCGAAAAACTGCACCCGATTGGGGTTAGGCTGAAAATACACCACATCCCCCAACTTCAGGCCCAGCTCAGGGTCGGCCAACACGCGCAGATGGGCATCGCCCACCATAACATCGATGAGATCATCCCGGCCCAACGGTTCGATGACATAGACTTCGCCCCTGACGCCCTGCTTGCCCAGGGTGATGTCTTCGGGACGAATGCCCAGGATGACCCGCCCCCGGCCAACAACAGGCCTCCCCCGTTCGGGCGGAATCTCCAGTTCGAAGCCCTGGCTCCGAGCGACGTACCGGTCTCCCGCCAGGGTCACTTCCACATCCAAAAAATTCATGGGCGGATTGCCAATGAACCCGGCGATGAAAAGGGTGGCGGGGTGATCGTAAAGGATGTTGGGCGGTGCAAAAGCCTGCAAATGCCCATCTTTCATCACTGCGATGCGATCCGCCATGGTCATGGCCTCCACCTGATCATGCGTCACATACACCGAGGTGATGCCCAATTCTAGTTGCAGCCGTTTGATCTCTGCGCGCATGGTCAGCCGCAAGCGGGCGTCGAGATTCGAGAGCGGCTCATCGAACAAAAGTAAATCGGGTTGTTTGACCAACGCCCGTCCCAAAGCCACCCGCTGCTGCTGCCCGCCCGAAAGCTGCCCCGGCTTGCGCTCCATGAGATGCCCAATACCCATCAAATCCGCAATGCGTTGGGCGCGCTCCTTCATCTCGCGAGCAGGAGTTTTCTTCAACTTCATAGGAAACGTCAAATTTTCATAGACGCT
>CAZYSY010000162.1:0-10777 GCA_964650295.1 uncultured Caldilineales bacterium | reverse complement strand
ATTATGGCCGAAAAATTTGATCGTTTCACGAAACGAGCACGGCGAGTATTACAAACAGCGCAAGAAGAGGCCCAACGCCTTAATCATAACTACATCGGCACCGAACATCTGCTTCTCGGATTGGTCAAGGAGGAGCATGGCATTGCATCGAAAGTCCTGACCGAATTGGGCGCATCGCCCGATAAAGTCATCTACGCGGTGGAGCGCACCGTGGGCCGGGGCGAACGCCCCTCCTTTGGGCGTCCGGTGCTGGCCCCCCGCACCAAACGCGTCATCGAACTGGCGGTGGACGAGGCCCGGCTCATGGGGCATCATTACATCGGCACCGAGCACCTGCTGCTGGGCCTGGTGCGCGAAGGCGATGGCATCGCGGTCAACGTCCTCCGCAGCCTGGGCCTGAGCCTGGAGCAGATCCGCTCCCAAACTGCCCGCACCATCTTGCAAAAACAGCAGCAAACCACCGAAACGAGAAAAAAGAAGAAGGAAAGCGATACGCCCCTGGTGGATCAGTTGGGCGTAGACCTGACCGCCAAAGCTGCGGAAGGCAAATTGGACCCGGTCATCGGTCGCGAAAATGAGATCGAGCGGGTCATTCAGATCATGTCTCGCCGCACCAAGAACAACCCCGCCCTCATCGGCGAGCCTGGCGTGGGCAAGACCGCCATCGTCGAGGGGCTGGCCCAGCGCATCGTCATGGGCGACGTGCCCGAACCCCTGCTCAACAAACGTCTGCTGATGTTGGATGTGGGCAGCCTGGTGGCGGGCACCATGTATCGGGGACAATTCGAAGAGCGACTGAAAAAAGTCATCGAAGAGATTACCCAATCTGGCTCCATTCTCTTCATCGATGAACTGCACATGTTGGTGGGCGCGGGCGCCGCGGGCAGCAGCGTCGACGCGGCCAATATCCTCAAACCCGCACTGAGCCGGGGCGAGATTCAGGTCATCGGGGCCACGACCCTGGACGAATACCGCAAATACATCGAGAACGACGCAGCCCTGGAACGCCGTTTCCAACCGGTGTTCGTCGAGGAGCCCGACGCGGAGGAGACCATCGAAATCCTCCAAGGCATCCGCTACAAATACGAAGAGCATCACGGCCTGCGCATCAGCGACGAAGCCCTGGAGGCCGCGGCCCACTACGCGGCCCGCTACGTGCCCGACCGCTACATGCCCGACAAAGCCATCGACCTCATCGACGAGGCCGCCAGCCGGGTGCGCATGTACAAAACCCCCTTCGCGGTCAGTCTGCGCGAGACTTTCAAAGACCTGAAGAACTTGCAGCGGGAGAAAGAGGAGGCCCTGGCCCAGCAGCGCTATGAACACGCCATCGACCTGCGTTATCGGGAGGTGGAGCTGCAAAACAAGCTGGAGAAGATGCGGGCCGATTGGGAGACCGCGGAGCGGCCCACAGTCACGCCCGAGGACATCGCTGAGGTGGTGGCCATGTGGACCGGTATCCCAGTAATGCGCATCGCGGGCGAGGAAAAAGAGCGCCTGCTGAAGATGGAAGATTACCTGAAAGACCGGGTCATCGGCCAGCCTGAGCCCATCGAGGCTATGACCAAAGCGGTGCGCCGGGCCCGGGCCGGGCTCAAAGACCCCAAGCGCCCCATTGGCGTCTTCATCTTCCTGGGACCCACCGGCGTGGGCAAGACCTATCTGGCCAAGAACCTGGCCGAATTCCTCTTCGGCTCCCAGGAGGCGCTGATCAAAATCGATATGTCCGAGTTTATGGAGCGGCATAACGTCAGCCGCCTCGTGGGCGCGCCTCCCGGCTATGTGGGCTACGAGGAGGGCGGTCAGCTCACCGAGGCTGTGCGCCGTCGCCCCTACTCGGTCATCCTCCTGGACGAGATCGAGAAAGCGCATCCCGAGGTCTTCAACATCCTTCTGCAGGTGATGGAGGACGGGCATCTCACCGATGCCAAGGGCCGCCGGGTGGACTTCCGCAACACCATCATCATCATGACTTCCAACGTGGGCGCTTCCATCATCCGTCATGGCGGCGGGTTGGGCTTCGCGGTCACCGATGAGGATCAGCGGCAAAAGAGCGCTTATGAGGACATGAAGAAGCGGGTCATGGATGCGCTGCGCCGGACCTTCCGGCCCGAATTCATCAACCGCCTGGATGGCATCATGGTCTTCCATCCGTTGGAGATGGAGAGCATCAAAGCCATCGTAGACCTGGAGATGGAGCGGGTGCTGACCCAACTCACCGAACACGACATCACCCTGGACATGGATGATTCCGCCCGGGCATTTTTGGCCAAAGTGGGCTACGACCCGCAATTTGGCGCTCGCCCCCTGCGTCGGGCCATCCAGGAGTACGTGGATGATCCCCTGAGCGAAGGGCTGCTGGCCGATCGCTTCCAGCCGGGAGACAGCATCCGCATCCTCCACGAAGAGGGCAAGGAGGAGCTCACCTTCGAAGTCGTCGAACGCCGTGAGGACTTCAACATCGATGAAAATGAATCACTGGAAGCGATGCTAGGATAAGCCTGTTCGGGTGGCAGTCACCTTCCGATTTTTGAGGTGATTGCCACCCTTTTTAGGAGTGTCGATGCTCTCGGATCAGGAAATTCAGTCACTTTTGCAATCCCAAAAGGCCTATTTGCGTGAAAAATATGGCGTGAAACGTATCGGCCTGTTTGGCTCTTTCGCGCGCGGGGAGGGCGAGCCTGCCAGCGATATCGATCTGCTTGTCGTGTTCGATCACCCCATCGGGCTGGAAGTCATGGCCTTGACGGATGAACTGGAAGCGCTTTTGGGACGCAAAGTGGAGATACTGACGCCTGTTGGGCTGGAAAATATCCGTGTTGATGAGATTCGCGAGGATATTCAGCGAGAGGTCGTGTATGTCTAAGCGGGAGGACAGCGCCTGTCTGCAGGATATCCGTCTGGCGATTTTGCGCATTCTCGATTACGTGCGAGGGATGGAGGAAAGTGAGTTTCTGAGTGATACAAAAACACAGGATGCTGTATTGCGAAATCTGGAAATTATCGGAGAATCGGCAAAATTTGTGTCCGGGGAATTGAAGGAGCGATATGATCAGGCGCCGTGGCGTTCCATGGCGCAACTGCGAGATCGGCTGATTCATCATTATTTCGGTGTGAATTTGGATATTGTCTGGGGCGTCATTCAACAGGACTTGCCTGTTTTGTTGCTACAAATTGAGAGCATATTGGAAGAAATATAGGATTTTCTCATGCCCAAACCCCGAACCAGCTACGTCTGCACAGAGTGTGGACACAAACAGGCCAAATGGACGGGCAAATGCCCCAAGTGCGGCGCGTGGGACACCATGCAGGAGGTGGTGGAGGCTTCTGGGACGCCAGGGAGCAAGCATCATCGCACCCGGCCCGCGGGCGAGCGCCCCACGCCCCAGCCCCTGCCCGACATCCAGGCCGATAACATCGCCCGCATCCCCCTGGCCATCGGCGAGATGAGCCGGGTGTTGGGCGGCGGCGTCATGCCGGGCGGCGGCGTGCTCATCAGCGGCGATCCCGGCATCGGCAAGAGCACCCTGCTGATGCAAATGGCCTCAGCGGTGGCCCGGAGCGGGCGCAAGGTGCTCTACGTCAGCGGCGAGGAGTCGGCCTATCAGGTCAAGCGCCGGGCCGAGCGTCTGGGGGGCGTGCATCCTAACCTTTTCCTGCTGGCCGATGTGGATCTGCACAATATCCTGGCCCAGATCTCGGCTATGAATCCGGGGCTGGTCATCGTTGACTCTATCCAGGCCGTGTATCTCGACGATCTCAGCAGCAGCGCCGGCAGCGTCACCCAGGTGCGGGAGTGCACGTCGCATTTGCTGCGAATGGCCAAAGAGAACAACACGCCCCTGTTTCTGGTCGGCCACGTGACCAAGGAGGGGAATATCGCCGGCCCTCGGGTGCTGGAGCACATGGTGGACACGGTGCTCTATCTGGAAGGCGATCGCTTCCATAGTTACCGCCTGCTGCGTTCGGTGAAGAATCGTTTCGGCTCCACCAACGAGGTGGGAGTGTTCGAGATGCAGCAATCGGGCCTGCAGGAGGTTACGAATCCCAGCGAGATGTTCCTGGCTGAACGTCTGCCCAACGCGTCGGGCAGCGCCATTGCCGTGCCCCTGGAGGGAACCCGGCCCCTGCTGGTGGAAGTGCAGGCCCTGGCCTCCACCAGCGCCTTTGCCCAGCCCCGTCGCACCGCCAACGGCATCGATTTCAATCGGTTGCTGCTTATCACCGCCGTGCTTTCCAAACGGGTGGGTTTGCGTCTTTCCGATCAGGACGTGTTCGTGAATGTGGTGGGCGGACTCAAAATCACCGAGCCGGGCAGCGATCTGGCCGTGGCTGTGGCCATTGTGTCCAGCGTTCGCAACCGGCCCGTGGCTGCAGACATGGCTCTGCTGGGCGAGATAGGGCTCAGTGGCGAGCTACGCTCGGTGAGTCAGCTCGGACGCAGGTTGATTGAAGCCAGCAAGCTGGGCTTCAAACGGGCGATCATCCCCCGCAGCTCCGGGCGACATGTCCAAACAGACAGCTTTCCCGCAGATATGGAGATTATCCGCGTCCGCTCATTGCATCAGGCCATCGAGGCGGCGTTGGTGTGAAATGAATCCCCATGAATTCCAAATGGTTCTAATCTATTGATGGTGCAAAATGCGTTTGGCCAGTGCGACTTCTTCCTCAGGCGTATGAACGCGTCCATCCAACACTGCAGCCCGCACTTGTTGGAAAACCTGGCGGTAGATGGGACCAGGTTTGATGCCCCAGCGCTGTAGATCCTCGCCTGAGATATGAATTTCGATGGGGCGCAGTTTTTCTTGGTAAAATCGTAATCGTTCTCGAAGCAGTGGGGCATCGGTGGCAATGCGGGCCACAAGCAAGATTGCATCGCTGAACTGACTCAGCAAGCGATCAATCTCCGAGGGCGGCAGCTCTGGCTTCTGTAACTTCATACTTCGAGCGCGTAGTTTTTCGGCCTCTCTTACGAGTTTGACCGTGATGCTGGCCAATCGCAATCGATCTAGAATGCGTTTGTGCGCCGCTGGCGTCAGGTCGTATATCCACAATACGAAATAAAGACGTTCGATGGAAGCTGGAGGTTGAGGCCAATCTGAGAGCGCCAGGCGAAGTTGTCTGAACTTATCCGCCATTCGCTGGTTCCAATCTAGCTCCTGATCGATCTCCTTTAGAACGCCGATCTCATGTAGACGTCGCAGCGCATTTTCCGGTTCAGCCTCTTGTAAAATGAGAATCAGTTCATGACGGATGCGTGGACCGCTGACCCGGTGCAGCAAATCCACCGCCTCCACCATCAGTTCGGCGGTTCGAGGCTCAATGGTGAATCCGAAACGTTGTTCAAAACGAATGGCCCGCAGGATGCGAGTGGGGTCTTCGATGAAGCTCAGAGAATGAAGCACGCGGATGACGCCTTCTTCCAGGTCTTTGCGTCCGCCGTAAAAGTCCAACAATTCGCCCCAGTGTCGTCCATCCAAACGAATGGCCAGGGTGTTGATGGTGAAATCCCGGCGATGCAAGTCCAGTTTGATACTGGATCGTTCCACCACGGGCAGCAATGTGGGCGCTTCATAAAACTCGGTGCGGGCCGTGGCAAAGTCGATGCTGGAAGGCGTGTCATCGGAGAGACGCCGCCCCGCAGCAAAGGCGTTTTCGTCCCGAATCCACTTGGCCGTGCCAAATCGACGATGTGGGCGCACGCGACCGCCGAATTCCCGGGCCAATTCTTGAGCCAAGGCCACCGCGTCCCCCTCCACCACGAAATCGACATCGAAGTTGGGGCGATTCAGAAGTAAATCGCGGGTGAATCCTCCCACGGTATAAAGTGGAAAGCCCATCACCGCCGCCACCTCGCCGATCCGTTGTAGCAGTTCTAGCAGCCCATCTGGTAGTCGCTCTGTCATCAACTCGGCCACCGAAGGCCGTTCGGGCGTTTTCTCTTCCCCCCAGAGTTTGAGCAAATCAGTTCGGGTGACGATGCCCACCATGACGCCATGTTCATCCAACACCGGAATCTGTCCCCACCCACTTTCGATCATGCGTTTTTGCACCACTTGCACAGGATCATCCAAGCCAACAGTGACGGCGCCGGTGCGCATCACTTTTCGCACAGGTTCATGTTGCATTCCGTGGCGCATGGCCATATCGATAATTCGTCGCGTGACCAACCCTACAAGCGTCCCCCTCTCATCAACGACCGGAAACCCCTCATGTCCGCGAATGCTCATTCGTTTCGCCACCTCGCCAACGGGCGTATTGATTTTGACCGAGGTCACGCCCCACGACATGATCTCGCGGACGGTCATTTGTGGCTGAACATTTTCTGCCAATAGACGAAGGATCTGACGCCGGATTTCGGACACCGGACGATTTCGCACCAAGGCGGCTGCAGCTCTTGAGTGTCCTCCCCCACCCAGGGCCTGCGCAATCCGCCCGACGTGAATGTTGTTGGTGGTGGAGCGGGCGACAACCTGGATGTGCTCCTCCAGATCCACCAACAGAAATAAAGCGTCCGGTTCATAGAGGTCGCGCAATTTGTGAGCCAACGTGCTGATCTCTTCCACAGGCTCCTGCACGCGCGCCTCGGTAACGACAATGGTGTGCCCTTTGATTTCATAAGTTTCAGCAGCTTCATACAACTGTTCCAGCAGCTGTTGCTGTGCGCCTGATAAGGGGTGGTGCAGGAAATTGCGCACGACATCGAGTTTGGCCCCTTGTTCCAATAGCCAGGCCGCACAACGTAGATCGCGAGCAGTGGTGCTTGGATAAGTGAGACTGCCTGTATCTTCATAAATGCCCAACATCAGCAGCGTGGCCTCAACAGGTGTGATGGTCCCGCCCCGTCCAATCATTTGCTCCACCAGGATGGTTGTGGTGGCCCCCACTTCTTCATACCAGCAATGGTAATGCTCCGGCAAGTTTTCCCGACATTTGTGATGATCAATGATGCGGACAGACGTTTTTTGCGTCATTCCCCGCACAAGCTGAGCTGATTGGCAGTCGACAAAAATGCCCAGCGTCACCTTGCGTCGCGGTAGCTCTTCGGCTTGCAAAAAAGGTAATACGCTTCGGTACAACGTAAGGAAATCTTGCAGGTTACGATTGATGCTGCGCGGCAGCACCGGGAACGCGTCTGGATGAAGTTTGCTGGCCGCTAACAGGCTGGCAAGTGCATCGAAATCCGCGTGCTCGTGAGTAAGGATGACTTCCATACGCCCATTATAGCAGATGCCGCAATCTGCGACACGATTCGCGTCTGGAAAGGCGTAAGGCCATTTATCCACGCTCCTTATGCGGGCGCATAATGCGTGAACGAAATCCGATTAAGATTCTCCTGACAGCAACTCCAGCCACAGCCGCCAGTTTGGTTTGGTCTCGGTCACAGATTCATCTTCTGTAGAAGTCGCCACTGTTGCTCTGTGTTCTGCCGGAGCCGCCCCCCCTTCCACCGTGATCACAACTTCATCTCCGGGGCGCACCCAATTCAGCTCGCGCCGGGCAAATTCTTCAACCACAGCAGGCGAAAGGCTCTCGTCGAATTCACGATTGACCTGTTCTTTTTCTTGCTCCGCTGCGACGATGTGTCCTTCCATGGTCGCCAGCTCTTCTTGTAATGCTCGGTACTTTAACACGTTTTGACTATAACGCACAGCAAAATAGGCGAGGATGATGATCGTAAATACAATGATCACCTGCCGCAATGTAAGCAACTGCTTGGGAGTGGGGGACTGTCGGGACATGAGGCGTGTGCACCGATATTCACGCATGAAATTGGGTGATCCGACGCAAATCCGAATGATGGTTGCCTGCTGGACGCAAAATGGCATCGCAACTTGTTCCAATCAGAACTGATGATGGTGCGCACATAACGCTGAATCGGCAGATTTTCGCGGATGTTGCACGTTGTTCCACTTCCTCTACGTATCGTTCTGCGGCGGCGTTTGGGGGAATACGCGCACTCTGACGGATTTGAATCCGATGATTTGTTTTTGATTTTACCCCATCCAAAACATAGGCGCAAGGCCAATAAAAAATCAGGCGCGTTTCAAAATGGGGGCGCTTTTCGCGTTCATGGCCGACTCAAGTTGGACGCTTCAGGCACCGTCGTCCAGGTCGCCGCAGGGCGACCATGGCGCGAGGCGCCTGCAGAACCTGAGTTCACTCGGCCAGTGCATCATCAGACAACTTGCCCCGAAATTGAAACGCACCCAAAAAAACGCCCGAACGGGGTGAAATGCCGATGGAGGGATTCGAACCCCCACGGGCCTATGCCCACTGCGCCCTGAACGCAGCGCGTCTGCCAGTTCCGCCACATCGGCTCAGTATTTCAATTGCAGAGATTATTTTACTCTTACTCCGGCGCTTTGTCAAGATCGAGTGTGCGGCGTTCTGTTCGAGTAATTTTGCGTGTGTTGACGTACCATTTGGCAAACGTTTTGAAACGATCCGCAGGTTCGTTCAGCCGCCCCACTTCCATGTCATGCACAGCTGTAGATGCACCATAGGTGTAAAGCGGATAATAGAGCAGTAGCGCGGGGAGCTCTGTGGCGAAGATGCGCTGAAACTCGAAATAGAACTGACGACGCGTGTCTTGATTGCTGGTCAATCGGGCCTGTTCCATCAAAATATCTGCTTCACGATTATTCCAACCGCCGAAGTTTTGGCCATGGGGGCTTATTTGGCTGGAGTGCCACAGAGGATAGGGATCGGGATCGCCATAAAGTTCCACCGAAATCAGCGCTGCGCTAAATTGTCGTGGCGCCAAATAATCGGTAATCAAGCCAGTGAAAGAGACTGGCTGAGGATCAACGCGTACGCCTATGCGAGACAAATCCTGGGCGATTGCTTGCCCCACGCTGATCGAATGCGGGGCGTCATCGCTGACAAGGGTGAAAATTAGTTCTTTCCCATCCCTTTCGCGTACGCCATCATTGTTTGTATCGATCCAACCAGACTCCTCCAATAGCTGCATTGCCCGATCTGGATCGTAATCATATCGAGGAATTTCTGGATTATAGGCCCAAACATCTGGCAATATCGGGCTATCGGCTTTCATTCCCACGCCAGGAATGACTTCATTCAGCAATTTATCTCGATTGACGCCATAGGCCAATGCCTGCCGCACAGATGGCTCAGCAAGAAATGACGCGTCAGGGGCGTCGAAGTTGAAAAGCAACATGGTGTAACCGGGAATGGGCGATGTGAAAAGTTGAAGGTCTGGAATCGCCTCCGCCTGTTTCTGGTATTCGGGAAAAATACGACTTACACCATGGACTTCACCCGATTCGGCAGCAGCCAGAATACTGGGGTAGTCTGGGAAAAATCGAAATTCCAATGCATCCAGGTATGGGGTCTGGTCGAATTGCGTCAGCACTGGTTCCAGACGCGCATGTTGGCTATCGATCTCGACCAGCTTGAAGGGGCCGCTGCCAATGGGTTGAGAGTTCAGTTGAGCGTGGGGAATTTCTGCGGGTGTGTAGCGTTCCCAATAGTGTTTGGGAATGACGCCAAACCAGCGAATGGTCACATAATCGGGGAACGCGGCGTAAGGCTGCGAGAGCTGAAATACAACCGTGCGATCATCCACCTTTGTGGCGATTACCGAACGCCAGAGATTGGCTAGATCGGGCAACACCGGCAAGTCTGGGTCTTGCATTAGATGAACCGTGAAGATCACATCATCCGCTGTAATGCGCAAGCCGTCGTGCCATCTGACATCGCTTTTGAGGGTAAATGTAAATACATCACTGTTGGGCCCAACCTCCCATTTTTCCGCCAAATCGGGCTGCCATTCACCTTTTTCATCCAATTTCAAAAGGCCATTGAAAATCAAGGAGCATAAATCCCGATCTACTTCGTTGTATTGGCAAAGCACCGGGTTGATGTATTGAGGGTTGCCCGCGACCCCTTCAACAAAGACGCCCCCGCGAGCGGGGACTTCTTGGGATGTGTAAGTGTAGGTTGCGTAACTCAGCAGGGCGATGACAAGTAAAATGCCCAAAAAGGCCAGAATCGCCTGCCAGCGTACGTGACGACTCAATTGTCTATAACCAAGAGAAAGCGTTAACCAATGACGCGCACAGTCACCATGGTTAGTAGTACAAAGATGATGCTAAGAATAATGGTGGCCTGATACAACGTCTTTTCCAAACCGCGTCGCGTGCGATAAACCGTTGTGTCGCTGCCAAAAACACTGCCCGCGCCGCTGTTTTGCGTCTGAAATACTATGAGAGCTGTCAGGGCAATGCCTAAGAGAATTTGTGCGATGAGCAAGAAAGTGGCCAAAAGAGTAATCCTCCTGAAAAATTCTACGGACCGGAGCGACTTACTGGTGCGTCGCACACCACTTCAAGTCGTTGTCCTGATATTTGCCAACACGCAATTATAACACCAGTGTAGGGAGTGACCAAATTTTTGAATAATTTTTGTCAACCAATTTGAGTAGATCCCGATTTGCCATGATGCGCAGAGCCGGATCCGTGATCCGGCGGTGATTCGAACGTCAAACCCACCGGATTCGCAATCTGGCGGGACACATACTCTCGCAATCGTGATCTACTGAATTTGAGTTTTACAAGACCAGGCCCCCGCTTTTATCTCAGAGGGCCTGGTTTTTTGGGGCATTAAGAAGGTGTCAATCAGGCCAGTTTTCCAGGATATCCTTGACTTCTGCGACGAACGCGTCCGCGGAGGCCCCATCCAAGATGCGGTGGTCGAAGGTGAAACTGAGGTAGACCACCGGGCGGATGGCGATGTAGTCCGCAGGATCGGGCAG
>CAZYSY010000161.1:0-5333 GCA_964650295.1 uncultured Caldilineales bacterium | reverse complement strand
CTGGAAGGAGATCGAGTACTGCTCGGGGCGCAGGCCCAACGCCCGAGCCACCATATGCGTTGTCGTGAACACTTGCCGCCGGTAGCACACCGCCTGCGCATCACTGATCACTGAATACTGATCACTGATTACTGAATACTGATCACTGAACACTTCCTCCCGACCCCGTTCATTCACCACCATGCAGCAATCTTCCCGCAAACACTTGCTTCCCCGCGGCGCGGTCTTATGCAAATGCCGTTCGGGGATGCCATGATAGCTGAACAGCAGGTGATCGAACTCCCCGGCATCCAGCACGGGCCGGGCGCTGGCAGCTAATGCGGAGATGTAGTCGGCGCGGTTGTAGTGGGGCGGGATGATCGCGAGCGTGTAGTCTCCGACCTGGCGGGAGAAGGCGCGTCCCTGCGTCCGGCTCACCACGTCCCGCAGCCAGCGCTGCGCCCGCCCATCCCTTGTCTGCTGCACCCCAACCAGCTTCTCCAGTTCGGCCAGGGTCTTCAGCGCCAGGGTCTCGTAGGTGGACATGGCGTAGTGCGGGTACATGGGCAGGAGGATGATCTCCCCGCCTGCATCAACCTGCTGCAAAAGCGTTTCCAGGCCCGCGCGGATGGAGGGCTGGGCGTAGCGCATGGCCATGACTACGGGCGTCTCCAGCCGGGCCTCCAGCTTGGCCCGCACCCGATGGGTGAATGAGATCAGCGGCGAGCCATCCTCCCCCCAGACGCTTTGGTAGGCCCGGGCGGATTGAGCCGGGCGTTTGGGCAAGATCATACGTTTGACGATGAACCAGCGCAGCGGGTAGGGTAGATCGATGATGCGCGGGTCCATCAGAAATTCGTCGAGGTATGCGCGCACATCGGCCTCATCGGGTGAGGCGGGCGACCCCAGGTTGGCGAGGAGTACGCCGCGAGATTCGAGTCGCATCATCCTGTGTTTTTCGTATTGAACGCATTCATGGCCGCGTCGATGCCCTCGCACAGCCAGGTTTCCAGCGCCTGCACAGCTTTATCTCGCACCTGCGCCATGATGTGTTCTTCTTCGTTGCTGAAATTCTGTAGCACATACGCGGCCGGATCCATGCGACCGGGCGGACGTCCAACGCCCACCCGTAGACGGGGAAAGTTGTTGTCGCCCAGCCGTTGGATGATGGATCGCATGCCATTATGTCCGCCTGCGCCGCCAAATGGACGCAGGCGAATCACCCCTACCGGCAGGTCCATGTCGTCGTAGACCGCCATCATATCCGCCAGCTCGATTTTGTAGTAGTGAACCAGGCCCTGCACCGCCTCGCCACTGAGGTTCATGTAGGTTTGCGGTTTCACCAGCAGCGCCCGCCGTCCTTCGATGTTTCCCAATGCGAGTTGGGCTTTGAACTGACGTTTGTCGAAGGTGAGGCCATGTTTTTCGGCCAGCGCCTCGACGATTTGAAACCCGATGTTGTGACGATTGCGGGCGTAGCGGGAGCCGGGATTTCCGAGCCCGACGATCATTTTCGTGGACATGATTGGATTATCTTCGAGCCGATTCTCTGGCGCTGGATTCCTGTTCCTCGCCTATCGCAGTAAAAAACGTACATAAAGCCATGTCAGCAGGTTTTTGACGCCAAAGAAGATGCCAACAGCAACGAAGGCCAGAATGACGAAAAGAGCGCCATGGATGAACGCATCTTTCATTTGGCCCAGCATGCCGACGATTTTAGATGTTTTGTCTCCTGTGGCGCCGTCATCCCCGCCATGTTCATCTTCCTCGGGCGCCGCGACCGCCATTGCCGGCGTGGCTGTGGCTGCCAGCGTGGGCGTAGGAATGTGGGGGGTTAGCTGAACAGGGGTGGCTGTGGGCGGTTTGGGGGTGGGCGTTGTCGTGGGCGTGGGGGTTTCTGCGGGCGTGGGGGTTTCTACGGGCGCAGTATTGGCGACGATGACATTTTGCACAAAGTATTCGTCGTAGTTGCCGTCGCGACGCACGACCCTGAGACGGATGGTGTATGGGCCGTCGGGGACGGTTCGGGTGTCCCATATTCCCAAGACGCCGTTCTGCACCGGAGCCTCGGCCCCCGCGATGTTGAACCAGTTTTGCGTGCCCTGGGGCGCGGCCGCGAGCTCATATTTCCAGAAGTCGGGATGCACGGCTGTGCCCTGAATCTGCACGGACCCGCGCAGGGTTTCGGTTTCGGGCGGATAGGTGATGCCGGATTGGGCGCTGGTTGTACGGACGCCAAGAATCAGCGCCGCGGCAAAGAGAAAAAAAATGGAAAATCGCTGAAAGCGCATGGGATTTGCCTGTGAGGATTGCTGAAAGCAGGGATGATGGGGCAACTATTTAGTTTAGCATAGAGCTTTGAGGGGTAGCAAAGCGGTGATGGCCCTCGGGCGCGTTTCAAAATGGGGGCGCTTTTTTGCATTTCTGGCCGGCTCGAAGTCGGGACGCCGTCTCAATCCTGCTCCACCTTCCAGCGTCGTTCCAGCGCGCGCAAGCCTAGCGTCAGGGTGATAGTCATAATCAGGTACAGGTAGGCGACCACATTGTAAGTCTGAAAGAATCGAAAGGTGCTGGCGGCGTACACCTTGCCTTTGAAGGTGATGTCGGCCACGCCCATGACTGAAACCAGCGAGGAGTCTTTGATCATGGAGATGAAGTTGTTTCCCAGCGGCGGCAGCACCCGGCGGATGGCCTGGGGCAGAATGATGAAGCGCAATGTCTGCCAGTAGCTCATGCCGATGGCCCGGGCTGCTTCTGTCTGGCCTTTGCCGATAGATTCGATTCCCGCCCGAAACACTTCGGAGAGGAAGGCGCTGTAGCCAACGGTGAGGGCGATGATGACGCGCATGGTGAAATCAACATCGCGCACGCCCAGCCCAGCCAGTTTTTCCCCAGCAGCGGTTGCGCCAAAAACCCCCGTGCTCACCAGCCAGTTCCCCACGAAGTTGATGCCCGCGACCACGCCGGGCGTGCCGGCGAATACGATGATGTACAGCAACACCAACATGGGCATTCCGCGAATTATCTCGACATAAAAAGTGGCTGCTTCAGAAATGACGCGATGGCTGGACATGCGAGCCAGCGCCACCAGCAGGCCCAGGAGCAGCGCCAGCGCGTAGGAAATTAGCGACACTTTGACTGTGACGCCGATGCCGGTCTTCAGCGCGTCGAAGATGATGCCATAATTTTCATCTGTGATAATGACGATGGCAAAGGAGACGCCCAGGATGATGGCCGCGATAAGCCAGTAGGGCATGCGATGGTGAATTTCCGCCAATGTGGAGCGTTGGTCGGGGTTGGCTTGCGGGGTGGGGTGGATGGCGTGGGTCATAATTTCTATTCTATAAAGTGGGCGTAACTATGCAGAGGTCTTCGTCTGCAATGCTTGATGCCAACCGGTACGATAGCATGTGCGTCGGACGTCAAACGCAGGCGTCATGGGCTGTTGGGAAAGCTCTCTTGACGTTGGACGCATGACGTTTGGGAAAATGGATTGTGCATGATCATTTCGGTGGCGAAATTGGCGTCAGTGCGCAGACCTGTATAGTTACAAGTGGGCCGTTGATTGATGCTAAGTAGTTTGCAATAAGTCCCTTCAAGTGTTGGCGTCTGGCAAAAATGGATTCGTCGCTTGAATAGGTCATTGCAACCACAGATTTCACGGATTTCGTAGATTTTTCGTTACTACTAAGGTAGCCCGGCTAGAAACCACGAAGACACGAAGCCACAAAGGCACGAAGAAAAGAAAAAGCTTTGAAATTCTTGGTGTTCTTAGTGTCTTAGTGCCTTTGTGGTGATTGAAGTCGGGTACGTTAGTAGTTACCCAATTCCTCAAGTAAAGAAAAGATGGCTACTAGCAATCAAATAGTCAATTCCTCATATTCTTATCTAAAACATAAAGATGAAAAAGGGGCCATAAGTAGAGTGGCCTATATTATTCTCTCGCTGTTGCTTATATCAGCGTTTGGCCCTTACCTTGCGCCTGCTAACGGTATCAGGTTGGAACATATTGTCATTTATCCACTCGCTTTATTTTTCGGAGTGCGATACCTTATGGTTCCGCAAAAACCTACACCCCGTGTTTACCGGATTATTATGGCGCTTTGGGCAGCGTTGATAATATGGATGTTTCTTATAACTTATATCCAAAAACCATCCTTTTCATTTTTCACCATCGCTGCAATGGAGAATATCATTCAGCCATTAGCCCTGATATTTATTTTAGGTGAATTACTTAAAAGGCTGGATTATCAAGGTCAGTTACGATTTTTCAAAACGGCAGCTTGGTGGATTATTATTTTACTAGCCCTAAATGCTCTGCTTTCAATTGCGACGATATTCTTGGACACTTGGCCAGTAGTGCGTTTATTTGTAAGAGGAGGTGATCTTTTATCAACTGTTTGGGGTCGGTCAGTAACTAATGGGCGTTTCATTGGCATTTTCAATCAGCCCTTTGAGGCAGGCATTGCCTATTCAGTTGGATTGATGGGCTGGATGTATCTGCTTCTGAAGCAAAAAACTATGTCATTTTTCTTCTGGATTCTGGGTACTATGTTGGTAATTGGCGGATTATTATCTATCTCGAAAGTTTTCATTCTTGGAGGAATTCCAGCGGCAATAACATATGCCATTTGGATTGTCAATATTAAGAGCACAAAACGAATTATTGGCATCATAATTGCTAGTTTAGCCGCAATGAAAATTATTACCAGCTTAGGAAAATGGACAGGGCTTCAGTACTTTCTGAGATTATTCGATACGCGACAAGTATCAGAAGTGGGAGCAATTTCCTTGTACACTGGGGGGCGATTAGGAGGCGAAACATCTGTAGTTACTCACCTCTTCCGAAGGGTATGGGAGACTTCACCAATCGTAGGTTTTGGATTTGGTGTCACTTTTGCACTTGATAATGCCTATCTGGAATTTTTCTATCAGGGTGGATTGGTGGCCATGATGTTGTATATAGCTGTACTTACAATTTTGGGGGTTTCATTCTTTCGCGGGTTATCGAGCGGTAATATGGAAGCTAGATTGGCATTCTTATTGATTATTATTGTAATTTTCGCTGGCTTGGGTGCTCCTGTCCTTACAATCAATCGTGCTTCTATCCTGATGTGGGTGTTTTTGATCACTCTACTCTTCATAAATTGGTCGAAACAGGAACAATCTTCACAGACGCTTCCAGACGCCATTCCTGAGCGATGAGTAAGCCCGTCATCCTCACAGTTGCTCCCACATTTCTGCCTGGATTCAAGGCGGGTGGGCCCATCAGAACTCTGGGCAATCTGATCGAGCAACTTGGGAGTGAGTTCGACTTTCGTATCATCACCTCTGACCGCGATCTTGGCGACCAA
>CAZYSY010000160.1:0-8834 GCA_964650295.1 uncultured Caldilineales bacterium | reverse complement strand
ATTATCCACGTGTTACTCACCCGTGCGCCACTCGCCCACCGGTTTCCGAAGAATCCGGCTGCTCGTTCGACTTGCATGTGTTAGGCACGCCGCCAACGTTCATCCTGAGCCAGGATCAAACTCTCCGACAAAAATTGATTGCTTCCTGTGTTCAACAGGTCACTTTCCGGAGCCCTGACTGCACAAGCTTTCCTATCACTCTTCAACTGTTAAAGTTCTGGATGCAAACCACTCATGACAAACAAAAACGCCGACAAAAATACACATGCCGACGAATGCTTCAACGTCCTTGGTGTACGTAAGGTATTGAAAAATTCCTGAGCGGTCTCTCCTTTATTAAGGTCGTCCTCTACGTGACCTCTTGCGCTTTTGCGAAGGCAATTCTAGCACATCCGACGGGGCTTGTCAAGTCCTTTTCGTGACTTTTTTCAAGCTTCTTTGAAACTCATTTTCCCGCCCTGGCGGCCATTCTGGCCTGGCCATTTTTGATGTTTTCAAAGCGCCTTATCGCTGGGCGCAAGAGTCAATATACCACACAGATTCGATTGTGTCAATACCTTTTTCGGGGAAATTTTCGCTTTTTTCAAAATTCGTCAAAATTAGATATCACGACGCCCTTCCAGAGCACGACTGAGGGTGATCTCGTCCGCATATTCCAGATCGCCGCCCACGGGCAGGCCCCGAGCCAGACGGGTGACCCGCACCCCCTTGGGATGCAGCAGCCGGGCCAGATACATCGCCGTAGCTTCACCTTCCATATTGGGATTGGTGGCGATAAGCACTTCCTGGATGGATTCCTTTTCCAGACGCTCCAGTAGGGAGCCCACGCGCAGGTCTTCTGGCCCGATGCCCTCCACCGGATTGATGACCCCATGCAACACATGGTAGAGCCCTTTGTACACGCCTGTGCGCTCGATGGCCACCACATCCAGCGGGTCTTCCACCACGCACACCAGATGCTGATCCCGACCCGGATCACTGCAAATGGCGCAGGGATCGGTCTCGGAGAGATTTTGGCAGCGGGAGCAATAGACGATGTTCTCTTTCAGAGTGGCGATGGCGTCGGCCAGATCTTGCACCTGATCATCGGGCGCGCGCAGCATATAGAATGCCAGCCGGGACGCGCTTTTAGGCCCGATGCCGGGCAGGCGCACGAAGGCTTCGATGAGTCGTTGGATAGGTTCAGCCACGCCGTGCATAGATTAATCCGGGGTCCAAAGTCCAGGAGCGAGGAGGCTTAAATCAAGCCCGGGGGCAGGCCCAGGCCCGAAGTGAGACTACCCATCCGCTCTTCGGCCAGCTTGCGGGAAAGATCCAGGGCCTCGGTGACTGCACTGAGGATCAGGTCCTCCAGCATCTCCACATCCTCGGGGTCCACCACCTCCGGCTGGATGGAGATGGAGACGATGTCTTGCTGGCCCGTGGCCACCACCTTGACTACGCCGCCGCCCACACTGGCTTCGACAGTCTCCTCAGCCAGCGCGGCCTGTTGTTTGGCCATCTCCTCTTGCAATGCCTGAATCTGCGACATCATGTCACCGCCACCGCCGCCGGGCGCACGCGGGCCCTTCGGACGGGAGCCAGGAGAACGATATCCCTTGGGAGCTTTTTTCTTCTTTGCCATAAATCAACCTTTTTCCGAGATGATGGGTTAGCAGGGTATTGGGTAGTGGATAGTAGATACTGGTTGGCGATATCCAACAACTAATCTTCAGTATCTCCGATCTTCCCACCCCATTTATCCACGGCCCGACGCACGACGGGATGATTGGCCAAGGAGGAGGAAGGGGCAGGGTGGGGATCAGGGTCAGCGCCTGGAACAGAAACTGGGCTGGGGTTGGCCTCGGCGCTGGCTGCGGGCGGCATTTCATTCTCACTCAGGATAACCGCGTTCATGGGGCGTCCCAACACTTCGGCCAGGCTTTTGTTTAGATCATCGATGCTGGCCTGTACCTGATTTCGATGAAACTCGTAACGAAACCGGATGTAAAACTCACCACTTTGCATCGCCACAGGCTCGCCCGAGCGCAGCAACGCCTGTAGTTTGGGATTGACGCGACGCAAATTTCTCAACAACTGCCGCCACACATCGCCCAGCTCGCCTTCGACGCGGGTCGGTTTGACCGGAGGAGACGTAGAGCCGCTGGTGCGGCGGGGCGGCTTCTTCTTTGGCGGCGGGGCGGGCCTGTCGGAGGCGGTTTGCGTTCGAGTTTGCGAAGGAGATGGCTGTGACGTCGTGGGTGGAGTTGTGGCAGCCGGTTGTGGTGTGGCGACGACCACATCTCCCACGTTGAGCGCATCCAGCAAAGCAAGCTCCACAGGCAGATAACCCGCAAAAGGCGTCTTCAGAGCCTGTCCCGCTTCGGTGAGGACGCGAATGGTGTGTAACAGCTGGGAAGCGGTAAATTGGGCGGCCTGCTTCTGGGCCTGAACCAGCAGACTGTCGGGTAGATCCACCAGATTAGGATCTTTACCCACGTTCAGCAGCAGCAACGTACGCAATTGATCGATGATCTGGTTGACGAACTGGCTCAACTCCACGCCCTTGTCGATGAGCTCGTGCAGCTTGGTGAGCACCTCGGCCGGATCGCCCACGGCCAAAGCATCCACAAAATCGCTGATGGCCAGTCCCGAGACCATGCCCAGCACATCCCGCACCAACTCATCATCGATCTCGGTGTGACCATACGCGGCCACCTGATCCAGCAAACTGATGGCGTCGCGCATGGAACCGGTAGCGCTGCGGGCGATGATGCCCAAAGCCTCGGGCGTGACGCTGAGCCCCTCCTGCTCTGCAATCTCACCCAGGTGTTGGCTGATCTGCTGGGTGCTGATGCGATGGAAGTCAAACCGCTGGCAGCGGGAGAGGATAGTGGCCGGAATTTTGTGGGGCTCGGTTGTGGCCAGGATGAAGATGACGTGTGCAGGCGGCTCCTCCAGGGTCTTCAGCAAGGCGTTGAAGGCGCTGGTGGAGAGCATGTGCACTTCGTCAATGACGTAGACCTTGTAGCGGGCCTCGCTGGGCGCAAAGGCCACCCGTTCGATCAGCGCCCGTACATCATCCACGCTGGTGTTGGACGCGGCATCGATCTCGATGAGGTCCATCAAACGCCCCTGATTGATGGATGTGCAAATCGGACAGGTGTTGTCGGGCCGGTCGTTCACATCCTCGGCCAGGCAGTTGACGGCCTTGGCCAGGATGCGGGCGGTGCTGGTCTTGCCAGTGCCGCGCGGGCCGGTGAACAGATAGGCGTGACCGATGCGATCCTGACGCAAGGCGTTGCGCAGGGTCTCGGCCACGTGCTTCTGCCCCACTACATCTTCAAAGGTCTGGGGTCGATAGCGCAGATAAAGGGCGTCGGTCATAAGTGCAAGCAATCAGTATGCAATGAACAATAGTAAGTCGTTTATTGATGTTCTGATGGTAACATTTCCGGCTGCGGGCGTCAAACACGCCAAATCAAAGATCACGCGTTGTGATGATCGCTTTCAGCTTTTCTAGCAACCTGACATAAATTTCAATGCCCAGTTGCCCACCGATTGAAATCAGGACTGAGGGCCTCCGGCCGCCTGTCAGCCTGCGCTGACAGCCCTTCTTTCAAAAATCAGATTACAAACTCGCGGCCGGGAACCGCCCCCGAACCGCAGGGGGACGGGCGGCACAGGCCATTCCTCTCCATATCTCCTTCCCCGTCCGTCTCGGAGCGGGGGAGGAAGCAAAGGAGGGGGCTGCGCCCCCAGAACCGAATTCATTCGGCCAATGACGGCGGTCAAAGCTAATTTGTGTCAGGTAACTAATCAGCTTTTCACAAGGCTTTCTGGCTGTCGTGATCGTCGCCAATCGTTCCAATAAAGCCAAATTCCTACCCCCAATAAAATGAATTCCGCCAGCGAGATAGGCCAGGCAAAATTAGCAACTTTATATTCGAATAATCTTTCAGATTGAATCACAAAAAGAACGGCCACACCCAAAATCGCATATCGGCGCCCAGGATGCCACAAGAATAACATCAAAGGCAACACCAGAAAGAGCGAATGATGATACCACACCAGGGGCGAAGACAGAGTCATGATCATCAATAGCAACGCAAACCCCCATAATCTCGACCGTTTTTCAGAATCGCCCAGAGCAACTAAAACCAACACAGCTCCAGCAAAAGCAGCCATAATCACTTTATGGGCCCATTTCAAAGCCGCCAGATATTCCCATCCCCAGCGATCGAACAGGCGCGCCAAAAGACTCAATGCGCTCTGATTGTAAGCGATAGGGTTGATTTCTCCCCCCAGCTTCGAAAGAATTCCCCAAAAATCCGCCAGCACCCCAGGCGAAAATTGAATCGCGGGAATCAAACTGAAGGCGATAAATGCCATTAGAAAACTACCCACGACCTTGAACCGACGCAAGGCAACAAAATACAACACAAAGATGATGGGTGAGGTTTTCAGCACAGTGGAAAGCGCCAGGAAAAACCCGGCCAAAAGATCAGAATTCCGCTCGGAAAAATAATAGGTCAGGATTAACGCCAGCATGACAAAGACATTGATTTGACCGATGTGAATCGTCTCCCAGAAAGGCGCAAAGCCCAAAAAAATCAGGAGCATGCCCCCATGCCAATACTGATAATTTTCCTGACGCCCCAGGATATACGACGTGTCATCAATGGCGACATGAAAAACAAGCTGCACAACAAACACCCAAAGGATGGCGCTCGTAACCACCCAGAAGAATATGGCCAAGTATCCTTCTTGATGCCAACTAAAAAGAGAAACAAAACTCAACACGAATGGATGGCTAACAAAGCTACTCCCGATATGATATGGAAGATATGGATTCTCGCCTGCCAGGGTTCTAAGATAAGCAGTAAAATAGATGTAAAAATCTGGCCCAACCTGATGCTGGGTCAGAATCCCAAGCCAGTATTCGGAAAATTCCAGCAAAACGAAATACACGATGAAACCAACTATCGCAGCCACCAACAACAGTTTATTCGTGAAGTTTACTTTTCGGAACATCGAGCAACCTCCAAAAATCAGAACTGCAACCTAGCGAGAGGGGATCAATGACCAACCAGCAGAGTTCCAATGACAGGCTCCACGCCGCTGCCATCGCTCAGCCCCGTCGCAGCCAGCGTCTCCTCATCGTAGAGCACCACGGTCAGATGATAGTCGCCCGGCTGATCGGGCGCGGTCAGGAGATAGACGTTGAGCGCACTCTCGCCCGGAGCCCAGGCCGTGGAGCGTAGGTGTCGGTCGGAGAGGAGCAGGCGGTCATCCTGGGCCACGGTGGCTCCATCCTCGTTTTTGAGGCGGAGTGAGACCTTGAGTGGGCGCTGCGTGGGGCCATCCACCTGCCAGCGCAGCGTAACCAGAATGCTCTGGCCCGGCGCCACCGGCTGCGTGCGTCCCAACCAGTCCCCCTCCACCAGAACCACGCCCGGATCGAAGCGGAGGTTCAGGGGGATGAAGTCGCGGGGAAGCTGGAAACGCGTGGGCGGTTGCATCTGCCAGGCCCGCACGGTGTAACCGCGAAATGGCTGCTCCTCGATGCGTTGACCATACGCGTCCAGAAGTGCAGTAACTGCGCCGCGCGGGTCCATATCCGATTCATACCAGGTGACCCAATAGATGCGTTGCGTATCGCCCGCCAGCTCGGTCAGACGCTGGTCGATGTGATTGATGTCGACAAAAAGATATTGGGCAGGCGCCTGGTCCGCGGGCTCTGCTGGCGGAACCCCATCGAAATCGTTATTCCAACGCTGCCAATAAAAGCCAAAGGGATAGCGCTGATCCACCAAAATGATATCTGCGGGTGTGGCGTTGGCTTCGAGATAACGCACAACACTCGTCATATCCTCGCGGAAGTGTGCGGGATCGTACAGGTCGTCATGAAGGGAGGGAAGGCTGATCCCGACCAATAATGCCATCCCCAACCAGGGCAAAGGCCGGGCCAGATAGCGCCAGCCCGCCAGCGCCCACGCGGTCAACGCCCAGGCAGCAGGCAGGATAAAACTGATGTAGCGAGGGTTAAACGCCGATCGGGCGATGAGGACGCCGTAGAAGATAGTCAATCCACCGAAAAGCCAGACCAGCATCAGGCCCCACGCCCGCCACGCCACCCATCGTCGTCCCCGCCACAGATAAAAAACGCCCCCGCCCACGATCAATGCGCCCCAGAGCCATTTTCCCCACCCCCACACATCTTCGGGCGCAAACTCGCCCATGGTGAAGGCCTGATACAACTGCGAGAGATAACCGCCCAGCGTGGGCAGCGTCAAATTGGGATTATCGTAGCCGGGGATCTGACGCAGGGCAATGGGAACGACCGGAGCGAACAGGATCGCGACCGTCAACGCTGCCGCGGCCAGCCTCAGTAATCGTCGCCAGCGTTGCGGGCTCGCCAACGCCCAAATCAGCAGCCACACGCCCCACCCGGCCAAAATGAACAGAGTGCTGTAATGGGTGAGCAGCGCGGCCGCGGCCAGCACGCCGAAGAGCAACCAGCGCCGCCAGGAGGTCTCGTCATCCAAAGCCCGCCACAGCGTCAACATGCCCGCAGCCAGCAGCGCCCACGACATGGTGTACATGCGCGTCTCCTGGGCCTCGGCCAGCGCGTAAGGCGCAAATGCTGCCACGAGCAACGCCAGCGTTCCCCCCAGCCAGCTTCGTCCCGGCGTCAACCTGCGCCCGAGCTGAAAGGTAAGAGCCGCGGCCAGCACGCCAAACCATACGCTGAGGAAGCGCGTCGCGAAGCGACTGCTCCCGGCAACACTTGTCCAAAAATGCAATGTGTAGAAATAGAGTGGGGGATGAATATCCAGCTCGGGAGCCGCAGCCACTTGAGCCAATGGGCGGGTTGCCACATCGATATTGCGGGCCTCATCCCACCATACATCCTGGACATCTATTTGGAAAAGACGCAAAGCCAACGCCGCCCACAACACCACTACTATTACGCCCCAACATATCAAACGACGGCGGGTCTCATGCATCTTCATCCTCATTGCGTGAGCTGAATGATATTCATTCCAGGCGCAGCTTGAAGATCTACTCGCACCCCGAATCGATCCTCCAACGTTTTCAACGCCTTCGGACCAACCTGCCACTCCACCGAAAACATCCCATCTTCACCAAATGGAGCCAGAAGTAGTAACGGATCAAGGCTGAAATCCTCATGCCCTGCAACTGGCGGCAAGATGTATCCCACCAACGACAATCGTCCGCCCAGCACCGGAGGCGGAGGGCCCACATAATGCTTTTTGTCCAGATCGGCAGAAAACCGTTCATTTGCGACCTCAACCGTGACGCTGGTCAAGGCGTCATCCTCAGAAATAGGCTGAACGCCAGTGCGCCCGGAAACAAACACCAACGGTCGCGGGTCTATCGCCGCAGGCGTAGCATACACAATCGCCTCTCCATCCACAATGGCCCCCATCGCTGCTGGCAAGGTGGGCGTGACCACACGCGTGGCCGTCACAACAGGTTGGCTTGTGGGCGAGGGCGTTTTCTGCTGGTGCAATGAGGGTGATGGTGTAAACGTGCCGAGTTCGACCATTCGGGGAACGACCGTCTCTTTGGGTCGAGAAGCGCTGGGCAAGAAGTTCCACACCACAAACCCCACAATGATCAACATTGCCAACATCAACGCCACCCAAGGCAAAAGCGACCTGGAACGTCGTTGCACGGCGCCGCCTTGCAGTTGAATCAACGCCAACGTCACATTGTCGGGAGCGCCTCGCTCTAAAGCCAGGTTCAGCAGCATCTCCGCAGCCTCGTCCAGAGAATACGCCGCCATGATTTCCGTCATTTCTCGATCCGACACCTGATTGCTAAGCCCGTCGGAACAAAGCAGTAGAATATCCCCTGGCAAAGGCGGCAGCTCGAAAAATTCAGGCGTGACTTTGGCCTCATTCCCTAACGCCCGGGTGATGACATTTCGGAACGGGTGATGAGAGGCCTCTTCTTCGGTAAGAATGCCATTATCGAGCTGTTCCGCCACCCAGGAGTGATCGTGGGTTACCTGCACAATTTTGCCAAATCGAAACAGATAAGCGCGGCTATCGCCAACATTGGCCACCAAACCATATTCAGGTCTATAAAGCGCAGCGACCAACGTAGTGCCCATGCCACTCAACCTGGCGTCCGCCTGGGCTTGTTCGAAGATGGCCCGATTGGCCGCCATAATCGCGGCAGCCAATGTAGTTTTGGGATCCACCCACTTGCCGGTATAGTATTCGGTGAAAAGCGTCTTGATGGCCAGGTTGCTGGCGACTTCGCCCGCGGCGTGCCCACCCATGCCATCGGCCACGGCAAAAAGATGCCCGCGTTGCTGCAACGTCTCATCGGAGAGATGCAACTTTTCACGCCAATCAAGCACCGTGCCATAGGCGTCTTCATTATTTTTCCGCACCTTGCCAGGATGCGTGCGGGTTTGGACAGAATAGAGGATGTGCATAAGCGGAAGTATACCATAAAACGTTGGGAAAATGCCTGTGCTGTGGTACGATCGGCGAGTATCGATACCATTCGTTTCACGATCATTTACTGCCAGGCGTGAAGCGTGATCTGTGAAACGTGAAGATTTGGTCCAGCGGGCGTTGTTCACGTTTTACGATTTACGTTTCACGCACGATCCCCTGTCCATGCTTCGTAACTACCGAACAGCGCTCATCCTCGGCCTTCTTGCCATCCTTGCCGCCATCGCCACCTGGCCCGTGCTGCGGCATCTGGCCACTCACGTGCCCGGCTCCGACACCTGGGCCTACGACGAGTACACCTTCATCTGGTCCATGTGGTGGCTCAAGCACAGCGCGCTGGACCTGCACAGCTCCATCTTT
>CAZYSY010000159.1:0-16479 GCA_964650295.1 uncultured Caldilineales bacterium | reverse complement strand
CTGACCGAGGAAGAGCGCAGCCGCTTCGTGCGCCTGGACATCGACCCCGACACCATCACCTGGCGTCGCGTGGTGGACACCAACGACCGCTATCTGCGCAAGATCATGATCGGCCTGGGGCCCAAGGAGAAATTCCAGCGGGAGACCGGTTTCGATATCACCGTGGCTAGCGAGATCATGGCCATCCTGGCCCTGACCACCTCTCTGGCCGACATGCGCGAACGTCTGGGCAACATGGTGGTGGCCATGAGCCGCAGCGGCGAGCCCATTACCGCGGACGACCTGGGCGTGGGCGGCGCGCTGACCGTGCTGATGAAAGACGCGATCATGCCCAACCTGATGCAGACCCTGGAAGGCACGCCCGCATTCGTGCACGCCGGGCCTTTCGCCAACATCGCCCACGGCAACTCCTCCATCGTGGCCGACCAGATCGCGCTGAAACTGGCCGGGCCCGACGGCTACGTGGTCACCGAGGCGGGCTTTGGCGCTGACATCGGCATGGAGAAGTTCTTCGACATCAAGTGCCGTTACAGTGGCCTGGTGCCCGACGCGGTGGTGCTGGTGGCCACCATCCGGGCGCTGAAGATGCACGGCGGCGGCCCCAAGGTCGTGGCC
Organism: uncultured Caldilineales bacterium; assembly: GCA_964650295.1. Lineage (GTDB taxonomy): Bacteria > Chloroflexota > Anaerolineae > J102 > J102 > M2005. Next base: position 15,864 of record CAZYSY010000159.1, on the reverse strand, counting down.
GGTCGGCCCTTGGACCCCGCGTACACCGAAGAAAATCTGGAGCTAGTGGAGAAGGGCGCTGAGAACCTGAAGGTTCACATCAAGAACGCGCTCAAGTACGGCGTGCCCGTGGTCGTGGCGGTCAACCGCTTCACCACCGACACCGACGCGGAGATCGAGCTGGTGCGCAAGATCGCGATCGAGGCAGGCGCGGAAGACGCGGTCATGTCCAACCACTGGGCCGACGGCGGCGCCGGCGCTGTGGAGCTGGGCAAAGCAGTCATCGCCGCAGCCGAGAAACCCAGCAACTTCAAGTTCCTCTATGATTTGGACCTGTCCATCAAGGAGAAGATCGAGATCATCGCCAAAGAGATCTACGGCGCGGGCAGCGTCACCTACACCGAGCTGGCCGAGAAGCAGATTCAGAGCTACACCGAAAACGGCTTCGACAAGCTGCCCATCTGCATGGCCAAGACTCATCTCAGCCTCAGCACAGACCCCACCAAGAAGGGCGCTCCCAAGGGCTTCAACGTGGAAGTGCGCGAGGTGCGGGCCAGTGTAGGCGCGGGCTTCATCTTCCCGCTGCTGGGAACCATGAGCACCATGCCCGGCCTACCCACCCGCCCCGTCTTCTACGACGTGGATCTGGACCTGGAGACGGGCAAGGTCGTGGGCCTGTTCTAGTCTCAAAAAGGGGCGCCGCGCTTCGAAAAGTGTAACGCACCCTCCGCATCAGATGAAAAAACCGCCGGCCACCGCATGGATGGCCGGCGGTTTCGCGTTAGCTGTAATAATCCGCGGGAAAGACGGTGGAGATGACGCTGTTGTACGGGCCACGGAAGTAAACGAACACGTGAGGCTCGTTGTTCAGCATCGCGATGATGTCGCTGTACCGGGAGATGTGGTAATGCAGCCCGACGACCCACACGCCGGTATCGTGACGGAAGAGCAGTGCAGGTTCCGGAAGCTGTTCGTCGTCAGCGTAGAAGGAAATTGCCCCGACGTAGTTGGAGCTGGAATAGAGCGTGATGACCGCCAAAGCCTGAGTGGGGCCGAGATCGGCGTGGGGCCGTGAGGAAAATAGGTAGGTTCCGTAGAAGGAAATCTCGTGCCACAATTCCTCCGGCGGCGGAGGCGGGGGCGGCGGAGGAGGTGGCGGGGGCGGATAAGGCTTGGGCTTCCACCCGCCAGGGATTTCCTCGGGCCTGATGACATCATCGAAATCTGGCGGCAAATGCCGCATGATGCGTTTTTTCTTTTTTCCCATGATCACAACCTCCTGAGAAGCAGGGAAAGAGACAATCGCCTCTATTGCCATTATTTCACTGGCCCCCTGTTTTGTCAATAGCCACTTTCAGTAGATCACGATTTGCCATGATGCGCAGAGCCGGATCCGTGATCCGGCGGTGATTCGAGCGTCAAACCCGCCGGATTGCGAATCCGGCTGGACACACTCTCTCGCAATCGTGATCGACCGACACTCAGGAGACTGGCCTCAGGCAAAGCATAAACCATAAATAACGCAATATCTACCATTATCAGGCCATACTCCATGCAGATGAAGCAAAAAACGATGCAATCGCGCGCTGCATCGTCTCCGATGCTGGTATCAAGACATGATGGTTTAAGAAACGTCTCGCAACCAAGATATACGCCCCTCTTGGGGTGCGTTTCAATTTCGGGGCAGTTTATCAATGTCGTCGGGTCACAGTTCCGGCTGGAGAGCCAAAATGCGCACATGCGAGTCTGTGACTTGCTGGCCTGACAACCTCAGTCGGCCTACATCGAGTGAATGCACCTATTTTGAACCGCACTCATTGTCAGAGCATGTCAGGGCATGGTTCAATGTTGGACGCTTTTCTATTTTGCCGGGCGGATTGCGAATTCGCCCTGGAGAGCTTCGCTCCGGAGCCAGATTCATCAGGCGGGATGGCAATGATTGCCTCCATTTTGAAACGCACCCATCCTCTTGAAAATGCTTGCAAAAATAGGGTGTTGATGTTAAAATCATCATGTAAACGTGGCCCGTCTCGCCCACCTCCTCATCATGGGGATGAAAGGTTTCGACGGGGCAGATGTTCGTTTGCGTGCTGCAAGCCGAGGCGCCTGACCTCGTTAAAACGGGCATCAAAATAAGTGCCAAGAATACTGGTACCGCCTTCAACTTCGGCTTCGCTCGCACCAACGCTGTCGCGCTGGCTGCGTAAGTAACCGAAGTAGGCATGATCGCTTGAGATAGCGATCTCGGCCCCCGGTGCGGGACTCGGCAGCGCACCGGGTAGGCTGTCATAGACTGCAGAGTGCAGTCTGGCCGACGCCGATACGCCAGGCAAAAGACCATCGGCTAGCCCGCATTGTGGAGGTGGTCACAACCCTCCGGCGGGCGAAACGGCAGTTGTGACTAAGCTTGTAGACGTACGCAGACGACTGTCCCGGACCGGGGTTCGATTCCCCGCATCTCCACCTGCAACTGCGCCCTTGAGTTCCATCGAGGGCGCTTTTTTATGCATCCCCAAATTCTTACGGTTCACTAATGGTCTTCATACGTTGTACTTACGCTGACAGCGTTAAATATAACCGTAAGATGCGCTATCACCTAAACGCTGCGCACCTAGCCACATCGAAATCAACAAATCACCCATAAGGAGATGATAAAAATGAGACTAATGACTGTACGCGATCCATTCACCCGTGAGATGGAAGCCTGGCGCAATGCCGTCTTGAATGAAATGCTGAATGAAATTCCTGCGTCCACATATCGCGAAGATCGCCCTTGGGCGTTGGCTCTGGATGTTGCGGAAACGGAAGATAAGTTCATCGTTAAAGCCTCTCTACCCGGCATCAACCCCGACGATTTGGAGATTACCTTTACAGACAACGTCCTAAGTATAAAGGGCGAGATCAAGGAAGAACAGGACATCGAAGAAGGGAAATACCATCTGCGTGAGCGACGCTATGGGCTGTTCCAGCGCAGCATTGCCTTACCCGTACCAGTAGATGCCGATCACATCGAAGCTGTTTATAAAGATGGCGTCCTTACGTTGTCCATCCCCAAGGTCGAAGAGATCAAGCCCAGGAAAATCAGTGTGAAAGCCAGCTAACGTTTCACTTCATCTCAACTCACTGCCAAACGCTCGGATGTATTTTTAACGTCCGAGCGTATTTTTTTCTCTCCCTGTCTCTGCCTGACCCGAACAAGAAGGCACTATACGCCCAGCGGTTTCACTCTTGGCCAGGCATGCAAGGCAAAGAGAAGCACAGCCAGGGATTCGGCCACGGCTCCAGCGGTGCGAGTCCATTCCATCCCCAACATGGGACCGTAGGCGAGCAGGAGCACACCGCCATTGATCAGCCCCCATGCCACCCAAGCAGGACGAACATCTCCCCGCTTGGGTGGTTTGAGGTAGCGTGGCAGCGCCCAAAATGCAACACCAAGTGCAAATTGCATCATCCACCCATAGGCCATGAGTTCAATATGCGAGGGAAACCAAGCCCACGCCCAGGCCAACGAAGGTGCGGCTTTTGCCGACAGCATCAATGCGCCAAACGTCGCACCTAAAGCCAGATGCACGAAAGCGGCCCGCAGATACCAAACAGTCAGTCGCGGCATGTCAAACCTCCACCGTCATCTTCTGCTCATAACCTCTCACTTGCGATTTACTACCTGACATCTGCAACCTGCCGTTTGTACCGACGCACGGGCGGACGCACCCGGCCCCAGGAGTTTGCTACGAACCCCACAGCAGCCAGCCATTGCAGCCAGGCCGAAGCAATGAGCCATCTTGCCCCAACAGGGTTTGGCTGAACGATTTGCATGGGTTCAGCCACGACACGCAGAGCCAAGCCCACATTTAGAATCAGGAAGATGCCCCACATCAGCCTTTCATTACCTCGCAGCTTATCTTTGCGAGTCGCTCCTGGCTTCGTGGGCAGCATCCAATGGGCAATACCGAAAATGAGCTGCGTGAGCCATCCCACAAATAACAAGTGCCAGGAAACAGGTGTAATCGCTGGCAGCGATGCGCCATCCGGGAACAGGGAGATTGCTTTCAAAAACAAGGCCAGCACCAACCATACGAAGGCCATTTTAACGTACCAGCGAATCAATCTGGGCATTTAGGCGACTCCTTTCTTACTTTTGTACACCACCCAGGCGATGATGCCGACAAAAATAAGAATTGCAGTAGCATTAAGCAAGCCGCCCCATTTCCGCAGCCAGTACATGCCAGCCAGATCGCCTGTAATGCGCATAATTAGCGAAATGGTGAGCAACACCAACGGCCCGTACATGCGGGGCGTATATTTGACAGGTAATGCCAACACCGCGGGGAAGATGATGGGGGCATGACCGAAAATCATGGCAAAGACGAAACCTACGAAAATGGTATGCAACATAGCATCATAAAGGGGACCTGCGGGCATGGGGCCATAAATCACCATCAGCACACCGCCCAGACCCAACCAGACATACCCCGAAAGCAAACAAATGGCAATGAACTTGGGCAGGCCAGGCAGCTTCACCGTGCGTTTGGCGATGTCGAACTTGCCCAGCCACAATGCGTAACCCAACATACCCAGGCCCAAAATCCGCACGCCGACCGCCCCCTGAACCATCGACCAAATCAAGCCAAGGGCCACAACTGCCGACACAACATAGAACGTTGGAAACGCCCAGCTTGGCAAACGTTGCAAGCGTCCCAACTCCAGACGCTCAGCAGCAATGGTCGCCACTAGAAACACCATCCACCACCACACAGCGTGAAAGATGGGATATCCCAGAGCCCAAATGAAATTGCCAACAAGCAAAGCCAACACGCCTGCCTCAAGCAACCAGGTGAAGATAGCGGACTGACGCTGAATGACCGCGGCCCCCACAACCAGATACAGGACACTGCTCAGCACTAGAACCCATGCAGCAGGAACCAACAACGCTGAGGAGATCAGCATCATAAACCCGGCCAAAACGGCCAATACGGGCGAAGCATAAGCCCAAAGTTTCCCCAAAGCCACGGCGCGCTCCAACGCGATGAGTGCGCCAAAGAAGCTAGCGACCATCAGAGGCCCATGCATCCCTGCAAGCTGCGGTGTAAAAGTGGGCCAATCCCAGCCAATACGTAGCAACGCGGCCCATAACGTTACCAGGAGTATCAGAATCGAACCGGCAAGGGAAAGAGGACGGAGTTTTGTAGACATGAGGCCTCCGGTTACATCCAGCCCAACTGCTGACGAGCCATATCGGACATCATTTCGGGCGTCCAGGGCGGATACCACACCAGGTTGACGCTCACCTCGGCATCCGGGAAAAACTGGCGTAGCAGCATATCCGCCTGATCTGTGATATATGCTCCCAAGGGACAAGCGGCAGTGGTCATCGTCATATCCACATTGAGACGATTCTCATCAATGTTCACATCATAAACCAGTCCTAAGTCGACAACATTGATGCCGATCTCGGGGTCGATAACTTTTTTGAGGATTTCCAAGACTTCATCTTTGGTCATAACATGTTCTCCAAAATCTAGAATCGATACAACTGTTTTACCCAATGCGCAACTCTTTATAGCGCAGCAACGGGCGTATAAAGCATTTCCCGCTAAACAAGCCGACAGACCATGTTTTTCTTGTTATTTATCGCCTTATCGACTGCCGATAGCTGTGCGAAGCTCCGCCAGAAAATCATCTTGCGCAAGCTGATAAATTTCGATGACTTCGCCCAAAGTCTCGAACGAGGCCATCGGACAACCAACGCAGTCCAGCGCATGGCTCAAAAAAATCGGCACGCATTGCGGCCAACGATCCATAATGTCAGCAACAGTTAGTGAAAGCAATTGTTCTTCGCGCATAAGCAGATTGCTCCATAGAGCTATCCCACTTTATCACACCCATCGTTTCCCGTCTTTGCTCTGGCGCAAAGAGTAATGAGAAGCATCTCAGCAAACGCGCCTGCTCATGCCATCACCGCTGCCGATCTTCGGCAATGATCACTAGTTTATGAGGCGAAGTAATGACAACCCGCTCCCGTCCGCTACTCACAATCCCCACTTCTTCCCAGGCTCGCAAGATACGGCTCGCAGTGTAGAGCGTAGTGCCGCTCATCTCCGCCAGGTTTTGACGGCTCAAGGGCAGGTCAATGAGCACGCCTTCGGAAGTTCGTTTTCCCAATTGTTGAGCCAATCGCAACAACGTACGGGCCAACCGCCGCTCCACCCGCTCAGTTGTCAGTTCTCGGATGCGATCTTGATACAAACGAATGTGTTCACCAAGAATGGCGATGGCGTTCAGGCTCAGAGCGGGCTGAGCTTGCATAAATGTTTTGAAATATGATGCGGGCCAAGCCCATATTTCCGAATACTCCATAGCACGGGCGCTAACCGAAGCAGGTGTTTGGGTTAAGGCGGGCACAAGCCCCACCTCAGCTCCAGGCCCGGCGATATGCAAAATCACCTGATGTCCTTCTGCAGAAAATTGCAACAGCTGCACTCTGCCCTTGCCCATCACCCACACATAATCCAAGAAATCATCCTGATGAAAGAGAAACTGATCTACAGAAAGCCGCTGCAAGGTGGCAAGCCCGGCAATGTGTCGCAACGCGTTATCACTGAGCCCGCTGAACAGGGCAGAGGAACGAATCAGAGCTAGATCGACAATCACAGACAACGTTGGCCTCACAAAGAGAATGATAGCCCATTTTAGCATCGCTCAGCTGCTGTGACCAGTCAGGGTAAGATTCAAAAGCCTGCTGCTAGTGACCGTCGCTCATTTGTGATCATCATGCTCGGGAGTATGGGTGGGAGCAGGACCATCATCATGCTGATCATCACCGTCACCACCCCCATGTGTAGGCGTTTCGGTGGGTACGGGAGTGTCGGTGTTGTGATGATCCTCTTCATGAGTTGGGGTATTGGTTGGAGTAGGCGTTGCCGTCAGCGTGGGGGGGGTGGTTGGCGAAGGAGTTTGTGTTGCCAAAATCCTCCTTGCTTGGGTAGGAGTTTCCGTGGCGGTGCAAGTCGCAGTAGGAGTAGGCGTTGATGTCACGACAGAAAATGGGGGAATGGATGTCGGCGCCAATGTTGCCACTGGAGATAATTGTGAAGGAATCGGCGGAAGCCTATCGCCGCCCGCTAGCTTGAGAAGCATCAGTAAGACATCTTCAGCCTCCTGTTGTAGCGTGTCTGGCAAATCTGGGATAATCGCATGCAATCGCCGGGCCTGGGCGATTGCATCCTGCCGCCAAACCAACAGCTCAACACCAGGGACCGAAGTGGCTTGCTCCCAATCATGCCGGAACTGAGCCAACACAAATGGAGGCACAGAACGATTTTGGGCGACTAAACGCTCCATCTCCATTAAACGGCGATTGGCAAGACGTACATAGTAGCGAGAGCGGGCCTCTGGAGAACGATACAGTCGCCCCACTGCCGTCTCCGCACCCCGCTTCAGAGGAAACAGAGGTTGACCAGGCAGTGCAAAATTAGCCAGGGTCATAACGATCACCATCAGCAAAACAACTGCAACCGAGGCAAGTTGTCCCAACCGCAGCCAATGAGGCCAAACAAGAAGAACACTTCGATTTCTCTGTTGTTCCAGTGCGGCATTCATGCGCATACGAGCCGTACGCCGTAGGGGCGCGGGCACACTTGCGTTCACCAAAGCATGCATTGGCTCCAACAAAGCGCTCAACTCAGCATCTTCTGGGAGTTCTTTTTCTGCCATCAAGCGGTCGATGGCATCATCTAAGCGATCATCAAATCTGGCCATAATAGCCCAAAGCCTCCAATTCACGTCGGAGGGAAAGAAGCGCCCGGTGTTGCAACGCCTTTACGGCGCCGGGGCTCTTTTTCAGGATGTGTGCAACTTCAGATGTGCGCATCTGCGCGATGAATCGCAACAAAATGACATCTCTTTGTTCAGGAGTGAGTCTATTCAATGCCTGCTGCAGATATTGGATGGATTCCTGACTCAGCACGCACCAGGCCGGATCGTCACTATCCGCTATCCACGCCTCATTCAATTCTAAGGGATCTGGCGGCTTCGCTTTGCTACGCCGGAAATAGTCGCGGGCCAGATTTTGGGCAATACGAGTAAGCCATCCACCCAAACCGCCATCTCTCGGTTTGAATCGACGAATATGTTTGACCGCCCGTTCAAACACTTCACCACACAAATCTTCAGCAACATCAGCATCACCGACGCGATAATACAGATAGGCATAAAGGCGAGGATAATGTTGCTCGAAAATAATCTGCCACGCCTCGTCATCCATCTTGCGAGCGCGGGCCACTAACGCGACATCCTCCTCAACAGAGGTGCGCCCAGACTGCGTTTGTAATGAGCTATATAGCGATAGCAACAAAATTTGAGGCAGGACAGTCACATTATTTCGATGCGAACAGACGCCAGTAACGATAACGGGAAAAAATTATCTGCAAGGGAGACGCACCGAACTCTCATCAATGCGCCCCCCTCATTTTATCACGGCTGCGATGTGGGCCTAATTGTACGAGCGATTGAAACAACGTCTATTTCCCCTGCACCGAAACCAACGCCCAAATTTGCGACAAGTCAAAATTCAAAGCCTTCATCAACCAGTGAATAAACTCGCTGATCGACTGAATGGCCTGACCTTGGTCGAGGTTGAGTTGGGCGTTCGTTTGCATCTGACACTGGCGCCGGACTTGAGACTGACCAGCAGATGAAGGGCTATTAGTCGCTGAAACATCATAGCACCTACCACCATCGTTGTGCCAACGCTGGCCTTTAATCTTTGTTGCGACAAGGACGCCATCAGGACAACACTCCGCCTCAACCCCAACCATAGCTCCTACGGTCTGCCCACCAACCATCCAGACGTTTCCGTTCATAGACTCGATACGGCCGCGAAACTCATGCTGTTGTCCTGCCCTATGTGTGTGCTCAGGTTTAGGAGTACAACGAGCATCATGCTCATGACCGGGCTGTTGCATGGAGTCGGGAGCATTATTATCCTGCTGATCATCGTCCGCCTCATAATTGTCGCCATCACCCTTGTCGGCAGTAGCAACCAGACCGAGATGACTCGGCTGGGAAGATTGAATGACGCCAGACTGATCAGCAGTCGCATTCATCCACTGACCATCAATCCAATGTGTGATATGAGATTGATTGATATTGGCGTATCCTGGCATCCCAAAGGCCAACACAAAGACCAATGTGCTAAACAGAGTAAAGCTCAATCGTTTCATGGTTGCATCTCCTTGTCGAGTGTACGGGGGGGATATGAAAAGTCAAGAAAAAACGTTTTTCACCCTTCACTAACGCAGGAGTTACAAAAAGGATACGGCCCAAGAATGCCTTAGGAGCGTGAATTCACGCCTTTTACCGCCTGGCATCCCCCCCCTCGCCCAAACGATCGACATCTTCCACCAACTGTTGCACAGTAGGTTCATTCCAGCGAATAAATCGCCCGCTCCACTCATTGGGCGCATAAAGACCCAGCGCGGCCAACGCTCGCCCGGGCAACTCCGGTGATAGCAGTTCGTGACGAGCGTGCAATTGGGCAAAATAATGATGCACTTCTTCCGTCATCACACCCTTGCCTTGTTGACGCAAAATGGACTGCATGGATGTATCCACTGCGCCAGGTCGGAATGCGATGGACGTTATCTCTGGTTCCTCCATAGCCAACACAGACGTAAACATATTAATAGCTGCCTTGCTAACACAATAGGCCGACCACCCGATGGTGGGGCGCACCGCTGCGCCGCTGGAAACATTGATCACACGGCCATGGAGAGAGCGGCGTAGATATGGTAATGCTGCCTGTACCAACAAGTAAGGCGCCCACACGTTGATATCAAGATTTCGCCGCCAAAGCATGGGATCACTATCGTCAATTTGGGCAAGAGGCTCCAATATGGCAGCATTATTAATCACTACATCGATGCCACCGAAATGTAAGATGGCGGTTGCCACCAGCCGCTCCACTACATCAGGAGCGGAAATATCACCCGGTAAAACCTGGACACGAGCGCCCAACTCCTCGATCTCAGCCCGCACTTGCGCCAACGCCTGAGCAGATCGAGCGTTCAAAGCAAGATTGGCGCCCATCTGCGCGAGAATCAAAGCAGTGGCGCGCCCCAAACCACGGGAAGCGCCGGTAACGATAACGGTTGGTGCAGACATTTTCAAACCTCCCACTGAGCAAGCTGTGAGCATGACAAAGCTCATGCAAAGCGGGCGATAAGACGTTCAAGTGCATCGAGGCCCCGCTCCAACGTGGTCATAGCAGGCCCGAAGCTAACGCGCGTGTAATTGCCATAGCGAGCGATAGAACGTCGCCGGTCGGGATTCACATCGAAAAAAACGCCAGGAACGGTAATGACCTTCTCCTTAAGCCCCTCCTTGAAAAAGTTGAGGCCGTCGTTCAGCGGCGGCGGCAACTTGGCTAAGTTGGCCCACACATAAAACGCTCCTGCAGGCTCCGCCTCGATCTCAATATCCAAGGCCCGCAGACGCTCCATGGCATAGGACCGCTTCCGAAAGAATTGGTTCTGAATCGCCTCGGTCTCCTGGTAGACAAATTCGGGCTTCAGCAGCTCAAGGGCCGGAGCCTGGAAGGGATGATTGGGACCGCCATCCAGAAAGGAACCAGCGCTGGCGATGGCGTTAATGACCTCTTTGGGAGCCAGTGTCCAGCTCAGTCGCCAGCCGGGATAGCGCCAGTTTTTGGTGAAGCCGTCCACGATGATCACCGGGTCGGCGTTTACATCCTCGATGTATCGGGCTGCTGAAACGATCTTGGGGGGGTGGCCATTGGGCAGACCAGTGTAAACATAGTGAGAATAGAACTCGTCGATGATCAGCGAGCAGTGCAGGTCGCGGGACATCTGCACCCAGCGTCGCAGCCGTTCGCCTTCCACCAACTGGCCGGTGGGATTGCAGGGATTGCTGACCAGCAGGGCCTTGAGCCCGCGGCCCAGGATCTCGCGCTTGAGCATGGCCAACGGCGCTTGGTAGCCCTCGTCCGGGTCCAGCAGGATGGGAATGGGAATGAAGGCTTTGAAGACGGAAAGGAGCTCTTCGTAGGCGGTGTAGTCTGGCAGAAAGTGCCCCATGTTGATGTTGCCTAGGGCCGCGGCGATGCGGGTAAGCGCCGCCCGCCCGCCTCCGGCGATGCTCACATTCTCCCAGGTGTATTGGCTGGCCTTTTCCTGCCGAAAAAGTTCGTTATAGAGATCCGCCACCTTCTGCCGCAACGCTATCTCACCAGTAATGGGACCGTACTCCTGCGCAGCGGGGTCGATGCGGATGGTCTCGATGCGGCGCGGCGCGCCAGGAATAGGCCCGGTCTCGGGCATGCCCTGACCAAGGTTGGCCCACGCAGGGTCGTCGGGCGTGTAACCCTGTTGCCGGGCGCGATGCATGACATAGATAACACCGGTACGGGGCACGCGACGAAACCCGGGAATAGAATCGGAAGCGGGATCAGTTATGGTCATATTGGATGAGAATTCGGAGAAAAGTGAACGATAAAAAGCAATGATAGCAGGAAGCCAGGAAAGTGTAAAACCGCTGTTGCTGCAGAGTGCGTTTCAAAATGGGGGCGCTTTTTTGCGTTCCTGGCCGACTCAAGTCGGGCGCTTCTGGCCTGCGGCCAGCGGACGGCCTCCGCCGTCCAGGTCGCCGTAGGGCGAGCGTTGGCGCGAAGCGCCTGCAGAGCCTGAGTTCACTCGGCCAGTGCACCATTAGACAAATTGCCCAAAAATTGAAACGCACCCGCCCGCCAGGGGGCGTTTCAAATCCTCCTCCCCGGCCCGTCTCGGAGCGGGGCAGGAACCGAAGGAGGGGGCAGCGCCCAATGCCCCGAATTCATTCGGCCAGCGCACACCGACGACGCGCGAGCGACGCCGGGGCATAGACCTGGCCGGGGAGCAGAAGATAGGATGTGCGCCGAAATCCACATCCCTCACGCCCCCGTAGCCACATCCCTGGCTGCTCGGGCGATGAGGGGGATGAGCACGCCCAGGCCCGCGAAGCGCTCATCTTTCGTCTGTCCCCGCACATAGCGGATGTAAATCTGCGCGGCGATGACCGCAAGCCGGAACAGCCCCAGCGCGTGATAAAAATGCACGTCCGACATGTCCCGGCCCGAGAGCGCCGCGTAGCGTTCCACCAGCTGCGCTCGGGTCCAGAAGCGGGCGTCACCCACGGGCATCTGGGCGATGGCCTGCATGTAGGGGGGATCGCTGGGCTCTGTCCAGTAGGTGAGCAGCGCGCCCAGATCGGAGAAGGGATCGCCCAGGGTGCACATATCCCAATCGAACACAGCCACGACGCGGCCCGGATCTTCCGGCGCAAACATCACGTTGTCCAGCTTGTAGTCGTTGTGCACCAGGGTGGGCGGGGGCGACGCGGGCTGGTTGGCCTTGAGCCAGGCGTACACCTCATCCATGATGGGCAGGTCTTCGGTCTTGGCCGCGTGCCAGCGCTTGTGCCAGCCTTCGATCTGGCGGGTGATGAAGCCCTCGGGCCGACCCAGATCGCCCAGCCCCAGAGCCTCGAAGTCCACCGCGTGGAATTCGGCCAGGGTTTCGATGAGGGCCTGGCTCATGCGCTGGGGCGCATCGGGAATGCCCGCGAACTCGGGCGGGATGGATTTGCGCACCACCACGCCCTGCCGTCGCTCCTCGATCAAAAACTGGCTGCCGATGACCTCCACATCCTCGCAGAAGAGAAAGGCCCGAGGCGCCTTGGGAAAGGACCGATGCAGCACCGAAAGCACCTTGTACTCCCGGCTCATGTCGTGGGCGTGTTTGGCCACCGGGCCCAGGGGCGGACGCCGCAGCACGTACTGATACTCGCCAAAATCCAGCAGGTAGGTGAGATTGGCCACGCCGCCGGTGAACTGGCGCACGGTCAGGGGCTTGTCTGCGCCGGGGAGTTTATCTTTGAGCCAGGCCTGCAAGCGGGCCTCATCAAAGCGTTCGTCCGGGCGCACGGGGATGGTGTCGGCATTCATGGCGGGATGGAGATCAGGAGTGAGCGAAGTGAGAAAAGACTGGCGATGGTGACGCGAGGACCGGGGACCGGGGACGGAGGACGGAACACGCAGCCATCGGCCCCGGTCTTCCGTCTCCGGTCCAGACAAACGCGTTTCAGATTACTGCGACGCTTTCTCGTATTCCCGCAAAATGCGGCGGGCCACGACCATCTTGTGCACCTCGTCAGCGCCGTCGTAGATGCGGGCGGCCCGCTCATGGCCGTACCAGTAGGCCAGGGGCGTGTAATCGGTGACGCCCAGACCGCCATGCACCTGGATCGCCCGATCCAGCACGTGTTGCAGCATATTGGCCACATAGAACTTGATCTCGGAGATCTCGTTGCGGGCGGCGTAGGGCCCGGCTTCATCGATGCGGGCCGCGGTGTCCAGCACCAGCAGGCGGGCCGCGTCGATCTCCGCCCTGCTTTCCGCAATCCAGGCCTTGACGATCTGCTGATTGGACAGCGGATTGCCGGGAGCCAGCTCCCGCTTGACCGCGTAGCTGCACATCAGGTCGAAGGCCCGCTCCGCGATGCCGATCCAGCGCATGGTGTGATGGATGCGGCCCGGGCCCAGGCGCTCCTGCGCCAGGATGAAGCCCTCGCCTTCCTCGCCGATGAGGTTGCTGGCGGGCACGCGGGCGTCGATGAAGCGCACCTCGCCGTGGGTGAAGTAGCCCTCGCCGATGTGGCCTGCCACAGGCGTGTTGGCCTCCAGCACGAAGCCCGGGTTGTCGGTGGGCACGATGAGCATACTGGCCCGGCGGTGCTTCTGAGCGTTGGGATCAGTGACGGCCATCACCACGGTGAAGGCCGCTCCATCGGCCGATGTGGAGAACCACTTATGGCCGTTGATGACGTACTCATCGCCATCCCGCACCGCGGTGGTGTCCATCCACACAGGATTGGAGCCCGCGTGCTCCGGTTCGGTCATGGAGAAGCAGCTGCGGATTTCGCCCGCAATCAGGGGCTTGAGCCAGCGCTCCTTCTGCTCCTCGCTGCCGTGCGCCAGCAACAGCTCCATATTGCCGATATCGGGCGCCTGGCAATTGAAGACGTAATGCCCGAACACCGATCGTCCCAGCTCTTCACTGATGTAGGCGAATTCGGTGAGGGAAAGGCCGCGGCCGCCGTACGCCTCGGGCATGTGCAGCGCCCACAGCCCCAACTCCTTCACCTTCTGACGCAGGGGCTCCAGCGCCTCTTCAGCGCCTTTGAAACCGCGAGGAATATAGATGCGCTCCAGGGGATACAGCTCTTCCCGAATGAACTCGCGGATGACTTTTACCATCTCAGCGATATGGGCAGGGGGTTCATAGATCATATTCTTGGTCCTCGTCGTTGAGTTTGATGGAATGGGAAGGATAAGTTGCGAATGCAAGGCGATGAGAATGACCGGAGACGGCGGACCGAAAGAAGGATGTCACCCAACCAGCCTTCAGTCCCCCGTCCTCGATCTGTTTCCAACCGTCCGGCCGACCTGGCTGCGATGACGCAGACATTGGACCTAGGACTTTGGACATCGGACTATCTTCAAACCAGTCTAATACAATCCTAAACGAACAGGCAACAAAACGCCTATTTCGTCCGCGCTCCTGGCATCCTTCTGTAACCCAACTGCATCCAATAAAGTGACGCCAGGCAACAGCGACGAATACCCGCTACTTGCCACCTGCCACCGCCTTTCACTCATCAATCGTTCCATCATTGCCATGTTCCGTAAAATCATCCTACCCCTATTCCCAATCCTACTCCTTCTCTCCGGATGCAGCCAGCCTGCCAACGGGCCTGCGGCTGATGACGGCAAACTCAAAGTCGTCGCCACCACCTCCATCATCGGCGACGTGGTGGCCAATATCGGTGATGATCTCATCGATCTCACCGTGCTGATGCCCGCGGGCACAGACCCGCACAGCTTCGAGCCCAGCCCGCAGCAGATCGCCGCGCTTTCCGACGCGGATATCGTTTTCGTCAACGGCTTCGCGCTGGAAGAGACGTTGATGCCCGTGCTGGAAAGCGCAACCACCCCCGACAAGATCGTCCAGGTCTCCGAAGGCGTCGAGCCCATCGCCTTTGCAGGGAAGATGGACGAAACGGGCAAGGGTGGCCAGCGCTACGACCCTCACGTGTGGATGGACCCCAACAACGTCATCATCTGGACGCAGAACATCGAAAATGCACTGAGCAAGGCCGATCCCGGCCACGCGGATGCGTATCACAAAAATGCGGAGGATTATCGCAAGCAGTTGAAGGAGCTGGATGAGTGGATTCAGGCCCAGATCTCGCCCTTGCTGCCGCTGAAGGTGGTAACCGACCACAAGGTTTTCGGCTACTTCGCCCGTCGCTACGGCATCGAGCAGGCAGGCGCGATCATTCCCAGTTACAGCGCCATGGCCCAGCCCTCGGCCCAGGAGATCGCCCAGCTGGAGGACGCCATCCAGCAGCTGGGCGTGAAGGCCATCTTGGTGGGCAACACAGTGAACCCCAGTCTCTCCCAACGGGTGGCCGAAGATACAGGCGTGCAGCTCATCCCCATCTACACAGGCTCGCTCAGCGGCCCGGAGGGGCCCGCCTCGACCTACCTGGACTTTATGCGTTATAATGTGAATGCCATTGTCAAAGCCGCGCAGCAATGACCTGCATGAAGGCCATGTTTGGAGAGAAAAATGACAGTTCTTGATGTCCTGCAATCCCCACAATTTATCACTATCAAAGGCAAACGGTTCGTTCTGCTGGAAACCGATGACTGGGAAGCCCTGATTGAGTGGCTGGAGGACAGAGAAGATGAAGCCATCATTCAGGAAGCTTATGCGCGCCTGGCCGAGGCTGGATTCGATCGAAAAAAGGCTGGGTGGATGGAATGGGAGA
>CAZYSY010000158.1:0-22245 GCA_964650295.1 uncultured Caldilineales bacterium | reverse complement strand
GAAATGCGTCAGCCAACCGCTGGAGGTCCCGGCCAACGCCGAGATCGTCATCGAGGGCTGGGTGGACCCCAACGAGCGCCGCACCGAGGGGCCTTTTGGCGATCACACCGGCTACTACACCCCGCCCGACGACTATCCCGTAATGCACATCACCGCGGTCACCCATCGCCGGGACGCCCTCTATCCCGCCACGGTGGTGGGGCTGCCCCCGATGGAGGATTACTGGATGGGCAAGGCCACCGAGCGTCTGTTCCTGCCCCTGATGAAGCTCTTCCAGGGCGAGATCGTGGATTGGAATATGCCCGCGGCCGGGGTGTTCCACAATCTCATCTTTGTTTCCATCAAGAAGCGCTATCCGGGCCACGCCCGCAAGGTCATCAACGGTATGTGGGGCATGGGCCTGATGTCGTTGACCAAAAGCATCGTCATCTTCGACGAGGATGTGGATGTGCAGAACGAGCAGGAAGCCCTGTTCCACATGTTTGGGAATGTGGATTGGAGCCGGGATGTGATCATCCAGGACGGGCCTGTGGATGCGCTGGATCACGCCAGCTACAACTTCGCGTTTGGCGGCAAGATCGGCATCGACGCCACCCGCAAATGGCCCGAGGAGGGGTACGCCCGCGATTGGCCCGAGCTGGTGCGTATGAGCGACGAGATCAAGGAACGGGTGACTCGTCGCTGGGAGCTATACGGGTTGAATGAATGGCAAAAGTGACTCAGTATGGAAATGCGTCGCACTTTTCACTTCATCGCACTCAGAAATCGAGCCCGGATCTGACCTAAAATATTTTTGACCTGCCCAACATCGATGGCCCGCACCCGGGCGATCTCCTCCACGGTTAGCTTGCCACGGGTCCACAGATCGAAGAGGATGCGGCTTTGGGTTGGAAGTTCGGTATAGATTCGGGCGAGAAGCTGTCGTAGCTTCCGATCGCCGCGGATGAGTGCGCCATCCAGGCCCGTCTGGCCGATGATCTCATCCTCAAAGCTCTCTTCCAGCAGGAGCACCCGGGGCTCCTGCGGTTCGATCTCCGAATCATCCAACTCCTCCACCAGCACGATGTCGCCATCTGCATCGGTGGTCATCTGTGGAATTTCGCTCAACTGGCGCAACTCTTCAGCCAGTACAGCTTCTAGGCTGAGGGAGTCATGACGCCACACTTCCTCCTGAATGATAGTGTCCAGTCGGTCATTGGCAAGCTGGAAGAGCATCACCCGCAGGCCCGATTCATCCTTGGGCATCTCATCGAAATGCTCATAAACGTACAGATACACCTCATCGAGAACGTCTTCAGGGGAATAAAGGCCTGCGGGAATGAGGCTGTTTTGTTCGGCAATGCGTAGTTGACTCCGCACATAGCTTTCCAATCCAGGTGCAATATCGATAAGCCTCTCAAAAAATGAGATGCGATCTTCTTTTTGATGATACTCTTTCAAGGTGGTCATTAATTCCTGCATCAGGTTACCTCCATCCTAGTTTTAAGATCACTCCCATCTTCGCACGGTTGTATGAGATTTTCGTTTGCTCCAACAATTTTTTCGGAGTCAAAACGCATCAAATACTGATAGAAGCCGCCAAATGGGCAAAAATTCCGCCAAACAGGTGCTGCGGGTGCGTGGGATTGTGCTATAATGGCGGGTGCAACCTTACACTTGCTTAGCATTCCCCAAAACGGAGATAATAAAGATGAAAACCCAGTATGACTATGATGTCCTGGTTCTGGGCGGCGGGCCCGGAGGCTATGTGGCCGCCATCAGATCCGCCCAATTGGGCTTGAAAACCGCGATTGTCGAGAAGGAGAATCTGGGCGGCATTTGCCTCAACTGGGGCTGCATCCCCACCAAGGCCCTGATCCGCAACGCCGACATCGTGCACCTGCTGGGTAAAGGCAAGGAGTTTGGCTTCAAGTTCGATAACCTGGAAGTGGATTACAAGGTGGCGGTCAAACGCAGCCGCCAGGTATCCAGCCGCCTTGTGAAGGGCGTGGGCTTTTTGATGAAGAAAAACAAGATTACGGTGCTCAATGGCTTTGGCAAACTCACCGGCCCGCATGCGCTGGATGTGGATGGCAAGACCGTGACCGCGGCCAACATCATCCTGGCCACCGGCGCCCGGCCCGCGCTGTTGCCGGGCATGGAAGTGGATGGCAAGCGCATCGTCACCTACCGTCAGGCCATCGTGCAGGATGAATTGCCCGAGAGCATCGTCATCGTCGGCGCCGGCCCCATCGGCATGGAATTTGCGTACGTCTACAACGCCTACGGCGTCAAAGTGACGGTGGTGGAAATGCTGCCTCACATCCTCCCCAACGAGGAGCCGGAGGTGGCCGCGGTGGTGGCCAAGGACTTCCGCAAACAGGGCATTCGTCTGCTGGCTGCAACCCGCACCGAGGACATCGAGGTGACGGATTCGGGCGTGAAAGTTCGGGTGAAGGACCTGGCAAGCGGCAAAGAGGAGAGCATCGACACCGCCCAGGTGCTGGTGGCCATCGGCATCAAGCCCAACAGCCAGGGCGTGGGCCTGGAAGCCGCGGGCGTGCAGGTCAGCGACCGAGGCTGGGTGCCCGTCAACGATGTGATGCAGACCAACGCGCCCCATATCTACGCCATCGGCGACCTCAACGGCAAGATGCCCCTGGCCCACGTGGCCAGCGCCCAGGGCATCATCGCCGCGGAGACCATTGCCGGGGTGGAGACTGTGCCCATCGAGGATTACAGCAACATGCCCCGCTGCACCTACTGCCATCCCCAGGTGGCCAGTTTGGGCCTGACCGAGGCCCAGGCAAAAGAGCAGGGTTACGAGATCAAGACCGGCAGCTTTCCCTTCCAGGCCAACGGCAAGGCTCTGGGGCTGGGCGAGCGCGATGGCTTCGTCAAGATCATTATGGACGCCAAGTATCACGAGATTTTGGGCGTGCATATGGTCGGGCCCGAGGTGACCGAGCTGCTGCCCGAGCTGAGTCTGGCCCGGATGCTGGAACTGACGCCCGAGGAGATCGGTCGCAACGTCCACGCCCATCCCACCCTTTCCGAAACCTTGATGGAAGCCGCCCACGCGGTCATGGGACACGCGATTCACATTTGAGTTCACAGTTCACGGTTCTAAGTTCTCAGTTCGAGGTACACATCCTGTTGCTGATCCCTCACTGATCACTGGTTACGAACGATGAAACCTATTCCTGTCATTCATTTCGGCCTGGGGCCCATTGGTCAGGCCATCGGGCAGACGGTGGCTGATGAGCCCCGGCTGGTATCTGTGGGCGCGGTGGATATTGATCCGCACCTGCAACACCACAAACTACACGAAATCTGCGATGCCGAACTGCCCGAGCTGCCCATCGTGGGCTCTCTGGCCGATGTGAAAGCGCCTGAGGGCGCGGTGGTGCTGCAAGCCACCGTCTCCAAACTGAGCCAGGCCCGGGAGCAGCTCATCGAGGCCATCGCCCGCGGCTATAATGTGGTCTCCACCTGCGAAGAGCTGGTCTGGCCCTGGGATGATCAGCCGGATCTGGCCCGGGAGCTGGACGAAGCCGCCCAAAAGGCGGGCGTCACCATCCTGGGCGTGGGCATCAATCCGGGCATGGTCATGGACACCCTGCCCGCGCTCATCGCCCGCATTGCCAGCAGCATCGAAGCGGTGTATGTGGCTCGCTATGTGGATGTGCTGGAACGCCGCATTCCCTTGCAAGAGAAAATGGGTCTGACCAAAGACCCCGCCTGGGTGCAGGAGCAGCTTGACCGGGGTCAGATCGGTCATGTGGGCCTGGGCGCCAGTCTGCAAATGCTGGCCGCGGGTCTGGGCTGGTCGCTGGATGTAACCAGCATCGAGAGTAAGCCCATCGTCGCCACGGAATCGCTGGATTCGGGCCTGGGTTGGATCGAACCGGGCCAGTGCAAGGGCATCCGCCAGAAAGCCATCGGCTACATCGCGGGAACGCCCCGCATCACCCTGGAGCTGATCATGGAGGCCGGAGTGGCGGGCGGCAGCCGGGATGAGACCATCATCGATGGCGATCAGGCCCTGCACACGATCCTGACCGGCGTCCACGGCGACAAAGCCACTGCCGCTCTCATCGTCAACCAGGCCCTGCACGTGCAGCAGATGCCCGCGGGCCTGCAAACCATGCTTTCTGCCCCCCTTTTACCGAGATAAACTGTTTCAATTTGGAACGATAGACGATGGACGGATGATGACCTGGCATCGTCTTCGGTCTATCGTCCATTGTCTAGTGATTATCTAGGACGTATTATGACCGAACCCCTTCCCATCGAATTCGACCCCAATCCCCCCAGGCACGACTGGAGCAAGCCGCAATTGACCCGCGGGCGGCGGCCCGACTGGCTGCGGGTGGCATCGCCCCACGGCGAGACCTTTTTCGAGGTCAACCATCTCATCCGCGCCGAGGGCCTGCACACCGTATGCGAGGAAGCAGGCTGCCCGAATCTGGGCGAATGCTGGGGCCGCGGCACCGCCACCTTTCTGTTGCTGGGCGACACCTGCACCCGATCCTGTGGCTTTTGCAAGATCAAGGTCGGGCGTCCCGAAAAGGTGGATATCGCCGAGCCCATCCGCGTGGCCCGATCGGTGCAGGAGATGAACCTGCGCCACGCGGTATTGACCTCGGTCAATCGCGACGAACTGCCCGACGGCGGCGCCTTCATCTTCGCGGCCACCATCCGCAAGATCCGCGAATTTCAGCCCGGCTGCACCATCGAGGTGCTCATTCCCGATTTTCAGGGGGATGAAGCCGCGCTGTGGACGGTGATGCGGGAGAAGCCGGAGATTCTGAATCACAACGTGGAGACTGTGCCCCGGCTCTACCGCCGGGTGCGGCCCCAGGCCAAATATCCACGGTCGCTGGAGGTGCTGCGTCGGGCCAAAGAGATGGACCCCCACACGCTGACCAAATCTGGTTTGATGGTGGGCCTGGGCGAACGCTGGGAAGAAGTCATCCAGGTGATGAAAGATCTGCGCCAGGTGGACGTGGATATCCTCACCATCGGCCAATATCTGCAACCCACCCGCTATCATCTTCCCATCGAAAAATACTGGCATCCCGACGAATTCAAGGAGCTTCGCCGTATCGGAGAGGAGGAGTTGGGCTTCCGCTGGGTCGAATCGGGCCCACTGGTGCGCTCCTCCTACCATGCCGACGGTCAGGCCCGGCTGATTACGCGCAACGACATTCCTGTATCGATGCTGGCTTGACAGCCGCCCAAATTTCGGATAGGATGCGCTTCGTCAAACATGAAGACCTCCTGGCATGGCGCTGTTACCGCCCAATGACAGCGTCCGAGAGGGCGGACCGACCTGCATCGCGTATGCGGGCCTAGTCCGCCCTTCTTTTTGTGAAGGGATATTGGTTATTCCAGTCACAACATTCGCACAAACCAATATCCAATACCCTGTACCGAATACCCACTATCCAACACCCAACACCTCAATTCATCACCGGACACAACCCCATGGCTGATTATCTCTCCTCTGCTCAACAACTTGCCCCGGATATCATCGCCTGGCGACGAGATTTCCACCAGCATCCAGAGCTGGGATTTCAGGAATTTCGCACTGCGAGCATCGTGGCCCAACATCTGAACGCGTTGGGCATAGAAACTCGCACTGGCGTAGGTAAAACAGGAGTAGTAGGGATCATCGAAGGGGTGAAACCTGGTCCAACAGTGCTTTTGCGTTTTGATATGGACGCGTTACCGGTGCAGGAGGAGACTGGCCTGCCTTATGCCAGCCAACAACCAGGGCTGATGCACGCTTGCGGGCATGATGGACACACGGCCATCGGCATGGGGGTGGCCCAACTTCTGGCGGAAACGCGCGATGAGTGGCCAGGCAAGGTCAAATTGCTGTTTCAGCCAGCGGAGGAAGGCTTGGGAGGCGCTCTCGCCACCATTCAGGATGGCGTGCTTGAAAATCCCAAACCAGATGCTGCGTTCGCACTACACCTTTGGAATCAGGCCCCTCTGGGCGAGCTTGCTGTGCAACCGGGGCCATTGATGGCGGCAGCTGATCGTTTTAAGATCATCATCGTCGGTCATGGCGGTCATGGCGCGGCGCCTGAAGACACGATTGACGCTGTGGTGGTGGGAGCGGAAGCGATTAACATGCTACATCACATCATCAGTAGAAATGTCTCGCCACAAGAAACAGCTGTCCTTACGATTGGCAGCTTTCATGCGGGCTCGACTTTCAATGTCATTGCCGAAAGGGCTGAGCTAAAAGGGACAATTCGCACATTCGATCCCGTCGTGCGAGAGGTTATCATTCGTCGGATGAAACAAGTTTTGACCGGAGTCACGCAAGCGCATGGCGCATCATTGATTTTCAATTTGTACCAGGAAGAATTTACGCCTGCTGTAATCAACAACGCGAACATGGCTGCTATCGCTTGGAAAGCTGCACGACAAGTGCTTCCTGAGGAAAAAATCAAACGAATTCGACCCCTTATGGTTTCTGAAGATATGGCAGAGATACTCAACCGCGTTCCTGGCTGCTATGTTTTGTTGGGGGCCGAGCCAAAGGGAGGAGCGCGCGGACCTCATCATAATCCCAAATTCGAAATCCATGAAGAAGCGCTACCATTGGCTGCAGCGATCATGGCCAGTATTGCCACCACATTCAACGCGAGCGAAACTGCAAGAAACAAGTACGGCGAATAAGGAACTTCCGGAAATCGGAATTCGTAGGATAGAATGAACGTACATTTATTGGTTCTTGCTCGCGATTCACGCATTATACGCATCTTATGCCCTGGTTTCTTATCGAGCCTTCTGGCTACCGATATCCAATTAACGAAAACGAAGAGGATGGTCTGAGCATTGGTCGCACCCCCGACAATGACGTCATTCTCAATGATTTAAGCGTTTCGCGACATCACGCGTACATTCGCGTGCGGGGACAAGAGGCCTGGCTTTACGATCGAGAGAGCGCCAACGGCACCTGGCTGAATGGAGAACGCATCACAGAACCGCGCCTGATGCGTTCGGGGGATATTATTCACGTGGGGAATACGGAGCTACGGATGCTGTACATTCCTCCAGAGACTCCCACGCCCTTGCCGACAAACAAGCTACCAGAGACAAAGCAGCAATCGCCGATTCCCTACATCGTGTTGGGAATTTTATTGGGGCTGTTAGGACTGGCAGCAATTGTGTTGGTGATGGTTCCACATCTTACTCAATCCGCCCCACCCACTCCAACAACCTCTCCTTACACGCGCTACGCGAATGCCATTCGGGCGACGGTGTTTGTTTTGACGCCTGTGGGAGATACGCCTGATGGGCGAGCGGGCACAGGCGTCATTCTGACCGAAAAAGGACGCATCCTCACCGCCTACAGCGTCGTGATTAATCCTGCCACTGGGCGTTCTTACAATCGAAGTAATCAGGTCAAAATTGGCGTTATGTCTAACAGTAGCCGGAGCACAGGAAGTTTGACCTGGTATTTCGCTCATGTGGTGCGAGCTGATCGACAACGAGACATGGCGGTATTGCAGATATTCGCCACGCACGATGGATCACCATTGCCGAATAGTTTTCACTTGCACCCCATGCCGATAGGAGATTCTGACGCCCTTCAGCTCAATGATTTTATTGCTGTTATCAGTTTTCCGGCCAGTGGTGAGGGCGCGGGGACATTGTTGGGAAGAGCTTTAGCTCTGGGGGAAGGCCATGCAGTTGATTTTGTCGCCGATGCATCGATTCAATCGGAGCGGGGATGGATAATCACCGATATTGCACTGAGTCAATCTAACATTGGTGCGCCGGTTCTTGATATGAAAGGACGGTTGGTTGGGCTTTATCCAGGACCTGATGCATCACAAAAAAGTGGGGAAGAAAACAATGTACGCCCCATTAATTTGGCTCGTCCATTATGGGTGACAGGCCCGTAATGTTCGCTGTAATCAGTATTCTGGTTGCCTGACACAAATTCGTTTTTTTGTTCTGTTTTAGGCTGTTTTCAGTAGCCCAGGCGATGGGCAAGGGCGAGAACGCCAAGGTAGTATCCCTTATCCCAGGCGCCCACATAACGCACAATCTCGCCACCAAAACCGCGCTTGAAGCGCCACACGCCCCACATCCCTACGGGCGGATCAGGAATGGGGGCTTCGGGATTAATTCCCACCTCATCAGGCACCCCCCATAAATCATAACCAACACAGCCATGAACTTTAGCCCATCTCATGGCTTCCCATTGCAACAAGTGGCTTGGCATGAGGTTACGGTGTTTGTTGCCTGAAGCGCCATAAAAATAATAGGCGCGGCTCCCTAGCAGCACAACCATAATCGCCGCCAACATCTCCCCATTGAACTCAGCCACGAACAACAGGGCATGCCCTGAGGGCGAAAACAACTTCCAGAATGTGCGATAGTAATCGGGAACATGAACGCTGAATTCTTTGCGTTTTCCTGTTAGTTGCATCAAACTGATAAATCGTTCCAGGTCGGCACTGTCGCCTGGGCGCACTTGCACCCCTTTGCGTCGGGCCAGGCGCACATTGTAGCGCCACTTTTGTTTCATTCGGGCCAGTATTTCATCCTCACCTTGCTTTAGATCGATCCAAACCGTGGTTCGAGGCTGGATCGAATGGGAGGCGGGCGAAAATCCCTGTTGGAATAGTAGTTGACGGTGTTGGCGGTCATCTGACAATTCAGGCTCGATGCGCAGCATGACCGCCCCCCGTTTGCGCGCCTGTTGGTGAATGGCTGCGAACAATTGCTGTGTTTGTCTGGCATCTTGCCACGTCACAATCGGACCTTTGGGAATATAGGCCATTTTCAATGGAACCCCGGGCAACCTCCGGTAAAGCACTTGTGCGCCGGCAATCAGATTATCGCCAACAACAATCCCCACACGTTGACTTTCCCAACCAAACGCCTCTTTCAACCGTCCCCATGCGCTCAATTGTAGAGGATGAGAAAAAGGATGCTCTTGAACAAAAGCATCCCATTCAGACTCCTGCCATCCTGGGTCATGGCTCGTGTATACGTTGTACTCAGCCACGGGTGAGACTCAGCAAGTGGCGAGGAAGTGAATGATGTCGTTGGGGGAATGCGTTCCCAGCAACATTTCAGCGCCATTGGTGCAGACGACTTTCATGTGCATCAATAATCCCGGGTGCTCAGAGGCCCAGCCATAAATCGCAGCAACAGCATCTCGGAGAACCTCATTCATGTTTTCCACAGTGATCTCGAATTTGCCTGTTCCTCTGTTCAGCGCAAACGCGTCTACATGGGGAACTTTAAGCAACGTCTCTTCCAGTTGTAGCTGTTGTTTGTCGGACAATGGGGGAAGAGCAAGAGCAAATGTAATCATAATGCTCCATCCTTTATAATTAAATGGCCTAGATGGGACCATGGCCGACCATGGGGCCGCGGGCGAATGTATGACCGAAAGCATAGAACAGCAAATCTAATTTTTCAATCAGAACGCCGTCGTGTCCGTCAGAGATGGATTCATCCACTTCTAAAACCAAGATTTCTGAAACGAAGAGACTCAATCCATCCAATTTTAGCACATCGGTCACCCTGCATTCGATGTTGAGCGGACATTCGGCGATGAGAGGAGCGCCGACCTGTTGGGCGGGTAAGAGATGAAGATCGCAAAGCTCCAATTTATCAACCTCTTTACCAGAATAAATGCCACAAGCTCGAGCAATGCTCCGCATTTCCGACGTTACGAAATTCACGACGAACTCGCCACGTTTTTCCAGCAATTGACTGGTGAAGTTTTCCTCGAAAACGCCCATAATCAGCCGCGATGGCTCTCCAGGTAAAGGGGTCATGGATGCAATGGTAGAAACATTGACGCTACTATCATCCTCTAATACAGTTACCAGCGCCAAGGGCATGCCATAATGCAAGTATTCTCCAAAGTTGCCAAGATCAACAATTTTGCGCATGAGCGTCGTCCTTTCTCCGTAGATCGGATAATTAGCATAATGACGAATAGATATACAAACGAAGTACACCAAAAGGATAACTCATTATGCCACTGTTACCAAAAAGTGCCATGATCGCATGTGCTCTTTTCTGTAACACACATTCCTTTTTATATGAATTCGAAGCTAAGTATTTGATGATCTGAATTTGAAATTAATCTTGGAGATAATTACAACTTACGAGACGGGGATAGACAAAAAGGCGAAGGTCGGCCAAATGGAGGGATGTGGACGATTCGCCTCCATCTCCTCATGTTTACGTCCAGACAATTTCAGAGCATCCTCTTTCATGTTGGCAATCAGAAAGTTGCCCGGGGGCGTTTCAAAATAGATATGTTTTTCGCGCTTTTAGTTGACTCCGGTCGGGCGCTTCAGGCCTGCGGCTGGGGGATGGCCTCCGCCTTTCGGGTCGATAGAGGGTGACTGTCGGCGCTATCTGAACACCTTTCTACAACTCTTCCTCGCCGGTCTCGGAGCGAGGAAGGAAACTAAGGTGGAGGGGGGGCAGCGCCTGCAGAGTCCAAGTTCACTCGACCTGCGCATCATCAGACTAATTGCCCCGAAATTGAAACGCACCTGGTGCCGGGCCTATTGAATTGGAGCTATCTACAAATGTTCCCCAAGTATTGTGGTTCAATGCTTTTTGCGCGTCAACCCCAACGAATAGGTGTTATCAACTATTGCAACCGTAATGCTTCCGCCAAATTCTGAACGCCAAACCACATTCCAAATGTACAAGGTCTATTGTTACTATGCAAAAAAGAATCCGCGTTGTTGTCACAGGCATCGCTGCCATTAGCTCAGTTGGCAATGAAATCGATGAAATCTGGAAAAACGTCGTCGCAGGACGCCCAAATGTCAAACCCATAACAAGCTTCGATGCTTCGCATCTCAACACCCGCATCATCGCCCCTCTTGAGAATTTTGATCCTGCAGATTTTGTGGGGAAAAAAATCGCACGTCGATATGGCCGATATGTTTCGCATGCCATGGCCGTGGCCAAGATGGCCATGGATGATTCTGGACTGACGCGAGAGTCGGTCGATCCAACTCGAGCTGGCGTCATTATTGGTTCTGCCATTGGTGGCGTCAATGCCATGCTTGATGGTTATGACATCATGCACGAACAGGGCGCCCGTCGGATTAGCCCTTTTACTGTACCGGCCATCCTCATTGACACTGCTCCAGGAATGATCGCGATAGACTATGGTTTTCGCGGCAAAAACTTTGGCGTCGTTGGCGCCTGCGCATCAGGAAACTACGGGGTGGGCGAGGCTTATAACACCATCATTCATAACGAGGCCGATGTCATGATCTCAGGGGGCGTCGAGCTAGGATTCCATAAATTTACCGTCTCAGCCTTCGATCGCACAGGAGCGCTTTCGCGACGAAATGACGAACCAAACAAGGCATCTCGCCCATTCGACCGAGACCGCGATGGTTTTCTGCTCTCAGAAGGCGCTGCGATTTTAGTTCTCGAAAGGTTAGAACATGCGCTGGCCCGGGGAGCGAAAATCTACGGTGAAATACTGGGGTATAGCGCCACTGCCGATGCATATCACATCACCGCGCCCAGGCCCGACTCGTTGGGAGCCACAGAATCTATTGTTCAGGCGCTTCAAAGCGCGGGGCTCAAACCTGAAGATATTGACTATATCAATGCGCATGGCACCAGCACGCGATTAAACGACGCTGCAGAAACAAAAGCAATCAAATCTGCTTTTGGAGAGTATGCTTATGAGGTGAAGATCAGCTCTACAAAGTCGGTAACAGGTCACATGCTGGGTGCAGCGGGAGCGATCGAGGCCATATTTTCACTGTTGGCCATTCGCGATAACATCATTCCTCCTACCATTAATTACGAAAATCCCGATCCCGAATGCGATCTAAACTACACGCCCAACGTGGCGCGTCCGGCACAATTGAAATATGCCATTAGCAACTCCTTTGGCTTTGGCGGACATAATAGCACCTTGGTTCTGGGAGGCTATGAGGATGGTCAATGATTCAGGCATGATGCCCTTTGGTCGCTACGCACATATCGTGGGGTGGGGCAAGGCCTTACCCGATCGCGTGGTTACAAACCACGAACTGGAACAAATTGTAGATACCAGTGATGAGTGGATCCGTTCGCGCACAGGCATTCACCAACGCCGAATTGCCGTCGACCCAACGGAGACGACGGCCACTTTGGGCGCCAGGGCTGCGAGAGCTGCGCTAGAAGTTGCTGACGTGCCAGCCAGCAAAGTGGATATGATCATCACGGCCACATCTTCGCCAGAACACACATTTCCAGCTACTGCGTGCATTGTACAGGATTTAATCGGAGCGACGAATGCCGGGGCGTTTGATCTCAGCGCGGCATGCTCTGGATTTGTCTATGGGCTAGGTTTGGCCAAGGGACTCATTGCTTCAGGCCAGGCGGACAATGTGCTGGTCATTGGTTCTGAA
Organism: uncultured Caldilineales bacterium; assembly: GCA_964650295.1. Lineage (GTDB taxonomy): Bacteria > Chloroflexota > Anaerolineae > J102 > J102 > M2005. The sequence continues at coordinate 9,838 of CAZYSY010000158.1, read as the reverse complement.
ACACTTTCCCGTATTACCGATTGGTCAGACCGAAACACTTGCGTGCTATTTGGAGATGGCGCAGGCGCTGTATTGGTGCAAAGCAGTCCTGTGCCAGGTGGCATCCTTTCCACTGAAATGGGATGCGATGGTTCGGGCGGAGATTTGCTCATTCTACCTGCTGGCGGCAGTAAAATGCCCGCAACCATGGAAACAGTGGCCTCGGGCCAACATTTCATCAAAATGAATGGTCGCGCCGTGTTTCGTTTTGCGACGCGCATCATGGCCGACGCCACCCGTCAGGTTTTGGAAAAAGCTGGACTTTCGGTAGATGATGTGGATCTCGTCATCCCTCATCAGGCCAATGAGCGTATTATCGCTGTCTCTATGCGAAACCTAAAACTCCCCGACGAAAAAGTCTTTAGAAATTTACAATATTACGGCAACACATCCACCGCTTCGATTCCCATCGCCTTGTGCGAAGCCATCGAGCAAAATCGGGTCAAGCCCAATGATAATATCGTTATGGTGGGATTTGGCGCAGGATTGACCTGGGCGGGTGCGGCTATTCAATGGGGTGTTCCAACCGAGAAAGAGATATCCTTCTGGAGAGCCAGCCAGCGTTCAGCCAGTTATGGCCTCTCTCGTGCGCGTTCGCAACTGTTGCGCCTGAGCCATCATTTGGGCAGCAATCTTGTTACCGAAGAAGGCGATAGTCTGACGCAAGCCTTTGCCAAACGCCTGGAAGAGTGGCGAAAGCTTTTGGAATCGGATGAAGCGGAGATCGAATCCATCGAGAAGGAACAGTCAGATCAAGAATAATTTCGGGTCGCACCTTTGGCGGTTTCATATTCATGCCTTCATTTCCCCGCCTGCAACACCTCTTCAAAGAGTATCCCAAACAATTTTGGCTGTTACTGGGCGCTAGTTTCATCGATGGATTAGGCGGAGCGCTACTTTTCCCCTTCTTCACCCTCTATGTCACGGCCCGGTTCAATGTGGGAATGACGACAGTGGGACTTATTTTCGGAATCTTCTCGATCTCCGCCATCCTTGGCAGCGTCATCGGCGGCGCGATCTCTGATCGCTTCGGGCGCAAACGGATGATCATTTGGGGACTTGTGGCCAGTGCGCTCATCACCTTGGGCATGGGCTTCGCTGCTGATGTCCGTCATTTTTTCGTGGCGGCGGTGTTGGTAGGACTGTTTGCCAATGTGGGAGATCCCGCCCGACAAGCCATGGTGGCGGACTTGCTCAAACCAGAACAGCGGGCAGAAGGGTATGGACTTATGCGCGTGGTGATGAATCTGGCAATCACGATAGGCCCGGCCATCGGAGGATTTATGGCCACCCGCTCTTATCTAGCCCTATTCATCACCGACGCAGTGGCGAGCACCATCACCGCAGTCATTGTCTTTATCTTCATCAAAGAATCACTGCCCGCCCCGGAAGCGTATCGGGATCATGAACGTGTTACCGATACGTTCACCGGTTATTGGGTGGCGCTAAAAGACAAGGTGTTCATGTTGTTCATCGCCGCTTCTATTCTGGCTTCCATCGTTTACATTCAAATGAACACCTCGCTCTCGGTTTATCTGCGAGATATACACAATGTGCCGCCCCAGCATTATGGCTGGCTCATTAGCATGAACGCGCTTTTGGTGGTGATCTTCCAGTTCTTTGTTACGCGTAAGGTTCGACGATTCCGCCCATTGCATGTCATCGCAATGGGTGCGTTTCTCTATGGCGTCGGATTCGGAATGTATGGTGTGGTGGATAGTGTTGCACTCTTCGTTGTGGCGATGATCGTCATCACTATTGGGGAAATGCTTATTGCACCAGTCTCTCAATCGGTGGTCTCACTGTTGGCGCCAGAGACCATGCGCGGGCGCTACTTGGCTGTATTCGGTTTCAGTTGGGCGATTCCTGCGGCTATGGGACCATTACTGGCAGGCTTCATCATGGATCATAGCAACCCCAATTGGGTATGGTATGCTGCATTTATCCTGGCCCTGGCGTCGACAGGCATTTTTTTATGGCTTTCACCCCGCACCCACAAACTGGATGCAAAAGAAAAAGCGCAGACGGCATGAAAGTTGTCTGCGCCATAAAGGTAATTCCTTCGCCTCAATCACATGGCAAAGTCGACTGCTCGCGTCTCGCGAATGACTGTGATTTTGATCTGGCCAGGATATTGCAGGCTATCTTCGATCTTTTGTGCGATGTTGCGCGAAAGCTCGATGGCGCCAAAATCATCGATCAATTCTGGCTTGACCAGGATGCGCACCTCTCGCCCCGCTTGAATGGCATAGGCCTGTTGAACGCCCTTAAAGCTCTTGGCGATATCTTCCAGAGCAGTGAGGCGCTTGACGTAGTTTTCGAGAGACTCACGGCGGGCGCCGGGACGGGCGCCCGAGATAGCATCTGCTGCAGCCACAAGAATGGCTTCCAATGATTGTGGTTCAACCTCATGATGATGGGCGGCAATAATGTTAACCACCTTCTCAGGCACCCCATAACGACGAGCAATATCAGCGCCAACCAGAGCATGAGGCCCTTCCACCTCATGACTGACAGCCTTGCCTATGTCGTGCAGCAGTCCCCCCATCTTGGCAGCTCGCACATCGCCATGTAATTCTGCAGCCATCAACCCCGCCAGATGGCTGGTTTCAATTGCATGATAGTATTGATTCTGTCCATAACTGGTGCGGAACTTCAATCGTCCCACTAGTTTTAGCAATTCAGGATGCAATCCCTGGAAACCGGTCTGATACGCCGCTTCCTCACCCGCTTCGCGGATGATGCGATCGACCTCATCTTGCGCTTTGCGAACTTCCTTTTCCACCCGGGCGGGATGGATGCGTCCATCCTGCACCAATTTGGAAAGGGCGCGTCGGGCCACTTCGCGACGGATAGGATCGTGGCTTGAGATGATAATGGTTTCGGGCGTATCATCCACTACCAGATCCACGCCCGTCACGGCCTCGATTGCACGGATATTACGGCCCTGACGGCCAATAATGCGCCCCTTCATATCATCGGAAGGCAGAGGCACAGCTGTGACAACGCTCTCGGCCACGACATCGGAAGCCAATCGCTCGATGGACAAAGTGACAATCTCGCGAGCGCGACGGTCAGCCATTTCTGCAATCTCCGCCTCCACCTGACGAATTACCCGGGCCATTTCACTGCGGGCTTTGGCTTCTGTTCGGCGTAGGACTTCTTCACGAGCTTCTTCCTGCGTCATGCCAGCGATGCGCTCCAATTCAGCCTGATACTGCTCTTCTGCTTTTTCGAGTTGGGCCAGACGTTTATCCAACTGACTCTGGCGCTGATTTAGCCGTTGTTCGCGCTTTTCGAGATTCTCAGAGCGCAGCTCAAGCTGATCCATCCGTCGCTGAGCCCGCTCCTCCAACCGACTCAATTCGCGCCGGCGGCGAGTCATTTCCGCTTCGACTTCATTGCGTAGGGCAATGGAACGATCCTTCGCCTCCAATTCCAGCTTCAAAGCTTTATCTTTGGCCTCACTAACAATCCGTTCTGCCTGCTGTTTGGCGGACGCAAGCTTTTCGGCATCCTGACGTTGTTTGTTCCAAACGCCGAGAAAATAGCCTGCCGCCACGCCAAAAATCAGGCCAATTACGACAGCGAAAACAATAACAATCGGTTGCATAGTCTTTTCCTATAAAATGGGGGTCGTTATACACATATCGGAGCATCCATCAATCAAAATTGCCATCTTTTTCAGTGTCGGCATCCTGATGAAGCTGCTCCCAAAGATAATCCACGGCAAAACGAGCAGAGGAATATGAAAAACCACGACGCTGAAGGCGCTCAAACATCTTCTTATCAAACGCTGTTCGCGAAAGATGCTGCCAACGATATGCTCGCTGACGTCCTGCAGCAATAGCAAGGGACTCATCATTTAATGGGGCCAATGTCTCTGAGATTACCGCATCAGAAACGCCTTTTTGATAAAGTTCTTGGCGTAACGCCCGAATACTGCGGGGATTAAACTCAGATCGGTTATCTACCCACCATCGGGCAAACTCCAGATCGTCCAAATAGTCCATCTCGAAGAGACGGGCAATAACGCTTTCTCGGATTTCGTCAGCATATCCAGCCTGTTTCAAAGCGTTATCGATTTCATAACGAGAACGAGGGCGACGAGCCAAAAGACGCAACGCCTTATCCATGGCGCTTTGCCGATGGTCGAGTGCGCGTAGATGTGCGATCTCGTCATCATTTAGACTTTGGCCCAGTTGCAAAGAGGAGGCCAAAATTTCTGATAAAGAGAACGCATAATTATCATCGATGAAAATGCTTACCCGGTTCTTGTTGCGTTTTTGATAAACCAACCGAGTAATGATACCTGACATGAGTAATAAAAAAGCGTCACGATCCGAAAGAACGCAACGCCTGGCAGAACGGTTGTGGAAGATGGATGTAGCGTTCTGGTGCGAGACCAGGACAATTCTACACCCTTGAACATACAAGATGATGAATGAAAAAATCAATCATTCAAAGTCGGGACTGAATTCCACAGATCCTCTGCCACGCGCATTGCGCATGGTTTTAACGCCTTCAAGGAAAAAATCAACCTTCGGTCTTCGGACGAGGACGAGGCGGCAGCCCCATCAACGCCCGTAATTGATCCTCGATGGCAGCGAGAAGATCCGGATTTGCCCTCAGGAAAGCTTTGACGTTTTCGCGCCCCTGGCCCAAACGAGTGCCCTCATAACTATAGAAAGAGCCACGCTTCTCGATAATGTCATTCTCTACCGCCAGATCCAGCACTTCGCCAGATCGTGAAATCCCTTCATTGAACATGATATCGAACTCAGCTTTCTTGAAGGGAGGAGCAACTTTGTTTTTCTTCACCGTGACGCGAGTGCGATTACCGATGGTTTCTCCACCGGCTTTCAAACTTTGGATGCGGCGAATATCGAGGCGTACGGAGGCGTAAAACTTCAAGGCCATGCCCCCTGGCGTAGTTTCTGGATTTCCAAACATCACACCAATCTTTTGTCGGAGTTGATTGGTGAAAATCATAACCGTATTGGTTTGCTTAACCACGCCACTAAGCTTGCGCATGGCCTGACTCATCAAACGAGCTTGCAACCCCATGTGGCTATCCCCCATCTCGCCTTCAATCTCGGCGCGAGGAACCAAAGCCGCCACAGAATCAACGACCACCACATCCACAGCTCCAGAGCGCACCAGAGCCTCGGCGATTTCCAACGCCTGTTCTCCGGTATCGGGCTGAGAAATATAAAGCGAATCGACATCAACACCAATCTTACGAGCGTAAGCTGGATCCAAGGCGTGTTCTACATCCACGAAGGCGCAAATACCGCCTAGGTTTTGGGATTCTGCGATGGTGTGCAGACACAGGGTTGTCTTTCCGGACGATTCAGGGCCAAAAATCTCGATGATCCGACCGCGAGGCATCCCTCCCACACCAATAGCAGCATCGAGTGTGATCGAACCGGTGGGAATCGCTTCGATCTCCAAAGCAGAGGCGTCGCCGAGTTTCATAACAGCGCCTTCGCCAAATCGCTTATTGATAGTTGCTAACGCGTTTTCGAGGACTTTCTCGCGATCGTTCTTCGCCATAAGGTTTCCTGATGATGAAATTTGTATATCGGCAAATAATTTCGGGACGGAAATAAATCCAAATGAGCTCATACCGCCCGAAATAACCAGATCTTCATCTCACATAAAAGTATAATGCATCCTGACAAATGTGACCAATTGATCAACGATGATCAAAACAGGGTGTAAATGAATGGGCCAACCGCGGTTGTTTGACCCAAAAGTCCGACAACAATCACCAACACGATAATTACAACTAACGGAATCATCCAATAAAGTTTCTGATCCCACAAGAAGCGAAACAATTCACCAATAATACCAAGTCGTTTGATCATTGCAACACTCCAAATTACTTCTGCTTTCGGATTAAGAATTTATCCAGCGCCAGCATATCGATGCCGCTATTGATGAATGTGGCATAGGCATTGGCCGGTGAATTAACAATGGGTTCGCCTCGCAGATTGAAGCTAGTATTCAGCACAACAGGAACGCCTGTCGCCTCACCGAAGCGCTTGACGATGTGATAATAACGGGGATTCCACGCCTCGCGAATCGTTTGCAAACGACCACTGCCGCCAACGTGGGTGGTGGCTGGAATCACATCCCACTTATCTTTTCTGACAGGGGCAACCATAAGCATAAAACGAGGGAGGAACTGTTTTTCGGGAGAATCAATCTCAAAATACTCGCTGGCGGCTTCTTCCAGCACCACAGGAGCAAAGGGACGGAAAGGCTCGCGGAACTTAATCTTCGTATTTACGATCTCCTTCATCTCCCCCCGGCGAGGATCAGCTAAAATCGAACGATTGCCCAGAGCTCGTGGTCCCCATTCCGCCCTGCCTTGATATAAACTCACCACGTCTCCATGTATGAGTGCATCCGTAATACGCTGCGTCAACACATCCTCATCTTTTATATATTCATAGGGAATATTTTCACGTTCCAGAAAGGCTTTAATTTCTGCTTCGGAGAAGGATTGCCCCCAGTAGGCTGTATCCATGACGAATTTGCGAGGCTGATTTAGTAGTGCGTGATATGCATACAGCGCCGCTCCCAGCGCCCCGCCATTGTCGCCCGCAGCGGGCTGGATGTAAATATTTTCGAAAGGACTTTCTCGCAAAATTCGACCGTTTGCCACAGAGTTGAGCGCCACACCGCCAGCCATGGCAAGATTTTTACTGCCAGTTAGTTCGTGAGCATGACGAACAATCTTAAGTATAGTCTCCTCTGTCACACGCTGGATGCTAGCGGCAACATCGGCATAATGCTGATTCCTTCTGGCCGCGTCATCACTCCATCCAGGGTAATCTTTGAGGGGATGGGTCGTAAGGGTGAAGAAGTCTGCTTCGGGCCTGCGAGGTTCGCCAAACAGCTTGATAAATTTATCGCTGAATGTACGGGTGGCGGAAAAGTGAAAATCAAAATAGGACATATCCAGCCAGAAAGACCCATCCCCCTTCACGTCTATCACCTTCTCGATCAGATCAATGTATCGCGGTTCGCCGTAAGGCGACATGCCCATGACCTTGTATTCGCCATTATTGACACGAAACCCCAGAAATGCGGTGAATGCCGAGTAAAGCAACCCCAATGAATGCGGAAAACGAGTTTCTTCTAACAAATCAATCCGATTCACGCCTTGCCCGGTCCAATCTGCAACTGCTTTACCAATTGCCGTAGTTGTCCATTCGCCCACGCCATCCAGGGTCACGATGGCGGCCTCTTCGAACGGTGAAGTAAACATGGCGCTCGCGGCGTGCGAAAGGTGATGTTCGACAAAAAGAAATCGGTCCTTGGGCACATCTGGAAGCGCCTCCTGTAACAGCGCTTTTATCCACAATTTCTCATTCATCCATGTGATAAGCGCCTCTCGGAAAGCTAACCACGACTTTGGGAATGTCGCCAATCCAGAACGAAGAATACGATCAAATTTCAAAAGTGGTTTTTCGTAGAACACCACATACTCCAAATCCCCTGGCTCGATCCCCGCCTGGCTTAAGCAAAACTGTATTGCATGATGTGGAAAACCATTATCATGCTTGATGCGACTAAAACGCTCCTCATCCGAAGCGGCGATCAAAGCGCCATCTTTAAGCAACGCTGCAGCGCTATCGTGATAAAAACAAGAAATGCCAAGTATGTACATGAGAATAAAATCAACCCTGACGTTGCGCAGATTCAATATCGATATCGTTCGTCGCGCGTGCTAACCATGCACTTGGCCCGGGGCGTTTCTTAATGGACAACGGATCAGAAAGTAATCGCGACGCAATGCCAAAAACAGCCAACAAGGTGAAATAAACCAGGGTGATGAGCGCACGAGCGTTAAAATTGCCGATATGACGAGCAATACGCAGCCATTCTTGCCATAGTTTTCGAAGCATGATTGTTTACTGTGAGCAAAATAAAAAGTGGATGCAACCATGGATAATACGAAAAGTCCCCCGGATTGTCAAAGACCGGAGGACTCTTGGGGGAGCGAATTGTCTCAACATTGAAACGCATCAAAACCTTAATTTTACTGGAGACGGCTGATTTTGATTACGCCTTCGCCTCCTCCTCTTGTTTGTTTGCACGACTGCGCCGCTTCTGCCAAATTCTAATCAACCAAACGAGCAGGAGCACTGGAAGCAAAATAAGAATCAGTACAGGCAGAACAATGATTACGAATTCGATAAGCAATGTGCCCAAACTAGCCAAAACATCGACAAGGGTGCCGAGGCTCTTCCGGATAACCTCCGCCGGGCGCCAACCTTCCCCTTCGATAGGTTTTGAAAGCACCGAGGGTTCGAGATGAATATCGATTGTTGAAAAAGAAACCAACTTGTCAAGGCGATTCAATTGTCCTTGTAACGATTCGATTTCACTGCGGATTTGCACAAGCCGATCATAAATTTCCATAATGTCCTCGACCTTTCCCCCACGCTTTCTCGTTTCACGCAAAAGCTCAGTAAGTTCTTCTTCGGTCGCTTTCAATGTACGCAAACGGGCGTCTATGTCGTAATACTGATCCGTCACATCATTCGTACTAATATTTTCATGATCTACCCGCACAGCCATACTGCGCAAAGCGCTACGCCCGGCATCAAACTTGTTTGCAGGAATGCGAATGGTGATGTCGTAAACAATACTATCATCTTGACGATAACCATTCATACGCGCCACATAGCCCCCCATGTTTTGGGCCATCGCCTCAATTTGTTGAGCAGCGGCTTCAGTATCCTTCACAACCAAATACATATCGGCATTGTAGATAATTTTCCGCATATTCTGAATCTGTTCCAAAGCAGGACCTGCGTTCCCCTGCATGGATATTTCGACATCCGCATTAGAAAGAACAGCCTTCTCAGCCATCGCAGCCGGGGCTGGTTCCATGTTCACAGCCTCTTCATATGCGGGTTGGCGGGCGCCAGCACACGAAGCGATAACGAATAGCGACAATAGCAAAAAAACAACGATAATGATTCGTGAATGTTTCATTCTTTCCTCCTCGAAAAGAAGTCGGCATTGTTGGAAGCGTCTTGTTAATAAAACGTCGCCCCCATCAAAATGGTTCCCACCGAAGCTCTCATCAAGATCAAGAAAACTGAGTGACGCTGGATCAATTTTGTCGACGGTAATAGATATTACCTCATGTGTGTCCCTTCCGCACACAACCGTACCTATTACTGAACGAACCGCCCTTCCTGCTGCCCGACCATAAAAGAGAGGCGGACAAAACAATGCGCAGCAAGGTTCGTCGAGTTAGAGACGTAATCCGCAAAATCGTTACAATAACTCTTCAAAAATCACTTCACCGCCAAAAAGAAATGGTTACACATGGCCCAAAAGTTGATACCGTCGATCCTTCTTGTCTCACAGATTTTTCTCTACAACCATGAAATGTGAAAGACCAAAGGCCCGCAAAGGCGTTTTCTCGAGCCAGCGGGTGATGCCGCGCACGCTTTTGCCCAGCGCGGCCTGGCGGGCGATGATGTTATCGTAGCCGGGATAAATTTGCGTCCAGTGGATGATGCGCAGGGGCAAGGGGGCGAACAAGCGCTGTAAATCTTTTTTGCGATAGGCCCGCACATGGGGTGCGAGCTGGTTGCGCCAGCGGTCGGGCAGGTAATTGATGAGGGGGGTGTTGCCGAAGTGATAGTCGCCCTTCCAGTAGTGCCCGTGGGTCTCGAAAAAATAGAGGCGATTGGGCACGAAGATGACAGCTCGGCCGCCAGGCTTCAGCACTCGCGCCATCTCGGCCACGGCCGCGGCGTCATCCCGC